>CADCPQ010000023.1 GCA_902803395.1 uncultured Bacteroidota bacterium
CGGCGCGGTACTTCTTTTTCTTCTCGGGTACCGGGAGCATGAGTCCGAAAGTAATTTCGTGGGCACCAGCCGTGCTGTTCGCGAGTTTTGACACTGTTACGTCGTAGCTGTATCCAACCTTGAAGCTGTTGAATTGCAGGCCGGCAAGGAATATGAAAGCGTCGGAGTTGACCGAACCGTGACGGTACCAGAGACCGACCATGAAAGGCATCCAGTCGAGGTAGAGGCCGTAATTAAAATAATGTTGGCCGCCCTGATACTGGTAAATCATGTTGGGCGAGATGATGGGAGTGGCGAGGCCAAGCGACGAGGTGCGCCGAGCGTCTTCGGAAACGTTGATCAAGCCGCCGCCGTGGACCGTAAACTTCATAGCCACAGGGTCTTCCGAATAGAAACCCTGGTCGGGCATGAGAAAATGCGACACCGCAAAACCTCCATACCAGTAGGAGCTGAAAGCCATCACACCTGCCGAGAAATCGGGGTACATATGGCTCATGTTTTCAGGTGCTGTGGCCTGAGTCTGATTAATAAAGCCGTAGTTGCCACTGGGGTCGAGCTGGTCGGGGAAACGCATACGGGTTTCGTCCCAGTTGACGGCCGTGTTCACAAGCGATGCCTGCAATGCGGCGCTGATGTAGATGTCGTGGGCCACTTGGAACTGGAAGGCGTACATCAAGCCCACCATCGAACTGGTCAGCATACCGTGGTCGCCGACGCGGTCAGTCATTACAAAGGCGCCGACACCGCCGTGCAGGTCGACAAAATATTGGTCATAAGAAGCTGACACTGTGGTGAAAGGGCTTGCCAATCCGGGCCATTGGGCGCGGTAGGTCAACGAGATGCGCGGCGCAATTTTTGTGCCAGCGAAAGCCGGGTTGAGATAAAGGGGATTGGCGTAGAACTGCGAGAAGCCTATATCCTGTGCACTGACGCCCGAGGCGGCAATCAGGAGGGCACCCGCAAGAGCCCATTTTTTCAAGTTTTGTCTTATCATATTCTTGAACATAATTCGCCTAAATTTGAAAGGCAATATTACGATTTTTTTCAGATATGGCATAACTTTTCTTTAAAATATTTTATAAAATACATAGAATCAGTAACTTATTTTTTCAACAAAACGCCTCCGAACCGCTTCAGAACCGTTTTCAGAGGCCCTGATTTTCAAAAAATCGACCCTTTTGCGCAACGCAGAAAAAGGGTATTTTCGCCATAATCGAGCAAGGTTTCAGCCGGTGCCGGCTCGCCCCGAAAACAGGGTTTCGTCGGCCGTAATTCGGGTGTCCGTCGCCCAAAAAACAGCCTTTGCTCGGACCCAGCCGCTGCCTGCTTGCAGGCCCGCGACCTTATGGAGCAAACCAAGGCCGATGTAAGGCCGACCCAAATACGACCCGAACCTATCTAACTATCATAGAATCAAATGGTTATGTTAAATTTTACAACTACTTGATTCTAAAATAGTTACAGAAATCCGGACCATTTTTGTCTTCTTCCAGGAACGAAATTTTACAAAAAATTATCGGCTCGGTAAAATAAAATATGTTTTTGCGCGTTAATTATAGAAGTTTATGAAGAAAAAACTGTCAATATTGCTTCTCCTCGCGGCCACGCTATCGGTGTCGGCGCAAAACGTCCAGCATTCGGTGCTGAGTCAGGGCCATTGGTGGAAGTTAGGCATCAAGGAATCAGGCGTTTACCGCATTACTACGGCCGATGTTCCACAATTGGCAGGCCGTCCTGTCGACTCCATCGCGCTCTACGGCGGCGACGGCCTCATGCTGGCCGAAAGCAACGCCGCCACTCCGATTGAAGGCCTGCAGCCGGTGGCTGTCGACATCGACGACCGCAACGACAACGGCATTTTCGACTCGGGCGACGGCCTACTTTTCTACGGCGAGGGGTGCGACGCATGGCGTTATCACTCTGGCGACCAGCGTTTTGAACTCAGACGCCACGCCTACTCCAACCTCAACTACTATTTTATCACCACCAACGCTCCCGCTACCCCGCTCCGTATTGCCACGCAGCCATTGCCCGACGGAGAGTGCGACGTTGTAAATACCTACACGGCAGTGGCTTACCACAACAACGACCTCGTCAACATCTACAAAACCGGACAGGTTTGGCTCGGTGAGAAATATACAAATTCCGTGCCAAACCGAAATGTCAGTCTCGGACTGCCATCGGCGCCGGTGAGCGGCACCAATCTGAAATGCCGCTATGCTTTGGCCAGTATCTCCTCAACAACATCCACGTTCACAGTTGCTTGCAACAGCGAAATGGTCATCAGCACCATCGAACCCAGCTCGAAATACCGCACGGTGCTCGAGGAGTTCGCCCCAAACAACACCGCACGGGCCGATTTTGCGATTACCTATGGCTATCGCGAGCCAACCGCCACCGGCTACCTCGACTACATCGAAGTCAACGCCGAGGTGCCGCTCAACTATGCTGGTAGCCAGATGTTTATCCGCACTTCGAAAGTCGCTGGAGAGCGTCCCTTGAAGTTCAAAATCGCCGGCGCACCCTCCTCTCTCCGCGTTTGGCGCACCGACGGCGTCACCGTCGAACTTGAAGTGGTCAGCGACGGCACAGGAACGTGGTTTGCCGACTCGGTCGACTCGCCCGCCACCTACATAGCGTTCAACGGTTCGGTCCACCTCTCCCCTACTTCGGTATCAGTTGTTGACAATCAAGACCTTACCGGTTGCGCCGCGGCGCAATATGTCGTCGTTGCAAATCCGATGTTTTTGGAGCAGGCGGGGCAGATAGCCTCGCTTCACGCCATCAACGACGGCCTCAGCACCCTGATTGTCACGCCGGAGCAGGTGTTCAACGAGTTTTCTTCTGGCAAACAGGACCCGATAGCCATCCGCAGCCTGCTTCGCAACATGACACGTCGCGACAGCGCTGAACGCCCTCGGTATCTGCTGCTGTTCGGCAAAGGCACCTATGACCACCGCAACCTGCTCGGCATCCAAATCCCGTCGGTTGTCACCTATGAATCGGCCTACTCGTTCGACGACGAGGGCACTTCGTATTGCAGCGACGATATGTTCGGCTACCTCGACCTCAACGAATTCGGCAGCACCAGCGAAAAAATCGATGTCGCCATCGGACGTCTGCCCGCAAAGTCGGTCGACGAAGCCAACCACCTGGTCGACAAAATCATAGGCTACGTCAATAAACGCGATTTGTCGGCCGACAACTGTCGTGGCGATTGGCGCAACTACATCACCATGCTGGCCGACGACGCCGACCCCGGCAGCGCCGGCGACACCTCTTTCGCTCACTCGTCGGAACACACCTCGCGACTCATCAAAGCCCTTTATCCACATTTAAACATTGACAAAATATATGCCGATTCGTATGTCCAGAGCTCAGGAGCCATCGGTTCGTACTACCCCGACGTGGACAACGCCCTGAAACGCCGCATGGACTATGGATGCTTGTTAATCAACTACATTGGACATGGCTCTTCAACATATATCGGCACCGAGCGATTCATCGAACTCGACGACATAAGCAACTATGCCAACACTGACAAATTGTCATTCCTTGTCACCAGCACCTGCACTTTTGGCAGATTCGACCAGCCCGACGACATAAGCGGAGCCGAGGCCTTCATGCTGGCTCAAGGTGGCGGCATCGCCGTCGTTAGCGCCACACGCAAGATTGGACACTCCGAGTCATTCAACACCGACGTGTGCCTCTCGTCGCTCAACCCTGCCAACACAATAGGCGAAGCCCTCCGCTATAGCAAAAACCGCACCGCAGTCTCGCATTCCATATCGCTGCTCGGCGACCCGGCGCTGAAACTCAGTTTCCCGACAAACAATGTCGTGGTCACACACATCAACGACTCGGCGGTGAGCGACACCGGCAACGACTCGGCCATGGTTCTGTCGCGGGTTAAAATCAGCGGAGAAATCCGGAACGCCGACGGTGAACTGGAGAGCGATTTCGACGGGGTGATATACCCGATAGTGTTCGACCGCGAAATGCGCACCCACACCCTCGCCAACGACAACCCCGGCACCGAACTCTATTTCACACAGCAGAAAAGCATATTATACAAAGGTATCGACTCGGTTCGCGGCGGACGCTTCGAGTACTCGTTCATCGTCCCGCGCGACGTGGCCTACCAATACGCTTACGGCAAACTGAGCCACTACGCACGAAGCGGCAACAGCGACGCCGCCGGCCAATACAGCCGCCTGATGTTCGGCGGACTCGACCAGAGTGCCGACATTGGCGAAACCCGGCCCTCGATACGCCTCTTCATCAACGACACAACTTTCCGCGACGGAGGCATAACCGACGAGAACCCAAGCATCTACGCTTTGCTCTTCGACAGCGTCGGAATCAACGCCGTCGGCAGCGGCCTTGGACACGACATAACTGCCACCCTCGACGGCAACGGCAACAGCGTTATGGTTCTCAACGACTTCTACGAGACCGACCTGGCCGACAGCCGCGGCGGCACCATCAACTACCAGCTTAAGGACATCGCCCCCGGCCGGCACACCATCGAGCTCAAGGCCTGGAACATATTCAACTACTCCAACTCGGCATCCATCTCGTTTATCGTGCGGTCGAGCGACACCGCCGTGGCAGTATCGCCTTCGTGCTACCCCAACCCCTCTTCCGAGTCGACATCTTTCTCGCTGCAAATCAACTGTCCCAAACAGGTGACACGCATCCAGCTGCAAATATTCGACATCTTCGGGCAGAGCGTGAGCGATTTCGAGTTGGAGCCCGACCCCGACAGCTACGTCGTGGGTCCCGTGACGTGGAACTACACCACCCACAATGGATCAAAAGTGCCAAACGGCATATACGTGGCACGGTTTTTGATCACCACCGACGACGGCGAAATCCTGACGGCAAATACAAAATGTGTTAAAAAATAACAATCCACATAATAATTCCAAACTTTCTGCGTTTTAATAGGTATGAATAAACTGATTCGAACCATAGCATTGTGCATCACCCTCGGCCTGGCCGGAACCGCTGTCGCTCAAGTCAACGTCGGCGGACAGGTCATGAACAACGAGAAAAACTACATTTCGACCGGCATACCCATCATCATGATTGCTCCCGACGCCATTTCGAGCGCCATGGGCGACGCCGGTGTCGCTTCGGAGCCCGATTGCTATTCAAGCCACTGGAACAACGCCAAGTTCGCTTTCATCGACGGCGACTGGGGCATCAGCACCACCTACACCCCCTGGCTGCGCAAACTGCAGGTCTGGGACATGAACCTGCTCTTTCTCGGAGGCTACACACGCATCAACGACCGTTCCACTGCCGCCGCCAGCCTCACCTATTTCTCGCTCGGCGAGATATCAAACACCAACATCGACAACGAGGTCATCGGCACCATGCGCCCCAACGAGTTCGCGTTCGACATCACCTACGCCATGAAACTCACCGACAACCTTTCGCTCGGTGCCACCGGACGCTTCATTACCTCCGACCTCACCAACGGGCAGGATGTGTCGAACGAGGCCGGCGTAACCACCACCCACGCCGGCGTGTCGCTGGCTGCCGACGTGGGTATCTACTACACCACCCAGGTCGACAAAAAGCAAGAGGTCGCTTTCGGCGCGCTGATAAGCAACCTCGGCAACAAGCTCTCCTACTCCGACGACGACAACGACAAGGAGTTCCTACCCTCGAACATCCGTATCGGCGGCCGCTACAGCAACACCATCGACGACTACAACAAAGTCAACGTGCTGCTCGACTTCAACAAGTTGCTCGTTCCGTCGCGCCCCATACCTTTCGACCCGGCCCGCTACAACAGCATCGGCGTCATCGAGGGCGCGTTCATGTCGTTTGCCGACGCACCCGGCGGCCTGACCGAGGAGTTGCAGGAGATACAGATTTCGGCCGGAGCCGAATACTGGTACGCCGAAACTTTCGCCATCCGTGCCGGCTATTTCTTTGAGCATGAGAACAAAGGCGGCCGTCAATACCTCACCCTTGGCGCCGGACTGCGCTACAACGTGTTCAACTTCGACTTCTCCTACCTCGTCCCCACCACCCTGCTCGGCAACAACCCGCTGACCAACACCTTCCGCATATCTATCACTCTCAATATGGCCCCTGACAAAAACAACGCGCAATGAGAATCGGCATTGGATATGACGTGCACCAGCTCCAACCCGGCCTGCCACTGTGGATAGGAGGCGTCCGCGTGGAACACTCACACGGCCTGTTGGGCCATTCCGACGCCGACGTGCTGCTCCACGCCATCTGCGACGCCATGCTCGGCGCCGCCGCACTGGGCGACATCGGCCAGCATTTCCCCGACAACGACCCGTCGCTCAAGGGAATAGACAGCAAGATTCTGCTCGCCAAATGCAACCAGCTGCTGCGCGACAACGGCTACACCATCGAAAACATCGACTCCATCGTCTGCGCCCAGCGCCCAAAGCTGCGCCCCTACATCGACAGTATGCGCGAGACCATTGCTCGCACTCTCGGCCTCGACATATCACAAGTGTCAGTCAAGGCCACCACCACCGAGCACCTCGGTTTTGAAGGCCGCGAAGAGGGCATCGGAGCACACGCCGCAGTACTTATTAATAATGTGAACTGAATCATGGAAATCGACAAACCACAGATAAATCCGCAGTTCGAAGCCGACGCTGCCACCCTCGAGGACGAGGGCTGCAAGCTGGTGCTACACAACGACGAAGTCCACACCTTCGACTACGTCATCAAGGCTTTGGTCGACATCTGTCGCCACACCATCGACCAGGCCGAGCAGTGCGCCATACTCGTCCACTGCCGCGGCAAATGCGTGGTCAAGAACGGCAGCTACGACACCCTGCTGCCTATGCACACCGCACTGCTCGACAAACAGCTCACATCCGAAATCGTTAGATAAAACACTCATACCATGGACCTTACACTGATAATCATCGCTCTTGCCGTCGGCCTCATCCTGCTGACGCTCGAAATAGTGGCCCTGCCCGGCGGCGTGGCCGGACTGTTCGGAATCGGCCTCATCGTCTTCGGCGTTTGGCGCACCTTCGTGGCCTACGGCACAACCTGGGGCACCATAGTCCTTGTGGGCAGTGCCGTGGCTTGCGGCATCCTGCTCGCAATACTCATGAAATCAAAGACTTGGAACAAATTCAGCCTCAACGAGGAGTCCGACAGCAAAGTCAACCAAATCGACTCGGCCGCCGTCAGCGTCGGAGCCCGTGGCGTCACCGTGGCGCGCCTCGCACCGACTGGCAAAGCCCTGATTGACGGCCAGTTGGTCGAAGTCCACGCCATCAACCGTTTCATCGAACAGGACACCGCCATCGAGGTCGTGGCCGTCGACGGCTACCGCATCGACGTCTGCCAGTGCGACGACAACCGTTTCGACGAAAACAATCAGCCCAGCAACCAATAATCTTAAAATCAAACAATTATGCCAACCGCAACAATTTTCATCGTCGTTCTGTGCATCATCCTCTTGGTGCTGTTTCTCTACCTCGTTCCCATCGGAATATGGTTCCAGGCCCTCATCTCCGGAGTGCACACGTCACTTATCCAGCTGGTTTTCATGCGTTTCCGCAAAGTGCCTCCGACGGTCATCGTCAACAACATGATTTCCGCCTCGAAGGCTGGCCTGAAAATCAAGCAAAACGACCTTGAGGCGCACTACCTCGCCGGCGGCCACGTCAACTCCGTGGTCAACGCCCTCATCAGCGCCGACAAGGCCAACATGAACCTCGACTTCAAGACCGCCACCGCCATCGACCTCGCCGGTCGCGACGTGCTCAAGGCCGTGCAGACTTCGGTCAACCCCAAAGTTATCGACACGCCTCCTGTCGCCGCCGTGGCCAAGGACGGCATCCAGCTCATAGCCAAGGCCCGCGTCACCGTGCGCACCAACATCAAGCAGCTCGTCGGCGGCGCCGGCGAAGAAACCATCCTCGCCCGCGTTGGCGAAGGCATCGTCACCTCCATCGGCTCGGCCACCAGCCACAAGCAGGTGCTCGAAAACCCCGACAGCATCTCGAAGCTCGTGCTCACCAAAGGCCTCGACAG
>CADCPQ010000024.1 GCA_902803395.1 uncultured Bacteroidota bacterium
CGATGGAGAACTTCCAGGCGACTTGTGCGGAAGGAATAATCTGACTCCACAGACCCACCGAGGGGGTATAGGCGTCGCCGTTCTTCTCACGAACCTCCTCGAGGAGGGTAATCTCGAGGGCATTGCTGAGTGCCTGTATAGCGAGTCCTGTTTGGGGATCATCTATATCCTTAGCATCGACGTTCATTTCTCCATAAATCTGCAACTTACCCTGACGCTCGATACCCTTGACGGCCTCAGCGTGGACAATGCCCTGGGCGAACTTGGCGGTGCGGTCAATGTACTTCTCGTTCTTCTGGCTGCCGTCGGCGGGCAGGTGGTTGAGGTAGCGGGCAATGAGAGCGACATCGTCGTCGCTGACGTTACCCACGAAGATGAAGACCATGTTGGAGGCATCGTGGAAACGCTCACGGAAAATCTGCATTGCACGGTCGGGTGCGAGGGTATTGATCTGCTTCTCCGTGGGAACGACGATGAGGCGCTTATCCTCGGGGTAGATGGTACGGTAGCAGGTCTCAGAGAAAGCCACCTGGGGATTATCGACCACCAGTTTGATTGAGCTTCTCAACTGTTCGATATTGCGGTCGAAAACATCCTTGTCGCTACGGGGAGCCGTGTAATAGAGATTGAGGAGCTGGAGGGCGCTCTCGAGGTCTTGCGGGGCACAGGTACCCGTGAAGCCCTGCACCTCGTCATCAATGTAAGGAATGACAGCCACATTCTTGCCCTTGAGCTTCTTGGAAAGCTGTGTCGACGTGAGGTCGGCGATGCCGGAAGCACGGATAAGGCTGGCGGTATTGGCGGCAAGGAAATAGTCCTCATCACTGTAAAGAGAGGTGCCACCGAAGGATTCTCCGACGAAGACAATCTCGTCAGCCTTCAAATTAGTCTTTTTTACCACAAAACGCACACCGTTGGGGCAGGTGTACTCTTTATAGTCGAGCACATTGTTTTCCTTGGTGACTTTGGGTGTGACGGCAGGTACCTCGTCGGTGAAGAGGGGCTTGTCCTGGAAGGTGTCAACCCATGGTTCGGTGCTGATTTTTTTGCTGTCGGCGATGATTTTACGCACCGCAGCCTCGTCAGGCACACGGTAGCCCTCGCGCTCGGGGGCGGTGAGGTAGAACACCATGTTTTCGTCAGTAATCCAGCTGGCTATGGTACGGTTGCATTCCTCAAGAGTAATTTCGGGAACGAATTCCTTGGCGTACTTCCACTCCTGGCGTATGCCGGGGATAACCTCGCCCTCGAGGAAGTGGCGTGTATATTCGTCGGCCAAGTCGTTGCTCTCGGTCTTGTCGGCCTCTTTGGCGCTGCGGGTGTACCAGGAAATGAGGTTGTCTTTCTGTCGGTCGAGCTCGGTTTGGAGGAATCCGTGTTCGTCAAGCCGTTTCATCTCGGCCAGCAACATGGCGGCGGCATCCTCGATACGATTTTCCTTGGGAGAGCAACTGAGGACGAAATCGTCAGCCTCGCGCACATAGCGGGCTATGAAGCCATTGTGGCCAGCACCGGCATACATCATGGGGGCGATGGCTTTCTCGCATATTTCGCCGAGACGTTCGTTTATCATCCTGATAACAAGTGAATTGATGAGGCCTTGACGGTAGTCGCCGACGGTGCCGACGTGAGCTTTAGGGTGCTTCCAGATAAACATCATGCCGGTCGATGTGGCTTCCTTGTCGGTAGCGATGGCGACGAGGGGCTCCTTGTTGCCACTGATGGTGAAGACCGGACGCGGCTTGGGGCTGACAGCCTTGGCATGCAAGCTGAAAACGTCACGCACACGTTGTTCCATGGCCTTGGCGCCTTTCTTGCCTTCATACTCAAAATTCTGCAGGTCGCCGACCACGACGATAGCCTGCAAGTCGGGACGATACCAGTCGTTGAAGAAATCGACAATGGACTGACGCTCGAAGTTCATGATGACCTCTTCCTTGCCTATAGGCATACGGTCGGCATACAGCGAGCCCTCGAAAACGATGGGGAAAGTCTTCTTGCGCATACGGTCGCCGTGCCCCACGCCGCCGCGCCACTCTTCGTGGATGACGCCGCGCTCGCTCTCGATTTCCTTCTGGTCGAACAGGATGTTGCCGGCCCAGCCGTCGAGAATCTCAATACCCATCTTGACCATCTCGGGGTCGCTGGCGGGCATATCGACGTAGTAAACGGTCTGGTCGAAGCTGGTGTAGGCATTGATGCCGCGGCCGAACTCGATGCCATGCTCCTGAAGCTTTTTAATCATCTCGTTGTGGGGGTAGCCCTTGATTCCGTTGAAGGCCATGTGCTCGCAGAAGTGCGCGAGGCCCTGCTGGTCGTCGCGCTCGAGGATGGAGCCGGCGTTCGACACGAGGCGGAACTGGATGCGGTCCTCGGGCTTCTTGTTGTCGCGGATGTAGTAGGTGAATCCGTTGTCGAGGTGGCCTATGACGACTTTCTTGTCGACCGGCACAGCAGCCGACAGGTCAGTCGATTTTGTATTCTTTTCGCCGCCTATGCCGATCTGGGCGAATGAGGCGCTGCCTACAAAGAGGAGCAGTAATGCGAACAAAATGGATTTTTTCATGCGATCTGGATTTTAAATTATAACGTCGTTTTTACGGTTTTATTTCCCTTTTAACATTATTTATCATTCCATAAAAATGGATGGGTCGAGGCCGAGAAATTTCATACGTTGGCGGATGGCCGGCAGGTCCTCCTCAAGGAACTCGCGGCGGTAGCGCTCAAGTATTTTCGTTTTGGCGTCGGCGGCCAGATAGTAGCCCATGCCGCGCCGGGTGTAGATGATTTCGGCCTGTTGGAGGCTGTCGAACGAGCGCATGACGGTGTTGGGGTTGACGCCGAGGTCGGCGGCCACGTCGCGCACCGACGGTATGCGTCCGTCGGCGTCCCACTCGCCCGACAATGCCCTGTCGCACAATGTCTCGGCGATTTGCTGGTATATTGGTTTTTGTCTCTTGAATTCCATAGTATTGTTTTCTAATTTAGCGGTTTAAATTTTTCCTTTGGCACGGTTGAAAGTTACGATACTCATCTGGCGACCCTGCGGGTCGGGAACAATGCCGAGGCCATGTTCGTCGAGCCAAAGGCTGTCCTTCACCCAGTTGTTGCCCAGCCAATAGTCACACGTAAGCAGTTTCCACATATCGATGTCTGGACCAACCGACACGGGCATACGATAGTGCTCCCTCAATTGAGTCACCATCGAGGCTATGTTGTTCACGGTGGAATTGTTGTCCTCAACATAGGCAGGAAGAGAAGCCTCGAATTTGGCCGAGTCGGAAATGACCAAAAGTTTCAGCGGCTTACAGGTGGTGTCGGTGCGCAGGATTCCGCGGTCAACAAGTGCCTGCAGCAGAGGGGTGTAGTCGTCGGGCTCGGGCTGCGCAGTATCGCTATCGGAAAGGGTGTAGATGTATTTTGGCAAGAATATCCTTTTATCCTGGTTGAACCAATACATGGTGGTGGTGTCGAGGCCGTGGTGCGACACGAGGAAGTAAGCCATCTCTGGCACAGAGTTGCTGAATATAACGGTATCTTCCGAGTAGTAGTAAATAGACTTCACGTTCCTATCGTTGGCAGCATTCCATGTTTTGAGGTCCTGCATGTGTAGCGTGTAGCGGTCGGTCACGATGGTTTCGTCGACGGACTGCCTGTGGCTGCACCCGCATAGTATCAGTCCTGCAACAATGGCTATGAATGATGTCTTTTTCATGATTATTCGTTTTTTAGTTCATTGATATAAATCGAGCTGCTCACGGCATCCATGTCAATTTTGCAGCGGCCGTCGCCTATGATGGTCGTATTCTTCCCATCCTTGCGTACGGGCAGTTCGCTGTCTATACTGGTTTTGATACCGTCCATCTCTATCGTCATGCCTGACGTAGTCGGCACATAGAGCCTGAGCGTGGCTTTCACGGCGTCGACATCTATCTCGTCGGGCAGCGTGGGTGTCCACATGGTGGTTGCGACGTTTACCACATCGAGGGTCAGATCGCGGCACCAGACGCTGTCGTAACAGATTAAACCTCCCACCATGTCAATTTCTATATCGTCGAGTTTGGCATCGTGCGGCACCTCAATCCAAAGCCGTTTGTTTATCAGCAGCAGCTGTCCGTGGCGGTAGGTGCCGCTCTGGCAGAAGTTGATGTCCAGTACGCCATCATCGGACACGCAATAGCGCATTCGGAGACTGTCGGTTAGGACGCTGTCGCTATCCTCTCTGATACGAAATACATTGCTGTCGGAATACCTAATGCTGACCATGCCCTCGTACCAGTCGATGTTTATCTTGCTCACCGGCTGCTCTATGGTAGCGTCGCCAACGCTGTATCGTTCCTGATGGTCGTAAACTATTTTCACCTTAGTATTGTCGTCGCAGGCAGTTAGAAGCAAAAAGGATAAAGTAAATAGGGAAAAAAGGCTGATGCCATGTCTTTTTATATTTCGTGTGTCAATGTTTTTCATCTTTCATTCCTCCTTTCTTTTCTCATTTTAGTATGGCATCTTTTTAAGTCTGCGCCAGCTGAGCCAGCCAAAGAGGCCTGTCAGTATGACGTCGAACACAATGCTGGACCAGAAAATCCAGTTGAACATGACTTTGGGGTCGTTACAGACAAAGGTGTCGTAAAGCCACTCCATCAAGTCGGTGTTGGTGAAAATAGCGATGAAGACAGGGATAAGTATAATGCTGATTACAAACTCGATAAGGTAGAGGCACAGGAAAGTGTACAGTACTTTGTGGCATTTGAAAAGCGTGGAGGTGAAAACAAACATCAGCACCGAAGCTATGTAACTTATCCAGCAAGCTACAATCCACAGCGGACCGTAATAGCTGAACATCTCGGCACCCTCGCCAGATACAGCCATATTCTCGAAGAACGACATATTCGCAGTAAACGGGAATCCCGCCTCGCCCTGCCAGAGCCACTCACGCCACGGGCCGAAAGGCAGTGCGGTGAGGAACATATCAAGGGCCATGCTGCCGACAAAAACCGCCAGCGGGCAAATGATGAGCGAGAACAGCAGCGCACTGCAGAACTTCTCGAGTTTTGAGGCCGGCAACATCGCGAAATAGATGCCTTTGTTGCGAAGGTTCCATGTGCGGTACATACGCGAAGGTGCCATGATGGCAGCCAACATTGCCACACCTTCAATCATCATCAGACGAATGTCAGGGTGAAGGGCCATATCGCGGTTGATGACAGCCATAAACAACCACACCGCAAAAGGCAACGCCGCCAGAATCAGCATCGTGGGGCCGAACATGGGCCAGAGGTTACGAAAGTCCTTTTTGACGACTTTGCAAAAACGGTTCCATTCAAAATTTTTGTTTTTCATATACTAATCTCCTATTTTTTGCGTTATTCGTTCATTAGTTCCTTGACACGTTTCGGGTTGTGCAGCACGGCGTTGAACAGGGCCTCGATGTTGACCTTGCTCTCCTCGCCGTCGGTGTTGACCAGCACATTCATGCAGCCGCCAGGCAACTGCTCACTGTAGAGGGCTTCGGGACGCGAAGGTCCGCCGTACTCGAAAAACAGACGGCTCGTGATTTTCTCGACCGAAGCATCGAGCAGAACATCGTTGTGAGTCAAAATCACGATGGGGTCAATCAGATTTTCGACATCTTTGACCTGATGTGTCGAAATGATAATCGTAGTGTTGTCATCCATACGTTTCGACAAAATCGAGCGCAGCTGCGCTTTCGACGGAATGTCGAGGCCGTTGGTGGGTTCGTCGAGCAGCACATAGTTCGTACCCAGCGACAGGGCGCAGGCTATGAGCGACTTCTTCTGCTGACCGAACGACATTTCGCGGAACCTGCGGCCCGGTTCCACCTCGAGTTCCTGCATCATGTGTAGGAAAGTGCCCTGCGCGAAACGCGGGTAGAACGGTACCAGCTCATCCACGTAGCGTTGAGGGGTGGAAGATTCGGGCAGCTGTACCTCGTCGGGCAGGAAGAATATGTTTTTGAGCATATCCGGCTCGCGGTCGGAGCATTTGAAGCCGTCCAGCGTCACCGTTCCAGTAGTGGGATGCTGCAACCCGCAAATAATTTTCAAAAGCGTGGTTTTTCCAACTCCGTTTTCGCCCAAAAGGCCGTAAATCGAGCCCTCTTTGAAGCTCAAATTGATGTTTTTGAAGACCGGCGTGTTCTTGTAACCGAAGTCTAAATTCTTGATTTCAATCATGTTATATCAATTTTAAGTTTGTGTCTTAGTTATCTAATACACTGCAAATATAACACACTTTTTCAAACTACCAAAATTTTTCTTCATTTTTTTGAAAAAAAATAAAAAAATTGGTCGCCGTACAATATTTTCCGGACTGCAACGTTATATTTTTATTTAATGAATACAAAAACTAATAATATGGAACAAAACATTGGAAACAACTTCGACCACACTTCGACCATCAAATTCTTCAAACGCTGGTGGAAAGTGCTGACTTGGGTGTTCGTCGTCGCCCTTGTGGCCTCTTTGGTGGCTTCGCTTCTCATCAAGCCGCGCTACAAATCGACCGCCGTCATTTTCCCCACCAACTCCAACCGTCTGTCGAAAGCCATCATGGGCTACCACTACAGCCTCGACTTCATGGACTACGGCATTGAGCGCGACTGCGAGTACGCCATCCAGATTCTCTCGTCGGCCTCTATGGAGCGCGATGTGTGCGAGCGTTTCAACCTGCGCGAGCATTACGGCATAAGTGCCGACGACCCGCACAAACTGTACAAGACCAACAAGATATACCGCAGCAACATCACCGTCAAGCGTACCGAATTCCTCGGCGTCGAGGTGTCGGTGCTCGATGTCGACCCGCAATGGGCGGCAGACATAGCCAACTACATGGCCGCCAACTACGACACCCTCTGCCACCGCATACACCACGACCGCGCCGAGAACGCCGCCGATGTCATGCAGAAAGTCTGCGCCAATATGCAAGCCAACCTCGACTCGCTGTCGGCACTGCCTAATAGCGAGTGGAAAAGCCGCCTGATTGCCGCCGAATGCGACCAACTGGCCGACCTGCAGACCCGCGCCGCACAAACCGCCGTCGACAAGGACGAGGAGGTGAGCTACAAATACTCCGTCGACCAGGCCGTCCCGGCTGACAAAAAAGCCTACCCCAAACGTCTTCTCATAGTCGTCCTCGGCTCGGTGGGGGCTGTGGTGATGTGCATTTTCGGTCTGCTGCTTTTCGCAAAAAAAGAGGAAGAGGAATAATTGTAAGTTTGCAGTTGGTAGTTATATGAAGTCGTTCTTCGCAAAAAACAAAGGGCTCATCATTGCCTTGGCCGTCACGCTGTTGTTCGTGGCGGGCAACACTTTTGCGCTGTCGAAGGACTACTACTATCTGCTTCTCCTGCCGCTTGCCGGATTGTGTCTGCTGCTGTTCGTGCTCCGTTTCGAGACCGGACTGATGCTAACCGCCATGCTCACGCCTCTGGCAGTCAATATGACGCTGATGCCGGGAATGCAGCTTTCCATGCCGGTGGAGCCTATGATGATGCTCTTCTCGGCGATATTTTTTTTCCGGGTGCTTGTAGCGCGACGCTATGCGAATAAAGGCGCGGACAATGAGGCCGCCGCCAGAGGCGGCGGCCTCATACGCCACCCCGTCACCATCCTCCTGCTCATCTCTCTCGTCTGGATGGTCGTGACATCTTGCACTTCGGAACTGCCTTGGGTTTCGTTCAAATACACCTTGGCCCGCGTGTGGTTCGTCACCCCGTTCTTTTTCGCCGCCGCGCTGATTTTCAAGAAGAAAGAGCGCATCCCACAATTTTTCTGGGCCTACGGCATAGGCCTCATCATCGTCGTGCTCATCGCCACGCTGAAAACCATAGGCAACTTCAGCGACCTGCAGACACTGCATCGCGTCATGAAACCGTTCTACAACGACCACACCGCCTACGGCTGCGCCATAGCGCTCTTCCTGCCTGCCGCCTTCTACTTCATATTCAGCCGCAACACGAAAGGCTGGATGAGGATATTGTCGTTCGCGCTGTTCGGATTGCTTCTGGTCGGCCTGTTTTTCAGCTACTGCCGCGCGGCATGGCTCAGCGTCTTGGCCGCCATAGCCGTCTACGTGGCCGTCAAGATGGGCATGAAAGTCAAATGGATGATGTTGCTTTTCGGCCTCGCGGTGGGAGTGTTTTTCGTCTACCAGAGCGACGTGCTCTACAAACTCGGCAAAAACAAGCAGGACTCGTCCTACGACTTGGCTGGACAAGTCAAGTCAATATCGAACATCTCAACCGACGCCAGCAACCTCGAGCGACTGAACCGCTGGGCTTCGGCGCTGAGAATGTGGAAGGAAAAGCCCATTTTCGGCTGCGGACCGGGAACCTACCAGTTCCTCTACGCCTCCTATCAGCGCAGCTACCAGCTTTCGACCATCAGTACCAACGCCGGCGACCTCGGCAACGCCCACAGCGAATACATCGGCCCGATGACCGAGCAGGGGGTGCCGGGTGTGCTGCTTGTCGTGTCGCTGTTCATGGCCACCTTTGCCACCGGGGTGCGTGTCTACCGCACCGCCCGCGACCGCGGCACCGCCAACATGGCGCTGGCTTTCACCCTGAGCCTGCTCACCTACTATGTCCACGGCGTGTTCAACAACTTTCTCGACACCGACAAACTATCGGTCCCCTTCTGGGCTTTCACGGCCGTGGTGGTGGCCTTGGACCTAAGAACCAAACAGGAGAATGACAAACTGAAAATGGAGACCGGAGAGCCAGTGAGGCGCTCTGCCGCTGCCGGCCCTGTTGCCCTTTTGTTTTTGCTGCTTTCGGCCGGGACGCTGACAGCGCAGGAACGCATCAATCCCGCCCCGGCGTGGCACATCGACCTGCCGTCGCAGTTCGAAAGTCGGAGCCAATCAGTCAGTTCGCTGTACCCCTACCCTGCCGCCACTGCCGTCGCCGACTCGGGCTCCATGCTCGTGGCCGAAGGCATGAAGTACCTCGGCACACCCTACCGCTACGGCGGCAAAGGGCCGAAGACGTTCGACTGCGCCGGCTACGCCCGATTCCTCTACCTCAAATTCGGCCACACCCTGCCCTCTTACAGCGGCGGACAGTACCGCGTGGGCCAGCGCATCAAGGACACCCGCCAGCTGCGCACCGGCGACCTCGTCTTCTTCGGCGGCCGCCACAGCCACTCGGCGGTCGGGCACACCGGCATCGTCACCGAAGCCGACACCACGAGCGGACGTTTCCGCTTCATCCACGCCTCAGTCGGCAACGGTGTCATCGTCTCCAAATCCACCGAACCCTACTACGCCAAACGCTACATCGGCGCCTGCCGCATCTTCAACGCCGTCCCAAAAGCAAAACGGTAATGTTCTTTTTAAACGTTGCCTCATCAAGCTCGGCAGCCACAGCAAATGGCCGTAAATTAATCCGTCAATTTTCATAATTAATTTCTGGTAATTCACAGTCAATTGACGGGTATTGACGTTAAAAAAACAGATAAACGTGAATTGCCGTAAATGTGCCGTCAATTATCAAAAATTTTATTTTACGAAAAATTTACGGTAAATTGACGGAAATTAACGTTAAAGTAAAAACGGCAATAGTCGTTCCGTGAAGATTTTTTTGTTTTTCATATTTTGTTTTTTATTTTTTTCGTATCTTTGCAGAAATTTTTTAACCATCAAACATTAACACATTATGAAAAGATTTAGTATTTTCAAAGGGCTGAGACGCTTTGCAATTGCAGCACTTATCTTCTTTGTTGCTGCCACAAACCAATCCATTGCTCAAACAGAAGTGTTGGAAGATGGCGTTGCTGCGGATGCCACAATCATTCGGCAGTACCAAACCGATGAATTTATTGTTTACCACAAAGACGATGTTAAAAGTTGTTTTAGTTATTGGGACGCCAATACTTCAACTCTTACCAAAGCAACATTTGCCATCTACAACATAACAATCAAAGATTTCGAGATTCTTGATAATGGCTACGCCTATTTCTGCGGAAAGGAATTCACAAAGGCTATCTTTGGTTATTTTTACGTTCCTGATTTGGTGAATGGTACGTTGTCATCGATTGATTATTACTATGTGGATCCGATTTCGGGCTACAATTTCGATTCCATCCGCAGAATCGAAGCTTTTTATGGTAGAGCCGACAGCAGTATTCATTTGGTGATGGTGGGGGATTGCGAATATGCTCCAGAGAGTATTCCTTGCCATTTTGTTTTAGAAGCCCGTACTGCAAGTATGACTACACCTGCCTTTACATTAGAGGCGATGACATATATTAAAAATCATGAAAACTATTATGATATTGCCGTGTCCGACAACTATGTCACCACTGCAGACCTTATAGGATCCCAAAATTCAGGACGTTTTTATGACAAACCAACAAACATCACCTATTCCATATTTTCAACTTCATTGTATTCAACGAGTATTTTTACGAAATACTATCTGTGGGTATATGGAGCATACACCCCTGTGGTCAAAAATCTTATCGCTGACGATTTCATAACAATAACACCGGAACCGAACAGTAATATTTTTGTTTCTTTTCACAATGGGCCTGCTTTTGTTACGGATTATGTGATTGATGTACGCCCATACACCGTTACAAACCATGCAACAGATATAAGTGTCAATTATCCCGATGTGTACTTCATTCAAGATGTCGTAGATAATGCAAATAACCCTCTAAGCTTGTTTTTCCATTTGTCATTATCTGGATATACTTTTACTGCTGAATATATGGTGGTATCCAGTACAGGTGCTTTGCAATCTGTTGCGGCTCAGTCACCTGGCAACATCAACGTGGCATTGTCGGGCTATACGACATCGTCAAACCTCGAATTGGTCAAATTCCGTAATGTTACAAGTTGTACACCCCGTACTGTACCACCGGTAAGTTCATTTCCAGACCCAGATGTTCCGGATAGATATGACACAGACATAGTGTATCCTTCACACAATTGGATTAATACCCCTGTTGGTATTACAACAGTCACACTTTCTTCCGTTTGTTATTAATGTAAAAATTTTTAGTCATGAAAAAGTTGTTATTGATTTTATCTTTTGCCGGTTGCTTTTTATCAATTTCGCAGGCACAAAACACTGACTGGGAAATAACGCCTTTCCAGCCGGGATTCCTTGACCGTTATGATATTGATTCGGGTACCTATCATGTAATATTTGACAGTTCATATCTCTACTCTCACGATGGAACCTTGGTATCTCTATTGGATTATTACAATGTGCATACATATTACGATAGTACACCCGCCGGGATAACAATATATGGCATAGCCATATCACCTTTCCCATTAAGTGTTGATTACTCTAGTGTTGTAATTGATACATCCACATCCAATTGGCAAGAATTCACATGCATATACAAACCTATCGGCGACAGCATGGTGCTTGTGGCAAAAGCGCCATACAATCAGTTTGCGAGGCCTGACTACGTTCTGCCTGCACGGAAAACATATTGTGACATCAGGAATGTTCGCCCAGAATACATAATTTATTATGACTCAACCTACAGTAACCATAATTCTGTAATTGTATCGCCGGTTTTTGAGACTTATTTTGACACGGCAGTTTATATCACCGATTCTTTCTATTTCGGAACAACTATTGAGAGCAATACGGCCGTTGTTGAAAACCGTTATTTTGTGGGGAGAAAAGCTCTTTATGTAGTCATGTCGACATTGCGCAATTCCGAAGCATATCATACATATATGCCACGTCCCCGTATCGATATGAATCACAGGATTATGGATAATCACTACGACCCTGTTAACAGATGGGAGAGGTTTGAGTGGCCTTACCAAGATTTGCTTATCCTTTGTTTCCCAATACTCTCGCCTGAACCGGGGCGGAATGTGCCGGTTGACACGGTGCTGAACTATTTCGACACCACGCAAGTTGACACGACACAGATTGACACCACGCAGGTCGATACGACGCACAGCGGGATTTCGGCGGGTATGGTGGAGAGGTATATCAACGTGTATCCGGCGGTGGCGGACGGCGGGACGGTGACGGTGCTGTCGTCGTTCCATCTGGAGGGCGTCGAAGTGTTCGACGCAGCGGGCCGTATGCTCAGCCGCCAGCCGGCCTCGGGCGTGGCCACGACGGTCGACGTCTCGCAGCTACCGGCAGGCTCCTACGTGCTGCGAATCAACACCGTGTCCGGCTCCACCACCAAAAAGTTCCTGAAACGGTAATCGACTTTTCCATTTTAAACGTGAATTACCGTGAATGTGCCGTCAATTTTCATGAATTAATTTCTGGCAATTCACGGTCAATTGACTGGTATTGACGTTAAAAACATATAAACGTCAATTACTGTAAATGTGCCGTCAATTATCATGAATTAATTTCTGGTAATTCACGGTATATTGACGGAAATTGACGTTATAAACAGATAAACGTGAATTGCCGTAAATGTGCCGTCAATTATCAAAAATTTAATTGACGGAAAATTCACGGTCAATTGACGGGAATTAACGTTAAAATACAAAAAAGATTTACGTTGCGCTTATAGGGCTAAGAATCAGGTTATTATCGGCTTGGCTTCGGATTTTCGTCGAACCCGGGCCGACATGGCCGAGGCGTGGCCGATGTAAGGCCGAACCAAACCCGACCCGAACCTATCCATTGTATTGAAAACCAGTTTGTTAAATAAATGTTTGTAAATTATTGAAAGTCAGTGCTTTGGATTTTGGGGCAGGGATAAAAAAATTGGAGAGGACTTTTTGGTCCTCTCCGCTTTCTTTCGTCGGGGTGAAAAGACTCGAACTTTCGACCCCTTGCACCCCATGCAAGTGCGCTAGCCAACTGCGCCACACCCCGAGCGATTAAACGTGATTTCGTCTCTTGAAATCGGGTGCAAAAGTACTAAGTTTTTTTTAATTGGCAAAATTTTTTTTCGTTTTTTTGGTAACAGCCGTCGCCGGAGGTCTGCTTATACCAGCAGAACGAAATGATTTTCAATTGATTAACAACCAAGATTTATCACTTGCCGGACTGCGACAATATTGCCACGACGTATGATTTTTTGGAGCCCGAAGGCTTGCCGAAATAGCGTTCGGAACCGTTTTTGAGGGTTATGCGGACGTTTTCCGGAAGGCTTTTACGGAGGTGTTTTTCGATTGTTTCGAGGCGGCTTTGGGCGAGCATCCGGTTGAAGGCGGCGTCGGTGGTCGGGTCGTCGTAGATGGTGATTTCGACGGCAAGGTGTGGGTTGTCGGCCACGAAGCTGACGAGGGGCCTGAGCACGTCGCGTCCGTGGGCCGAGAGTTCGGTCGATGCGTCGTAGTCGAACAGGTCCTCGTAGGTGAGGCGCTGGCCGAGCGGCAGGCTGTCGACCACGGCGTCGAGCTGCATTTCCGACAGCAGGGCTTCGCCGTCGTGGATGTTGGTGCTGGCCTTTTCGGAGTGGGCGAAGTGGTTGGTTTTGTAGAAACGGATGTCGTAGTTTTGGTCGTTGAGGAGGTAGAGCTGGTAGAATCCGAAGAGGTTGGTTTTGGCGCTGCACACCTGCTGGCCGTCCTGCATAGCCGACACCTCGACCCCGTCGATGGGGTTGCCGTCGCGGTCAATAACCTGGCCCCAGAGCCCGACGCCCTGCAGCGGACCCTGGATGGAGTTGACGACAGCGTGGCCGTTGGACGACGTCAGCCAGTAGCCGAACTCGGCGGCAGTGTCCATTACGAAGCCGTAGTTGTCGTAGACCGAGTTGACGGGCTCGGGCAGGCGCTGGATGCGGTTGCGGCCTATCTGTAGCATACCCACGGTGTCGCCGACTACCTGGTCGGAGAGCAGGCGGGTGACATAGAGGTTGAGGTTGGAGTGGTCCTTGAGGTGCCCGCGTGAAGCGAAAATGAGGTATTGGCGGTAGATGGAGGGCGTCAGTTCGTCGCTTTCGGTGTTGATACGCTTGCCGAGGTTCTGCGGACGCTGCCACTTGCCCTGCTTCAGTTCGGAATACCAGAGGTCGTAGCCGCCGTAGCCTTTGGGGTGCGTCGATGCGAAAATCATTATCGTGCCGTCGTCGGTGAAGACGGGGCTCTCGATGGGGACGGTCTTGTCCTCGAATCCGGGGAGTTCCACCTCCTTAAGTTTGGGGCGTTTGGCCGACTGGTTGCAGCAATAGAGGCGCGGGGTCTGCTTTTTGTTGCGCATGACGAGGTAGAGGTCGCCGGTGGCTGGGTTGCGCTGTGCGAACTCGATGTCGATATCGAGTTGCATTATCGTTGTGTCGACATGGAAGCCCACGATTTGGTTGCCGATTCGGTCGGCGTCGAGCAGCACGTCCGACATACGTAGCGCCAGCGAACTGTCGATCATCTGCAGCGGGCCGGGCTCGGCCGGAAGGACGGCGAGCGGCTGCCTGACGATGCGCAGGGCCGAGGTTTGGGCCTCGCAACAGCGTCCCAAGCCAAAAATCAGTAGCGCCACGGCGGCGATGGTGGTTTTGCGTATCATCGGAATGGTTATTTTATGAGCGCGAGGTCGAGAGCCTCGGACATATTATTAATGTAATGGAACTCGAGGCCGGCGAGGTATTCGGCCTTGATGTCCTCAATGTCGCGGCGGTTCTCTTCCGACAGGATGATGTCGGTGATGCCAGCGCGTTTGGCGGCCAGAATCTTCTCCTTTATGCCGCCCACGGGGGTGACGATGCCGCGCAGGGTTATCTCGCCGGTCATGGCCACTTCGGGGCGCACTTTGCGGTTGGTGAACGCCGAAACCATTGCCACGAACATGGTGATGCCCGCCGAGGGTCCATCCTTGGGTGTGGCGCCCTCGGGCACATGGATGTGTATGTTGGAGCGCTCGATGAGGTCGGTGTCGATGCCGAGCTGTTTGGCGTTGGCCTTGAGATACTCGAAAGCCAGAGTGGCCGACTCCTTCATGACGTCGCCGAGGTTGCCGGTCATACTGATGGTGCCCTTGCCGCCCGATGTTGACGCCTCGATGAAGAGGATTTCGCCGCCGACCTGCGTCCAAGCGAGACCGGTAACGACCCCAACGGACGGGCTCTTGGCGCGTCGCTCGCTGTTATGGATGGGGAGCCCAAGGGCTTCGTGGATTTCGTCGGAGGTGATATTGCGGGCATCGCCACGGCCGAAAGACTCGCCCGAAGCCACACGCACAGCACGGCGACGGATGATTTTGGAGATGGCTTTGTCCAATCCGCGGACACCCGACTCGCGCGTGTAGTCGTTGATGATTTCGACTATCACTTCACGCGGAAACTTCAATGCCGACGGCTTGAAGCCGTGCTCTTTGAGTGCACGAGGTATAAGGTGGCGGGTGGCGATTTCTATTTTTTCTTCAAGGATGTAGCCCGACAAATCGATGATTTCCATACGGTCGAGCAGCGCTGGCTGGATGGTCGAAAGCGTGTTGGCCGTAGCGATGAACATGACGTGCGACAGGTCATAGTCGATGTCGAGGTAGTTGTCGTGGAAAGCGACGTTCTGCTCGGGGTCGAGCACTTCGAGAAGCGCCGAAGTGGGGTCGCCGTTGACAGTCTGGCTCTGCACCTTGTCAATCTCGTCGAGGATGAAAACGGGGTTCGAGGCGCCGGCTTTCTTGATATTCTGGATTATACGGCCAGGCATGGCGCCAATGTAGGTGCGGCGATGGCCGCGGATTTCCGACTCGTCGTGCAATCCGCCGAGAGCCACGCGGACATATTTGCGGTTCATGGCGACGGCAATGCTCTTGCCGAGCGAGGTCTTGCCGGTACCCGGAGGCCCCACGAGGCAAATGATGGGCGACTTCATGTCGCCTTTGAGCGACAGCACGGCGAGGTGTTCGAGTATGCGGTCCTTGACTTTCTCAATCCCGTAATGGTCTTTGTCGAGCACCTTGCGGGCGTGGTCGATGCGCAGGTCGTCCTTGGTCATCTTGTTCCACGGCAGGTCGAGAACCAAGTCAAGATAGGTGAGCTGAGTGGAATAGTCGGGCGACTGCGGCTGCATATGCTGCAGTTTGGACACCTCACGGTTGAAGACCTCGCGGACGGAATCGTTCCATTTCATCTTCGAGGCGCGTTCCTTGAGTTCGCGAACATCCTGGTCTGACTGCGACCCGCCAAGTTCATCCTGAATGACACGCATCTGCTGGTTGAGGAAATACTCGCGCTGCTGGCGGTCCATTTCGTCGCGGGTCTTGTCCTGAATTTCTTCACGAACTTTCTGGAACTCAAGTTCCTTGTCGAGATACCCGTTCAGAAGTTCCAGTCGAGAACTATAGGATTCGGCCTCGAGGAGCATCTGTTTGTCCTCGGTGGAGATGTCAAGATGAGCGGACACGAAGTTGATGAGAATCTTGTCGCTGCCGATGTCACGTATGGTCTCGAGGGGTTTGTTCTGGCTGCGCGACTTGAGCAGGGCACCATAGCGGTTGCGCAACTGCTTCATTGCGGCGTTGAAACTCTTTTTGTCCTGTTTGACAACTTCGGGCATCAAAGTCAAGGTACCGATAGGATATGGCTCGTTGAAGTCGAGACTGTCGAGGTGAATGCGCATAGAACCCTGCACCACAGCCATCGTGGTGCCGTCGGGCAGGTCGAAGGCTTTGAGTACACGGGCCACCACGCCGACGTGATAGAGATCGTCATATTCCGGTTCCTCGGCGGCGTTGGACTGTGCCACCACAGCAATGCGCATATCGCGGCGGGCAGCTTCCTTTAGCAACCTGACAGAGCGTTTACGAGTGGCGGCGATGGGCATGATGACGCCAGGGAACAGCACCGTGTCGCGGATTGGCAGGACGGGCAACTGGTTTGGCACACCATCGTCGCGTAGAAGGAAATCCTCCTCGTCTTTCGATATCAGAGGTATGAATTCGGCATGGTGGGTAATGCCGTCAAGCAACATATCGTCGTTGTCAAGAATATTCTTCATTCAGTCAGTTCGGTTTGTATACGAAATATTATATATTACGCAAAAACATATAAAAAGTTTCAATCGCGCGTTAATTTTGGAGCTACAAAAACCGTGCCACGCCACCCAATGCTGACATAATGACAAGCGGCATGGGGACACTGACTGACATTTTGTCAGCCTATGGCGGTTTGGCACGGAAATTGTGAGTTTCTGACTGTTCAGTATTCAGAAAAATTAGAAAAAAATCAACAATATGCAAGGTAAATTGAACGTTCAGACCGAGAACATCTTTCCGGTCATCAAGAAGTTCCTCTATTCGGACCATGAGATTTTCCTGCGCGAGCTCATCAGCAACGCCGTC
>CADCPQ010000025.1 GCA_902803395.1 uncultured Bacteroidota bacterium
CTTTACGCCTTTACCAACTGCCAGATAAGTTTCTCCCCTCAAACCTGTGTCATTGTCGACAACAAGCCGGTATTCATGACGGCCAGCGACATTTTGCGGCACTCGACATTCCGCACCCGCGGTCTCCTCAAGCGCGAACTCGAAATCCAGCTCGAGGAACTCGAAAGCCGTTGGCATTGGGTCTCGCTCGAAAAAATCTTCTTCGAGAAAGGTATCTACAAGAAGATGGAGAAAAAGGATAGCCTCTCTTGGGATGAGCAGGTCGACGATATGCACAAAGCTTTCGGTCCCTATCGCAAGCATTTCAAACGTGAAATAACGCGCGAGGATGTTCTGAAGCTCACCGAGAAACCTGTGCGCAAAATTTCTATGTTCGACATCAAAAAGGCGGAGGAGGAAATCGAGAATATTGAGATGACCATTGAGGAGGTGAAAAACCACCTTGAACATCTCACCGAATATGCCATCAGCTATTTCGAGCACATACTGGAGAAGTACGGCAAAGGCCGTGAACGCCGTACCGAGATACGCAATTTCGAGGACATTCAAGCCGTCACGGTGGCTGTCGCCAACGAAAAATTGTATGTGAATTATGCTACAGGTTTCGCTGGTTACGGCCTCAAAAAGGAGGATGGCGTCGAGATGGTGTGCGAATGTTCAAAAATGGACGACATCATCGCGTTCCGCCGCGACGGCTCGATGATAGTGACAAAGGTGCAGGAAAAATGTTTCGTGGGCTCTCAGGATTGCAAGGAACTCTTGTTTATTTCGGTGTTCCGCAAAAACGATGAACGCACAGTATATAATATGATATACCGAGATGGCGCGTTTGGTTTTGCCTACGTGAAACGCTTCTCGGTTATTGGCGTGACACGCGACCGAGAATACCAGCTCACGAAAGGTACAAAAGGTACCAAAGTGCTGTATTTCACCGCGAACCCCAACGGCGAGGCTGAGGTGATAACCGTCCATCATGCTTCCAAGCCTGGGTTGCGTAAAACCAGTTTTGAGTTCGATTTTGCCTCGTTGGCGATAAAAGGTCGCCAGTCGATAGGCAATATTTTGACTCGCAACGCGGTTCGCAGCATTAATATGAAAGGTGAGGGCGTATCGACTCTTGGTGCCCGCAAGATTTGGTTCGACGAGAGTGTCAAACGTCTCAACGTCAACGAGGCAGGCCGTCTGCTCGGTGAATTCAAAGGCACCGACAAGATTCTGGCCATCATGCAGTCTGGAACTTACCGCACTACCAATTTCGACCTCTCGAACCATTTCGATGACGATTTGATAGATATCCGCAAGTACAATCGCTACGCCATTGTTACAGCCGTTTACAGCGATGCCGAAACAGGGTTGCCCTATATCAAACGATTTATTCCAGAGGTTGGAGACAAAAAGCAATCCTTCCTGGACGAGGGTTCAAACCTGCTCACGTTCGCTTTCGACACATTCCCTCGCCTTGAGGTTGTTTATAGTGCCGCGAGCAATAAGAAAGTGCCGTCGGAAATCATTGATGTTGCTGAATTTATAGCTGTGAAAGGTTTCAAAGCCAAAGGAAAACGAATAACGACGTCAGAAGTGGCCGAGTTCCGCTGGCTTGAACCCCTGCCCGAACCCGAACATACCGAAGAACCTGAACCTGAAGAACCCGTTGATGACAATGACGACCGCATCGGCTTTGCCGAAGGAACCCAAACTGAATTATTTTAGATGAAAATACTGGTTGTACTCCCCCGATTCCCATACCCATTGGAAAAAGGTGACAAGCTCAGGGCTTATCATCAAATCCGCATACTCTCCAAGCGCCATGAAATATACCTTTTCTGCGTATCGCACGAAAAGGTCGGAGAAGAACAAATCGAAGCATTGCGACCCTATTGCCGGGAGATAGAAATTGTTTTCCCGAGCAAAATAGTAAGCTATAAAAACGTGCTTCGCAATTACCTGTGGGCTAAGTCGTTGCAAATCGGCTACTGGGACTCCCAAAAAGCTCGACGCGCATACAAGGCGTTCGAAACCAAAGTCCATCCCGATGTTATTTACAACCAGATGGTTCGCACGATGACTCTCGTCAGCCGCTCAACTCTGCCAAAAGTGATGGATTTTCAGGATGCTTTGTCGATGAATACCGAACGACGGATGGACAATACCCGTGCCGGCTTGTGGCATCACATACTCCATTTTGAGTTCAAAATGCTTCGCTCTTCCGAATATAATTCATTCAACATCTTTGACGCTCTCACCATCATATCCGAGATCGACAGCGAAGCCATTCCACACAAAAAGAACGGCGAAATCAAAATTGTTCCGAACGGTGTCGATTTCGACTATTTCAACCCCATCGACTGCGAGAAAAAATACGACATTCTTTTCTGTGGCAATATGCAGTATCCGCCAAATGTCGACGCTGCAAAATTTCTTGTCGAAGATATACTGCCCATTGTAAAACAGCAAATTCCTTCTGCCAAAGTGCTTATAGCTGGAGCTTCACCAAAGTCTGGCGTGCGCAACCTTGCCAGCGATGACGTAACAGTCACTGGCTGGGTCGACGACATACGTCAGTGCTATGCCCAAAGTCGCATTTTTGTCGCCCCTATGCGTATTGGCTCGGGCCTGCAAAACAAACTCCTTGAGGCAATGGCTATGCAGCTACCTTGCGTGACAACCACCATTGCAAACGATTCGCTGCGAGCCGAGAACGGGAAAGAAATACTCATTGGCAACGATGCGCAAACCATAGCGCAACATATCGTAACCTTGTTGCAGAATCAGGAAATCAGCGCCACAATGGCGCAAGATGGCAACAACTATGTCCGTCGCAATTTTGATTGGGATTCAGCTGTAGGTAAACTTGAACAGATACTAACGAAAGTGGCCGGGAAATGAAGCAGCAGACGTGGAAAACCGACCAAGGCAAGTGGCGCAACACACTCGACGGCGAACCTGCGCCGAAGCGTCCGACGCCGCAGCAGCGCAACACCATCAGCACTGAGGTTGTGCCCGAAAAAGCCATCCTGCTTTCCGTTTGCAGCGGACAGACCCCCATCGAACGCACCGAGGAATACCTCAACGAACTCGCATTTTTGCTCGAAACCGCCGGCGGTGTCCCCGTCAAAAAAGTTATCCAGCGACTTGAACGCCCCGACAGCCGCACCTATCTCGGCAGCGGAAAACTCGAGGAGGTGAAGGAGTACATCAACGCCACCGAGGCCGATTTTGTTGTGTGCGACGACGAACTTTCGCCAGCCCAACTTCGCAACCTTGAGAAAGAGCTGGGTCTGAGGATTTTGGACCGCACTTCGCTCATTCTCGACATTTTTGCCAAACGCGCACGGACCTCCATTGCCAAAACCCAGGTCGAGTTGGCGCAGCTGCAATACATGCTCCCACGACTCACTCGAATGTGGACCCACCTTGAACGCCAGCGCGGCGGCATCGGAATGCGTGGCCCCGGCGAGACTCAGATCGAAACCGACCGCCGCCTCATCAAGGAACGCATCGCGGCACTAAAAATTCAGCTGGCCAAATTCGACACCCAGAAAACTCTGCAGCGCAAAAACCGCGAAACACTTGTACGTGTGGCACTTGTCGGCTACACCAACGTCGGCAAGTCCACCCTCATGAACCTTCTGGCCAAAAGCGACGTCTTCGCCGAAAACAAACTCTTCGCCACACTCGACACCACGGTGCGCAAAGTTGTAATCGGCAACCTCCCCTTCCTCCTCACCGACACCGTAGGATTCATCCGCAAACTGCCTCACGGTTTGGTCGAGAGCTTCAAGTCCACACTCGACGAAGTCACCGAGGCCGACCTGCTTCTCCATGTCGTCGACATCTCGCATCCCGACCACGAGGAGCAGATTGCCGCCGTCAACAAAACCCTTGAGGAAATCCACGCCAACGACAAGCCCACAATACTCGTATTCAACAAGATAGATGCCTACACTTTCGTCGAGAAAGAGGCCGACGACCTTACACCAGCCACCCGTGCCAACTGGAGCCTCGAGATGTTGCAAAGCAGCTGGATGTCCAAAGCCGGCAAATCCATTTTCATATCCGCCGCCAACAAAAACAACATCGAGGCCTTGCGCCAGATGCTCTACGACGAGGTCAGCCGAATCCACGCCATACGCTACCCATATAACAATTTTTTGTACTAAAAAACGGCCTCTATTAAAAAAAAAGTTGTATATTTGCACTTATTAATAAAAAAACATTTAAAATCTAATACCATGAAAATCAAGGCTTTGTTTGCAAAAATCGTCGTTGTTGCCACTCTTGTTGCCGTCGCGGCACCCCTCTTCTCGTCGTGCGGAAAGGACAAAGATGACAAAAACAACACCAATCAAAATCAGAAGCCTCCGCAGCTCGGCCCGCTCGAGAAAACGGTCTGGCTTGCCGACACTTCTATCTCGACCCCGCAAATCCCAGGTGTACCGCTGCCCGATATTACGGTCGATTTCTCATCGAAACTTCATTTCACCACAGCTTCCGACGGCTACATGATTATCAACATCGACGCTATGGGTCGTTCCGATACAATGGGCTACACCTACATTTTTGACAACAACAGAGGTATCATGACATCGACGCTCAATACCGATTATGCCGTCCCGTTCACCAAGAACGGCAATGTCATCAACGTCCGCGTCTCGCGCGACATCATACCCGACACCAGCTCGATACTCGACATGGTGTTTGGTTATCTCGAAATGCAGGGTGGCCTGAAATTCAACTACTACAAACAATAACTCCATATATTTTTTAGCCTGAAAATGAAACAGCTTATCGAATGTGTGCCCAATATCAGCGAGGGCCGCAACCAGAACGTCATCAACCAGGTGACTGCCGAAATAGAGAAGGTCGAAGGTGTCAAACTTCTTGACGTCGACCCCGGTCAGACGACCAACCGCACCGTCATAACCTTTGTCGGTGAGCCCGAGCCCGTGCTCGAAGCCGCTTTCCGCGTGGTCAAGAAGGCCGCCGAACTCATCGATATGAGCCAGCACCACGGCGCACACCCCCGTCAGGGTGCCACCGATGTCTGCCCCCTCATCCCCGTGAGCAACATCACCATGGAGGAGGTCGTCGAATACGCCCACAAACTTGGCAAGCGTCTGGGCGAAGAACTCGACATCCCCATCTACTGCTACGAGTCGGCCGCTTTCATTCCCGAACGTCGCAACCTCGCCTACTGCCGCACCGGCGAGTACGAGAGCCTCTCGTCGCGCCTCGGCACCGAGCAGTGGAAACCCGATTTCGGCCCCAACCAGTGGAACGACCACGTGGCCCACACCGGCGCCACCCAGGTCGGTGCCCGCGATTTCCTCGTGGCCATCAACTACAACCTCAATACTACCAGCACCCGTCGCGCCAATGCCATTGCTTTCGACGTGCGCGAAAAGGGCCGTCCCGCCCGCGAAGGCGGCAAACCCAGCGGCAAGCCCCTTAAGGACGAAAACGGCAAGGCTATCATGATTCCCGGCACCCTCAAGGGCACCAAGGCAATCGGCTGGTATATCGAGGATTACGGCATCGCACAGGTGTCGATGAACATCACCTCCATCAAGGTCGCCCCCGTGCACCTCTGCTTTGACGAAGTGTGCCGTTGCGCCCAGAACCGTGGCATCCGCGTCACGGGTTGCGAGATAGTCGGCCTCATCCCCAAGAGCGTCCTCATCGACGCCGGCAAGTACTACCTCGCCAAACAGCAGCGCTCCCTCGGCGTCAGCGAGGAGGAAATCATGAAGGTCGCCATCAAGAGCATGGGCCTCGACGACCTTAAACCCTTCGACCCCAAGGAGAAAGTCATCGAATACCTCATCGAGGACCACAGCCAGAAAAAACTTGTCGACCTCACCTGCACCGGCTTCTGCAACGAGACCGCCAGCGAGAGCCCTGCCCCCGGCGGCGGCTCGGTGAGCGCCTACATGGGCGCCCTCGCCGCTTCGCTTGGCACCATGGTGGCCAACCTCACCGGTGGCAAGGCCGCTTACGACGACGAGTGGGAGAAATTCTCCGACGTGGCCGTTAAAGGTCAGGCTCTGAAGGACGAGCTCCTGCACCTCGTCGACGAGGACACCAATGCCTTCAACAAAATCATGAACGCTTTCGGCCTGCCTAAGAAGACCGACGAGGAAAAAGCCGCCCGCAGCGCCGCCATCCAGGAGGCCACCAAGTTCGCCACCGAGGTCCCGTTCCGCACCATGCAGAAGAGCTTCGAGGCCTTCGAGGTCTGCCGTGCTATGGTCGAGTGGGGCAACCCCGCCAGCGTCACCGACGGCGGCGTCGGAGCCCTCGCAGCCCGCAGCGCCGTCATGGGTGCTCACCTCAACGTCAAAATCAACGCCAGCTCGCTCAAGGACGAGGCCTTCAAGGCCGAAATCCTCGCCAAAGCTCAGGCCATCGAGGACGCTGCCGTCAAGCAGGAAGCCGAAATCATCAAGATTGTCAACGAGAAAATAGGTTTGTAATAACTATAGCCAATGGTGTCGGCCGCACTCAAGCTACCGGCACCGTTGGAAAAAACAATAAAACAATGAAGAAAAGACTTTTAGCAATTGCAGCCCTCGTGCTGTTCATCGCAAGTGTTGCCGTCAGCTGCACTCACCACACCTGCCCCGCCTACCGCGGCTCGGTGGTCGAGAACGTCGAGCAGTAATAACGCCGGCCCAGTCGTGCCAAAACAGGTTGCCAACCGCGTTGGCGACGTGTTTTGGCTTTATTTTTTATGGTTGCCGGCAATAAAAAACTGGCTTTCCCGTAGGGCTTACTTCGGCCGCCGGATGGACCCCGCCGAGGCAAGGCCGATGTAAGGCCGACCCAAACCCGACCCGAACCTATCCAACATATTGAAAACCAGTGATTTAAATACTTTGATTTAAATCGCTGGTTTTCAGTATTTTACAGATTGAGTGGAAAAATGTCGGTTTAATTTGTCCGACTGTCCAAAGCTTGCTTGATGGTTTCGACGGCCTCGATGTTGCGCGGAACTTGCAAATCCACTGTGCCGCTCTCGATAGGAATGATGTGGCCTTTTTTGACGGCGGTCAGACGCTTGTAGGGCGACGTGCGGACGAAATTGTCAACGTCCTCGCGGCGAATCATGATGTAGTCCGGGTCGGCGTCCATCAGCGCCTCGGTGCTGTAGCTCCATCCAGTGACATCTTTGGCCACGTTGCGGCCGCCGGCCATTTCGATTATGTCGTTGATGAAGGTGTTGCCGCCGGCGGTGAAATTGCCAGTGGCTCCGAATCCGACAACATAGTAAACCGTTGGCGACGAGTTGGTTGCGGTGGGTTTTTCGGGCACACGCGAGCGCAGCGAGGTGTTGAGGGCCGCGGCTTCGTCGGCGCGGTCGACAAGGCTGCCGATGGCAGCGATGTTGTCGAACAGGTCCTCGAAATGCTGCTTTTCAATCACGCACACCACCGGGACGCCCATTCTGGCCAGCTGGTCGGTGGCTTTTTGCGGAATCATCGAGCCGCTGATGACAAGGTCGGGGTTGAGCGAAAGGATTTTCTCGATGTTGAGGTTCGAAATGCCGCCAATCGACTCGATGTCGGCGGCTTTGGGCGGATAGGTGCAGAAGTCGGTGCGGCCCACCAGGAGACTGTCGGCGCCGAGGGCAAAAAGGATTTCGGTCACAGCCGGCGAGGTCGAGACAACGCGGGCAGGGTGGGAGGGGACCTCGACCGTGCGGCCGTAGTCGTCGAC
>CADCPQ010000026.1 GCA_902803395.1 uncultured Bacteroidota bacterium
TCTCGAACTTCCTGCTATGGCAGATAGCCTACACCGAGTTCTATTTCAGTGATAAGCTGTGGCCCGACTTCCGCCACGAGGACTTCTACAACGCCGTCTACGACTACCAGCAGCGCCAGCGCCGTTTCGGCCGCACCGGCGACCAGGTAACACAAAATAACGCGAAAAAGTAAAAAAAATTGCATTTTTTTACAACTTGCAACAATATTTTTCGCTTTTTCGTGTTATTATTTAGTTAATAGTATATATAAATGAAGCATATAAAAACAATCCTCATACTGCTCACACTTGTCGGCTTTGCACTGCCACGCATTGAGGCCCAGGTAATTATCAGCAACAGCGAAGAATATGACATCGACTATTTGACCCCGAAAATGTACGAAATCGGAGGCATAACCTACGAAGGCGCCGACAATTTCGACAAGCGCGTCGTGGCCCTCGTGGCCGGTCTTCAGGTCGGCGACAAGATCAAAGTGCCCGGCGACAAGCTTTCGACCGCCGTCGATAACCTCTGGAAACAAGGGCTTTTCGAGGATGTCCAGATACTCGTCACACGCATACAGGGCAACATCATCTTCCTGAAAATAAAGCTTCGCGAGCGTCCCAAAATGACCACCTTCCGCTTCAAGGGTGTGCCGAAGGGTGACGAATCGAAGTTGCGCGAAGAAATCAAGATAGGCTCCGGCACCGTGGTGACTGAAAATATGCTCAAAACCACATCCAACAAGATACGCGCGTTCTATGTCACCAAAGGCTACACCAAAGCCGAGGTGAACACCATACTCGACGCCGACACCACCGGCGGCGTCAAGGACCGCGTGAGCATAACCTACAACGTCACCCGCGGCAAAAAAGTCAAAATCGACTCGCTCATACTCGTCGGCAACAATGAAATCAAGGACGTCAAGATTCTCCGCCAGATGAAAAACACCCACGACGTCAACTATTACAAAAAGTGGCAGATATTCTCAAAAGGCTTCTGGAGCCGATCGAAATATATCGAAAGCGACTTCCGTGACGACCTCGACAACGTCATAGCCTACTACAACGAGGAAGGCTTCCGCGACGCCCGCATAGTGTTCGACACCGTCTGGCCAGTGCCCGACAACGAACTGAAAATTAGCGAGAAAAAGAAACTCAAACAGGAACGTCTGAAAGTCAAAGTGCAAATCCACGAAGGCCAGAAGTTCTATTTCCGCAACATCACCTTCTCGGGCAACACGGTGTACGACTCCGAAACCCTCGCCCGTCATCTGCGCATCAACAAAGGCGACCCCTACAACCGCACCCTGCTCCTGACCAACATCACCTACAACCCATCGTCGACCGACATCTCGTCGATGTATATGGACAATGGTTATTTCTTCTTCCGCGCCAACCCCGTTGAGGTGGCTGTCGAGGGCGACTCGATAGACATCGAGATACGCATCACCGAAGGCAAGCAGGCCCGCATACGCAACGTCAGCGTCGAAGGCAACACCATCACCAACGACAAAATCATCATGCGCGAGCTGCACACACGCCCTGGCGACCTCTTCAGCCGCGACGCCGTTATCCGCAGCCGCCGTGAGCTTGCCACACTCGGCTACTTCCAAGAAGAAAAGATTGAACCCATACCCAAGCCCGACGCCGAGAACGGCACCGTCGACATTGTGTACAAGGTCGAAGAGGGTCAGACCTCGCAAATCCAGCTGCAAGGCGGCTACGGTTCGAAACAGCTCATCCTGCAAGCCAGCCTCGTGCTCAACAACTTCAGTGCCCGCAACATCTTCAACCCCAACGGCTGGGCTCCGCTGCCCGCAGGCGACGGCCAGAAACTCAGCCTCAACGTCACCAAGTCGTTCTATTTCACCTCGTTCGGTGCCTCGTTCGCCGAACCATGGCTCGGCGGCAAACGTCCGCAGTCGTTGTCGCTCAGCGTGTACTACAATATGTTCGACAACGGCTACTACTACAAGAAAACCGACGAAAACTACAGCAGTATGTCGATTTTCGGTGCCAGTGCCTCATTCTCGCACCGCAAAAAATGGCCCGACGACTACTTCATCGTAGCCCACGGAATCTCTTACCGCCACTACAACATCAACAATTACCGCCAGCACAGCACCATCTTCACCAAAGGCATTGCCAACGACCTCAACTACAGCCTCACCATAGCGCGCAATTCACTCGACTCGCCGGTGTATCCCCGAAGCGGTTCCGAAGTCAGCGTGACCGGCTACGTCACTCCGCCATACTCGATCATGAGCGGCAAAGACTTCAGCAAAGTGACCGACCCCGAGGAACTGTATCGCTGGCTCGAATACTACAAGGTGAACCTGCGCGGCTCGTGGGTGCTCAACCTCATCGGCAACACGGTTCTCAACACCCGCTTCCGCTTCGGCTGGATGGGCTGCTATAACAACGACATCGGCATATCGCCATTCGGCCGCTACTATGTGGGTGGCGACGGTCTGAGCATGTACTACTCCGACGGCAGCGAAATCATACCTCTGCGCGGCTACGAAAACGAGAGTATCGGCGCTTCGGCATCCGACGGCGGCGCCGTGTTCGACCGCTTTACCCTCGAACTGCGCCAGCTGGTTGTCGAAAGCGGCGGTTTCACGGCCTGGGTGCTCGGATTCCTCGAAGGTGGCAACTGCTGGGCCAGCCTCGACCAGTTCCAACCCTTCAAGATGTACCAGTCGGCCGGTGTAGGCGTCAGGGTGCAGGCTCCATGGTTCGGCCTGATAGGCGTCGACTGGGGCTACGGATTCAACGGCACATCGGGCGGTAGCCATTTCCACTTCACTATTGGCCAAAGCATTGACTAACAGATATGAAGAAATTAATCACAGCCATAATAATAGTTGCACTTGCAACACTTTCCACCGATGGCCTGCAGGCACAGAAGTACGCCTGCGTCAACACCGACTATGTGCTCAAAAGCATTCCCGATTATGCTAACGCCCAAAAGCGTCTCGACAAATATGTGACCGACTGGCAAAACGAACTGGAGCAGAAGCAACGCGAAATCGAAACGCTGCGCACCACCTATGAACAAGAATCGTACCTGCTGCCCGACAATCTGCGCCAGCGCCGCAAAGAAGACCTCGCCGCCAAAGAGCAGGAACTCATCGAGTTGCAGCGCCAACGTTTCGGCGTGGGCGGCGACCTCGACAAAAAACGGGCCGAACTGCTAAAACCGATACAGGACCGCGTATACTCGACCATCGAACGCATAGCCCACGAGAAAAACTACGCTTTCGTGTTCGACCGCGCCGGCTCGGCTACGGTACTTTTCGCCAGCGAAAAATACGACATCAGCAATCAGGTCATCGAGCTGCTCGGCTATAGACCGGGACAAACAGGCAACGCCGAAAGTTCTTCCGAAACCAAGAAGCCTTCACCCAAAGGTGGCAGCGACATACATCGCCGGCAAACCCCGAAGCCTGACAACCCCGAGATGAAAATACGCAAATAAAGACTCCAATTCAACAAAAAGTCGTATCTTTGCATTCCAAGAATATTAAAGAATAATTATTAATAACAACGTAATCAATTGATTAAAAAATGAAGAAAATTTTTGTCTTAGCATTTGTTTCTGTTTTTGCCTTCTGCGGCACCGCACTGGCTCAGAAAAATGTCAAATTGGGTCACATCAACTCGACCGAACTTATGCAAATCATGCCCGGTCGCGACACAGCCCAGAATACACTGCAAGCCGAAGTGGCCGAACTCGAGACCACCCTCAAAGCCATGCAGAGCGAAATGGAACAGCGCTACAACGAATACATGGAGAAACAAAACGGCTGGACCGACCTCATCAAGCAGACCAAGCAGCGTGAAATCCAAGACATGGGCGCCCGTATCGAGGAATTCCAGCGCAACGCCCAGACCCAGCTCCAGGAACGCGAGCAAGAACTGCTTAAACCCATCATCGACCGCGCCAAAAAGGCTATCGAGGATGTGGCCAAAGAGGAAGGTTTCACCTACATTTTCGATGCAGGCACTGGCGCCCTCCTTTACTATCAGGATTCCGAGGACATCATGCCCAAAGTCAAGAAAAAACTTGGTCTGTAAGCTATGACTCCCGTTCGTTTGGCCATCCTCGGCTCCGGCAACGGCACCAACGCCCAGCGCATTACCGAGTACTTCAGCGGCAGCAATGCCGTTGAAGTCGCTTGTATAATCTACAACAAACGCGACGCATATATCGCCACCCGCGCCCACAACCTCGGCATCGAGGCCGTATATTTCGGACGCGACGACTTCTACAACTCCGACCGCGTTGTCAACTACCTGCGCGAACACCGCATCGACTGGGTCATACTGGCCGGATTCCTGTGGCTCGTACCGCAAAACATACTGCAGGCATACCCCCAGCGTGTCATCAACATCCACCCCGCCCTGCTGCCCAAACACGGCGGACGCGGGATGTACGGCGAGCGTGTGCATGAGTCGGTGATTGCCAGCCACGAGACCGAAAGCGGAATAACCATCCACATTGTCGACGAGAACTACGACCGCGGCACCACCCTGTTTCAGGCCCGCTGCGCCGTGAACCCCGACGACACCCCCGATACACTGGCCCACAAGGTCCACGAATTGGAATACCAGTATTTCCCGCAAATAATCGAAAAAACCGTTCTCGGAAAGTAATGCGCATAGCCGTCAACACACGCCTGCTGATACCTGCGAAACTGGACGGAATAGGCTGGTTTACGGCTGAAACTATGCGCCTTGTCGTAACTCAACACCCCGAGCACGAATTCTACTTTTTGTTCGACCGCCGGCCCGACCCGAGGTTCATCTTCGCCAGCAACGTCCACCCCGTGGTGCTCTGCCCGCCGGCCCGACATCCGCTGCTGTGGTATGCCTATTTCGAGTGGAGCGTGGCCTGCGCCCTGCGCCGCTACAAGATCGACCTCTTCGTGACCCCCGACGGATATATGCCACTGCACGGCTCGACACCGACCCTGTCGGTCATCCACGACCTCAATTTCGAGCACGACAGCAGCTACCTCAAGCCGTCGCACCAGCGATATATGAGCCACTATTTCCACCGCTTTGCGCAACGGGCTGAGAGGATAGCCACGGTTTCGGAATACTCCAAGTCCGACATTGTCGGCACCTGCGGCATAGCGGCCGACCGCGTCGACGTTGTCTACAACGGTTCGAACAGCCAGTACACCCCGCGAAGCGAGGCCCAAAACACTGAAACACGAAACCGCATAAGCGGCGGCGAACGCTACTTTCTGTTCGTCAGCACCATTCTGAAACGCAAAAACCTTGCCGGGCTGCTGCGCGCTTTCGACACATATAAAGATCGTACCAAGGACGGCACCAAGCTCGTCGTCGTGGGCCACCGCGTGTGGTGGCAAGACGAGTTGCGAGCCGCCTACGACGAGATGGAGCACCAAGCCGACGTGATTTTCATCGGCCACGCCGACGTGGCCCAACTGGCCGGAATCATGGCCGCCGCCGAAGCGCTGGTGTACCCCTCACTGTTCGAGGGGTTTGGAATACCCATCATCGAGGCCTTCAGCGCAGGCACCCCGGTCATCACCTCCAACGTCACTTCAATGCCCGAAATAGCCGGCGACGCGGCTCTCATAATCGACCCACACAATCCCGACACAATAACTGACGCCATGCTGCAGTTGTCCGATCCCGCGGTGCGCGCCACCCTCATCGAGCGCGGCCACCGTCAGGGCTCAAAATTCAGCTGGCAACGCACTGCCGACCTCCTGTGGCAGAGCATGATGAAAACCTGCAACCAACAATGAAAATCCCGGCTCTCGCAATGGCGGCAACAGTGTCGTTGCTCTCCACGGCTCGGGCTCAGGACTCCACAAAAGCCGCCAACTTGGTGTATAACCCCTCGTTCGAAGAATACCTCGAATGCCCGCAACGTATCGACGCCCTCGGCACTCTGACCACCGTCGAGGCTTGGTATCAGCCCACATCGGGCAGCGCCGACTACTACAACATCTGCGGACGGCGCGAGTGCGGGGTGCCCGACAACAAGCTCGGCAGCCAGCTTCCGCGCACGGGCGACGCCTATTGCGGAATCTACTGCTCGCAGGAAGGCTATCGCGAATACCTGCAAACCGAGCTCAAAGAGCCTTTGCGCTGCGGAGCCACCTACGAGGTCACGTTCCACGTCAGTTTGGCCGAGTTGTCACCCGAGGCCGTCGGCACCATCGGCGCCCTTTTCACTCGCGAACGTATCGCCGACACCACCCACGACATACTCATGCACCGCGAAACCCGTAAGATAGGCCCTGCCAAACAGGCTATCGCCACATTCTACACACCTCAGATTTGCGGCTCGGCCGAACGGCCATTGAGCGATACCGAAGCGTGGCAGCGCGTGAGCGGACGCTTTGTGGCCGAGGGTGGCGAACGGTTTATGACCATCGGCAATTTCCTGCCCACGTCGCGTTCGGGAGTGCTCTGGCTCGGCTCCGAGACGGCAATTTTGAGGGGCTCGTATTATTACATCGACGATGTGAGCGTGGTTTGTGTCGACTGCGCCACAGTGGCCGCACAAAGCGAAACTGTGGCCGACGACAACACATCCGCCCCCAGGCAGAAACCCGAACTGCGCAGTGGCTCGGTGTTCGTGCTCGAGGACATATATTTCGAATTCGACCGCAGCACGTTGCTGCAACAGTCATACCACGAACTCCTCCGCCTGCGCGCCCTGCTCGACAGTCATCCCCGGATGAAGATTGAAATCAGCGGCCACACCGACGGACAGGGCAGCGAGAAATACAACCAGCGTCTCTCGGAAAATCGCGCCCGCGCCGTGTACGACTATCTTGTGGGGCACGGCATCGACGCCCGTCGCCTCCGCTATCGCGGCTATGGCAAATCGAAGCCCCGCGCCAGCAACGCCACCGACGAGGGCCGCGCCCTCAACCGCAGGGTGGAAATCAAGATACTTTCGATGGATTGAAATCGGGAATAGAACGAGTGCCGGCCGCTTTGCGGCCGGCACTCATTTATTATATCTTCGGCCATACTTCGACCATACATAGTATCCTCTTCGGCCTTAATTCGGGGCTGTCCGACCAATGGCCGAACCAAGGCCGACCTTAATACGACCCGAACCTACCTAAAACCCTAAAATACAACGAATTAAGTCAAAATACATAATCTACTGACTTTCAGGGGTATAATAAAACAAGAGGCCTCCCGTAGCGGGAAGCCTCTTGTGGGTTATAGTCGGATGGTTGACTATTCGATGGTGCGGTAGAAGGAGACGCGGCGGTTGATCGGGAGTTTCACGTCGCCGAACGAAACGCTCTTGCCCTTGCCTTCGACGGTCATCTTGTCCTCGGGGACACCGTAGCTCTTGAGGAGACGTTTCACCTCGTTGGCGCGGCGCTCGGAGAGTTTCTGGTTGTACTGGTCGCTTCCGGTGTAGTCGGCGAAACCAACAATCATGAACTTGGCGTCGGTGTCTTTCATGACCTTAGCAACGGCTTTGACTTTGTCGATCTGATCCTCGCTGACCTGCCACTCGTTGACCTCGTAAAGGACGGAGAAAGGCATACCGTAGAAGTTGAGCTGGTCGGCTTTGATTTTGTCGATAGCCTCTTTGATTTTCTTGTCAGCCTCGCTGTTGTCAACGGGTTTGACTTTGGCGCGCTCTTCGCGGAGCTGGTTCTCAAGCTCGGCGATGCGGTTCTCAAGTCTCTTCTCGTTGTCTTTGGAGGTCTGAACCTGGTTCTCGAGGGTGCTGACCTGCGAGTTGAGGGCGCTGAAGTTATCCTGCGAGAGCATAGCCTTCTGGGCCATGACGGCCTGGTCGGTAGCGCTGGCACCCCAATCGTAGAAGTAACCAAGAGAGATGATGCCGTTCATACCCTGAACACCGCCCTGGAAGACGTTGGGAATGTCGGTGAAGTCAACGTCATACTCCAGGAAGAGCGAGCTGTGGTCGGTGAAACGGTAGCTGATACCAGTACCAGCGGTGATACCAACACCCCAGTTACCGGCAATGACCGGGCTGGCTGCGTTGAAGCTGAACATGGGACCTGCACCAATCAGAACGTACCAGCTGAAACGACGGTCGGGGTCATAACCCAGGATACCGTTGTTGATGGAGTACAGCATCTCGATGGTGAACGAAGCATGGTTGTCCAAGACCGATCCGGTTTTGTCGCTAACGGAGTCCATCTTTGCGAAGATGTTGGACCAGTTGAAGCGCATACGGACATCAAGGTCGTGGCGGAATTTCTTCTGGACGAAGATTCCCAAACCTGCGTTGGAGGCAACTCCCCAATCGAAGAGGCCACCCTGGTTAAACTGGTGGTTGTACGACACAGCGCCGCCGAGTGCCCAGTGGCTGCTGTTACCGTAACGCTGTGAATCATGTTCCTGAGCGAAAACGCTGGTCGAACCGATCAGGAGAGACACAACCACGCCAACTTTTAACAATTTCTTAAGCATACTTTTTTCGTTTAAAATGTTTAATAATTAATTATTTGATTCAATTTATTGTCTTCAAAAATTTCTGCAAAAATACACACTTTTTTTTAATTAGCAAAATATTTTTGTATTGTTTTACGTTATTATAGTGGAAAAGTTTCAAAAAAACGCAAATTTTTAAACAAAAAATACGACCATGAACGAACTTGTTTTCAGAACCGAACGTCTCCTTCCCCATCTTGAAGGCTTTGACAATCAACAATTTGCAGAATCTGCAAAAACTGCTCGCCGCAAAGTTTTGGATGGTAGCGGAGCCGGAAACGATTTTTTGGGTTGGCGCGACTGGCCTGAAAAAATTGATACCAAAATTGTTGAAAAAATCGCTGCAGACGCCGCCAGACTGGCCCCGAAAATCAAAATTTTCGTCGTAATTGGCATCGGCGGCTCGTACCTCGGAGCCCGTGCCGTGATAGAAGCCTTGCAGGGCAGTTTCGCCACTATGGGCATGACCAACCGCCCCGTGGTGGTCTATGCCGGACACACCCTCAGCGAGGACTACTACGCCGACCTGATGAACCTGCTCGACGCCAACGACTACGCCGTGGCCGTCATCTCCAAGTCGGGCACCACCACCGAGCCCGCAGTGGCGTTCCGCATCGTCAAGGACCACATCGAGCGGAAATACGGCAAAACCGAGGCGGCCCGGCGCATCATCGCCATCACCGACGCCCGCAAAGGCACCCTCCGCCAGATTGCCCTCGACGAAGGCTACTCGATGTACGAAATCCCCGACGACATCGGCGGCCGCTTCTCGGTGCTGACACCAGTCGGACTCGTCCCCATCGCAATGGCCGGACTGGACATCAACGCACTGCTCGACGGCGCCCGCGAGATGCGCGAAGTGTGCCTCGGCGACGAGAACCCCTCGACCAACCCCGCTATGCTCTACGCCATGATCCGCCAGGCTGCCTGCGCCAAGGGCTATCCGGTCGAAATGCTGGTCAACTTCATGCCCCAGCTGGTGTACCTCGGCGAGTGGTGGAAACAGCTCTATGGCGAGAGCGAGGGTAAGGACGGCCTCGGCATACTGCCCCACAGCGCCACCTTCACCACCGACCTGCACTCGATGGGCCAATACATACAGGACGGCCAGCGCCTGCTGTTCGAGACTGTGCTCAGCGTGGCCAAACCCAAACGCCATGTCGAAATCCCCTACGACGAAAAGAACCTCGACGGCCTCAACTACTTGCAGCACAAATCGATAAACGACATTAACCACTGCGCTCAGGAGGGCACGGTCATGGCCCACAACTCGGGACGTGTGCCGGTGCTCGAAATCGAGGTGCCCGAAGTCAGCGAGCGCACCCTTGGCCAGCTCATCTATTTCTTTGAGTTTGCCTGCGGCGTGAGCGCCTACATGACCGGCGTCAATCCCTTCAACCAGCCCGGCGTCGAAGCCTACAAGAGCAACATGTTCCGCCTGCTGGGCAAGCCTGGGGTATAAAAACCTTACGCTTATAATATAATATTTAAGGTGTCCGGCGCGCTATCGACGTACCGGACATCTTTTTGCGATGTCGTCCATTATGCCGAAATGTCAGAACGGCAGGTCGCCGAGGGGCTCGGTGTCGTCGTTGAGTATCGACGCGAGCGGGTCGTTGTCGGCCACTGCTATTTGTTCGTCCTGACGCTGACGGTGCCCGAGGATGAGGAAATTTTCGGCCACTACCTCGGTGATGTAGCGTTTGTTGCCGTCGCGGTCCTCCCACGAGCGGGTCTGCAATTTGCCTTCGACATATATCTGGGTGCTTTTGCGCAGCAGTTTTTCAGCTATTTCGGCCAAATTGCGCCAGCAGACCACATTGTGCCATTCGGTGTGTTCCACGCGCTCGCCGTCGCGGTTGCGGCGGTAGTCGGTCGTTGCGAGGGGGAATGAGGCTTTTTTCACCACCATTTGTGAGTCGGAAGTCTTTGCGTCTTGCGGGAAGCATACAACATCCGGGTCCTTGCCCAGATTGCCAATAAGAATTACTTTGTTAACTCCAGTCATAGATGATTTTTTACCTTTACAATTCGACTACAAAAATAGCATTTTTTTTTGAATGGCGCACAATAAAGATATTCACAGGCGGTTAAAATCTTGTGTCGCGGAGAGGGTCAATTTTAACAAATGCCGGGGTCCCGAAGGGGCAAAAATCGACCTGTAACCGCCGTAACACACTGATAACAGAATGTTAAATTTTATTTTTGATTTTTTTACAAAATATTATTTTTCAACATATTAAAAAATACGAAATGTTAAAAAACCGGAAAATGCGGGCTGGAAGTGAAAAAAAATTTCGCCATGTCAGAAAAAAGTGCGACTTTTGCACCCGTTTTCGTCGAAAAAACGGACACAAAAAATAACGTTAACAACTAAAAAATATTATAGAAATGTCAAAGATTTGTGAAATTACCGGTAAGAAAGTAGTGGTCGGCAACAATGTATCGCACTCCCGTATCCACACCAAACGCACCTTCTCCCCCAACCTGCAGACCAAGAAATTCTACATCCCCGAAGAGGATATGTGGATCACCCTGAAGGTTTCGGCCAAAGGTATGCGCATCATCAACAAGAAAGGCATCGTGGCCGCCCTCAACGACGCTGCCGCCCAGGGCCACCTGATGTTCTAAATTGTCTTGGCCGAATGGCCAAAACGACAAACATAAGGGCCACCTGATGTTCTAAAAGCTTGAAGACAACAAAAGTCTTGATAATTCAATTAATTAACCAACCCTTAACAAGAAAGAGGTATTAAACATGATCGTAGTTCCCATTAAAGAAGGCGACAACATTGAACGCGCTTTGAAGAAACTGAAACGTAAATTCGAAAAGACCGGCGTGGTCAAAGAGCTCCGCGACCGTCAGAAATTCACCAAGCCGTCGGTTATCAACCGCGAGCGTCGCCTCAAGGCCATCTACATCCAGCAACTTCGTCAGAAAGAGCTCGATATGTAATGCCACGGACACGTATCAGAACGTTGTGAGGCCCGACGCGAATGCGTCGGGCCTCACATTTTTGCATTTTTTTTCATTTTTATTTTGCCATTCAAAAAAAAATATGTAATTTTGCATACGTGAAAATCGCTCAGGCCATAACACTTTTCGAGATGCACGTGAGCTCCGAACTCCGCCGCGCCAAAGGCACGGTCGACAACTACTCGCGCGCGCTCGACAGCCTGATGCAGTACCTCGAACAACTTGACGTTGAAGACGTTGGCCAAATCAGCCGCCAGGACATACGCGGCTGGCAGATGGCCCTCACCGACAGCGGCCTGGCGCCCAACACCGTCCGCCAGCGCCTCTCGGCCGTGCGCCACTGGTGCCGCTGGATGCGCCAAAACGGCCACATCGACAGCGACCTCATGGCAAAAGTCACCCCGCCCAAGGCCCCAAAGCGACTGCCCGTGTTCTTCAAACCCGAGGAAACCGAACACCTCTACGACGCCGGCCTCTTCGCCGACGACTTCACCGGCCGCCGCGACCGTCTCATGCTCCGCATGCTCTACGAAACAGGCCTCCGCCGCGCCGAACTGGCCTCGCTCAAAACCGCCGACGTCCGCCTCGGAGCGCTGCAAATCAAAGTGCTCGGCAAACGCAACAAGCACCGCCTCGTCCCCATCGAGCCCGAGCTGGCCGCCGAAATAGGCCGCTACCTCGACCTGCGCGACACCCTCAACCCGCCCGAGCCCTACCTGTTCGTCAACAAAAAAGGCTTCCGCATAAGCCCCGACACCGTGGAATACGTGGTAAAGAAACACATGACTGCCCTCACCACCGCCGACCGCGTCAGCCCCCACGTCTTCCGCCACAGCTTCGCCACCCACATACTCAACGAAGGCGGCCAGCTGCTGGCCATCAAAGAACTCCTCGGCCACTCCAGCCTCAACGCCACCGAGGTATACACCCACGTCACCCGCAGCCACATACAGGAAGTCTACAACCACGCCCACCCGCGGGCAGCAAAACAACAAGCAAACAACAAACATTCACTCAAATAAACAAGGAGGAACAACCATGAAAACAACCATCAATGCAGTGAAATTCAAAGCTGACGAGAAACTCGAGAAATTCGTCATCGACAAAGTGTCGAAACTCGACCGCATCATCGACGCCGCCACCACCTGCGAAGTGACCCTCAAAGTCGACAAACCCGAGAGCGCCAACAACAAAATAGGCGAAATCTCGCTTGCACTGCCGGGCCAGACGCTCTTCATAGCCAAACAGGCCGACACCTTCGAGCAGGCCATCGCCGAATGCGTCGACGCCATGAAGATACAAATCGACAAATACAAAGAACGCTACCGCTAAACGGTTGCCACCACCGACCAAAGTTGCGGCGCGGCCCTGAAGGGCCGCGCCGCAACCATTTCATCGCCCGCCAACCCCCTGAACCACCGCCCTTTAGCCGCCCTCCCCTCGCCCCCGCATCGACCCCGGGCCAACAAACCCGAAGCCTGTCCGAAGCAAGGCCGACCTAAGGCCGAACCAAACCCGAGGAGAGCCCATCCATCGCACTGAAAACCAGTCGATTAGACAAAAGCTTATAAATTACTGACTACCAGCAACTTCACATTTTTGGAATATATGCCACGTTTTGTCAATATAATTTTGTAATTTTGCAGCCCGAAAGAAACAAGGAATCATTGATGAAGGACTTTGCCGCCATAGATTTCGAGACCGCCAACGGCTGCCGCTCAAGCGTTTGCAGCGTTGGCATAGTTGTAGTCCGCGACGGGGTGATGCCCGACAGTTTCTATAGCCTCATCAAGCCCGAGCCCAACTACTACAGCTGGTTCTGCCAACAGGTGCACGGCCTCGGGCACGAGGACACCGACACCGCCGAGGTGTTCCCCAAAGTGTGGGCCAAAGTCGAGCCGCTGATAAAAGGACTTCCCCTTGTGGCGCACAACAAACAGTTCGACGAAGGCTGCCTGCGAGCCGTCATGCAAGTCTACCAAATGGACTGGCCCGACTACGACTTCCGTTGCACTCTCAAAGCTTCGCGCTACAAACTCCGCAACCTCGAGAACCACCAGCTACACACCGTCGCGGCAGCCTGTGGCTACACTCTCGAACGCCACCACCACGCGCTGGCCGACGCCGAAGCCTGCGCCGCCATAGCCATAGCCCTTGGCATCTGACGCCGTCACTCGTCCTCCTGATACCTGAGGGCCATCAACCTCGCCTCTTTCCTCATCTCATCCCTGAGCCCTTCGGGCTTCAGCACCTCAAGGGCGCTACCGAACGAAAGCAGTTTCTGTCGAAAATCGAAAGTTGGACACAATCTGAGTGAAAATATGGAGTGGTTCGGCTCCCGCCGCAGTTCGATTTGCGAGGTATGCAATGGCAACGAACGCAGATAGTTGGCCTGGCTGGCATCAACCTTCAGCCATACACTCTCCACCGGCTCGTCTCCAATGATAACGCCATAAGTTCCTTCAAACATTTCGGTCAGGTTGAACCCGGGATCCCTCTGATACGTGTCCTCCTGCACCTCGACATCCGACATCCTGTCGAGCGCATATATCCGGTGCGGCTTGCTGCTGTCATAGCGGCCAATAAGATACCAGCGGCGTTCAAACATCTTCACGGCATGAGGCTGGAAGTTGAAATAGTGAGTGGTGACGCCGCTACGGTATGGCGTGTGGTCGAAACTCACCATATTCCTGTCCTTCATTGCCTGAAGCAATACCGGCAGCGAGTCGGTATTCATACGTTCAACCCCGATGTATTGTGCCGTGTCCCTGCAAGCCTCGACCACACGGTTTACCGCTATGGAATCCATCAGCCAGCGACGGAAGTAATCGTTCTTGCCGCTGTCGGCTATGCGGTACCGGTACTCGTAGCCATTGCTGTAACTCTCTATCTCGATATCAAAAAGGTCGGCGATTTCGTTTCTGTGCCTGTGGAAACTGCGTACGGAAAAAGCCCCGTGGTCATGCATCTCGTCGTCAGCGTTCCACAGCTCGGCTATCTGCTCCATCGTCAACCCCTTCTCGCCCTTGCGCAGCAGCGTGTCAACCAGCCAGATGTATTTCTTTAAAGGAGTCATAAATTGTTCTTGTTAATAAGGTTTACCACCACTTTCACCATCACGTCTTTCTCTTCTGGTCGGCTCTCGGCAATCATCAGCGTGAGCGCAACCAAGGTGTTGTCGGCTATGCGTTTGCTGCCGTCCTCGCGGTAAAGTATACGGTTGTTGTTCAGAAACCAAAGGAACAGCGTGGCGGCGATGCGTTTGTTGCCGTCGCTGAACGAGTGGTTCTTGGTGACGAGATAGAGCAGCATGGCGGCCTTCTCCTCGGTGCTGGGGTAGAGCTCGACGCCGTCGAAGGTCTGGTATATCTGACCGATGGAACTCTTGAACGACTCGTCCTTCTCGTTGCCAAATAGGCTGCTTTCGCCGAAGCGTTCCTTCAGCGAGCGAATGGCCTGCATGGCGTTGTCGTAAGTGGCATGGAAAGGGGCCTCGCTGGTAGTGTCGTTGATGGTGAGCCGCTGGTAGTCGTAGCTGTCGAGAGTGTCGAGAGCGTAGGTGTAGTCGGTCACCACATTGAAGAGCGCATTGGTCTCGTCGGTCGAGAGTAACGGCTGGTTCTGTATCGTCCGGCCGAGCATACCCACCAGCTGGCGTAGCTCACCTATCTGTTCCTTGTGGATGCGTTCGTTCACGGCATAGCCCTTGACGAGATAGTCCTTAAGTACCCGATTGGCCCAACGGCGGAAATCCACACCTCGTTTTGATTTGACCCTATAGCCCACGGAAATAATAACGTCAAGGTTATAATAGCTGACGAGGTGCGTCTGCAATTTGCCTTCAATAGCGCCATGTTGAGTGGTTGTCGCAAATTTTGCGACAACCACCGTATCTGACAACTCTTCTTTTATAGCATTGCCAATATGTTTTCTGATGGTCTTATCATCCCTGTCGAAAAGCACAGCCATCTGATTGGCTGTCAGCCAAACAGTTTCATGCTCCAGCCGCACATCGATGGCGGTCTTCCCGTCGTCGGTCTGGTAGATGATTATCTTGTCGATGGCGTTCTCCATATTAATAATAACGACGAATATGTCATTTTATTGCGCAGCGAGCATATTTTTCAAGGCCACTTTGTGGCATCAACAATATATGGTCTCGGGCGGTCTATTTCTTTGCGGCAGTTAGGGCAAATGATTGGCACCTCTTTGTCATAATATCCGCCACATTCACATTTTACATTGCAGTATTCAAGAAACTTGTCAGTTGTTAGCAATTCTTTGCCGCATTTGTCGCAATGCAATACATCAACACCTTTGCCCGAACCATCACGCCACTCAAGTTCTTGATGGCAACGAGGGCATTTTATTATATATGATATTCCCATTTTTACATTATTAACACGAACAAAATTTATCACGAAGGGTGCTGTATCTCAAATCATTCTTCCTATAACGCATTAATGCAAGCGGATGATAGAAGTGATTATCATCAAAATCAGCATTAAGATATTGTGCATTGTGTTCTTTCTTGGCTTCATAAAAAAAGGCTGAAGCTTTCTCTCGAAAAACAGACGACTTGGCCAACTTGCCAAATCCCAAATATACCGGAGACTTTAATGCCCGGATATCATCCATAAATATTTCATCATCTATCTTCCTTGCAGACGGCATTGCAGTAATTGCCTTTAAGGCTTTTCCGGAGTCTTGCTCACGCAAATAGAAAAGATTGAATATTTGCACAACACCTTGCAGGTCACTTTTATCACGTACACCCATTTTTTGTGCAAACAATTCTGCCACACACTCCATTGTGGTGTCAGAATGAAATTCATACCATTTCTCACCACATACTTGGTCCCGGAGATAATCAAACGATTCCAAGTGAGAAAGAATATCACGGTCTTCTATCCAATGGTTGTTGCCATTTAGGTAATTGGCGCTTCCTGGGTTTTTCATAACAACTGACCCAATTATCTTCCACGATGAACCAAACTGAAGTAGAGTTCTCCATCGATATTCCCAAGGTTTGTTGTCAAAAAAAATGTTCTTCTTAAAATGTGTATATACTCTCATGTTCAATATCATTGTTTAAATAAATAACGATGCATTGGGTAAAATATTGTATATCATCTAGAACAGGCAATACATCCGTTCCCAACGTTTTTCTTTGTCCCAAAAAACGGTAATGGGTTCGTCGGGATGGGAACGCCAGTGCTTGCGCTCTATCTTGTCAAGTGCGGTATCGTCATACTGATATTCATTTGACACAATCCAATAATTATAGATTTCATGTTCTCCGAATCGATTATATCTTGTGCCGCAAATCTCTTTCACACATTTTTTCAGTTCTTCGGACAGTAGCTTGATTAGTTCGTCATTATCAAGGCATTTGATTCTCTTTGACATTGGATTGAAATTACTCATTGGTTCATCACCCATTATCATCCGCCAGATGTAGGTAAAGATAACCCAGTGGATACGGCAGCGGTATATCTCACTTCTGTCCTCGGCGTAGCGTTTAATAACTCGCCTTAGGTTTCCTCCTCTTTGTACAAAACCACCAAGAATCACTAGTTTTTCATCCAGTGTTTTGTAAGTCCACTCGTGGCCACAGTCGTCCCAGAAATCGCGTGTGGCAAGACATGCTTCATAATTTTCCATGTCGTAGTCGTAAGGTTTCATGTAATCTTTCATGATGTTTATCTATTTGTTTTCGACTGCAAAAATACAAAATACGTATGTCATTTTATGTCATAGTGCAAAAAAGATAGAAATATATGGAATTTAACGACCTCGTGAGGTTGCCGTTTGGTTTATGACTTCGGTTCTGGGCGGCGCTGTGTCTGACTGACTTTGAAGTTTGCGGAGACTTATTGACCTTGCTCCTGCCTGAATTGTTGCTCTTTGCCGCTGAGCCTTATACATAAA
>CADCPQ010000027.1 GCA_902803395.1 uncultured Bacteroidota bacterium
AGATTTGTAATGATTGCAACCACTTGAAAAAATGCTAAAGCGTTGTTCAACTGCGACTTCATTCTCAAATCTGTTACATTTAGAACAAAATATCAACTAACTAAAATGTAACAAAAATGAGTTATTTTTTCACATCGGAAAGCGTTTCCGAAGGACACCCCGACAAAGTGGCCGACCAAATAAGCGACGCGCTGCTTGATGAATTTTTGCGTCATGACCCGGCAAGACATGTCGCCTGCGCGACTCTGGTGACGACCGGACTGGCCGTGGTGAGCGGCGAAGTGACCACAAACGGGTGGGTCGACGTGCAACAGACGGTGCGCGATGTCATCAAAAGCATCGGCTACACCAAAGGCGAATATAAGTTCGAGGCTGAGAGTTGCGGAGTCCTCAGCGCCATCCACGAGCAAAGCCAGGACATCAACCAAGGTGTCAGCCGCAAGGCCAAAAAGGACCAAGGTGCCGGCGACCAAGGCATGATGTTCGGCTACGCCTGCCGCGAGACCGACGAACTGATGCCGCTGCCTATCACCTTGGCACACATCATCTTAATCGAACTCGGCAAGATACGCCGCGAAGGCAAGCAGATGCGTTACCTGCGTCCCGACGCAAAAAGCCAAGTCACGGTGCAATATAGCGACGACGGCAAACCTGAGCGCATCGATGCCATAGTAATAAGCACCCAGCACGACCCCGATGCCGCACAGGAACAGATACGTGCCGACGTCGAGAAGTTCCTTCTCCCCCGCGTCGTCAAACGGTTGCCGAAAGCAACGCAAAAACTTTTCGCCAAAAAGGACTATAAACTGCACGTCAATCCCACAGGCAAGTTCGTCATAGGCGGACCTCATGGCGACACCGGACTCACCGGACGCAAAATCATTGTCGACACCTACGGCGGGCGTGGTGCCCACGGCGGTGGCGCATTCAGCGGCAAGGACGCCTCGAAAGTCGACCGTTCGGCGGCTTACGCTACCCGTCACATCGCCAAAAACCTCGTTGCTGCAGGTCTGTGCGACGAAGCTCTTGTGCAAGTAGCTTACGCCATCGGGGTGGCCGAGCCGGTCGGTCTCTATGTCAACACATACGGCACTGCAAAGGTAAAAATGACCGACGGCGAGATTGCCACCCGTGTCCGTAAGTTGTTCGATTTGAGGCCATACGCTATCGTGGAACGATTCGGGCTTAAGAACCCAATATTCCGTCCCACAGCCGCTTACGGCCACATGGGACGCGACCCGTTCGAAGCCGAAGTTACCGTCTATAAAGGAGACAAACCCATGAAGAAAACCGTCCAGTTTTTTGGCTGGGAGAAACTCGACATGGTGGATGCCATAAAGAAAGAGTTCGGGCTCCAGTAATCGGGCTGTATCCTTGATATTGATAGAGGTCGAGGTGTTGGTTGAGGGCTTGTTGCGTTGTATACATTTGCCATCCAAGCCTTGATAAGATGCCTTATATAAAAATATTTTGTTGATATATAAAAAAGTTGTATCTTTGCAGTTCGAATTAATTTGAACAATAACTGATATATACTAACAATATGAACGTGAATATCAAACCGTTAGGCACGGTCCAAGAGGCTTCTCCCTGCTCCATAATCGACATGATTCTGAAGCTAAAGCCCGAAGATTTGAACAACTACTGCGCTGCAAAGATTGACGGCAACGTGGTGGATTTGAGAGATGTCATTGAAAATGACTGTGAGATTGAGCTGCTTGACAAAACTGCTCCCGAGTCCCTTCCCATCCTTCGCCATACCACCGCACACATAATGGCCGAAGCAGTGAAACACCTCTATCCTGAGGCAAAGCTGACCATCGGTCCCTCCACCGACAAAGGTTTCTTCTACGACTTCGACTTCCGCCCCTTCAACCGTGAGGACCTCGACGCCATCGAGAAAGAGATGAAATCAATCATCAAGAAAGCCACCCGATTGGAGCGCCAAATTGTGTCACGCGACGAAGCCCGCAAGATATTCGAGGAGAAAAACGAACCCTACAAGTTGGAACTGCTCGATGCCATAGCACCCGATGCCCGCATCACCATCTACAGTCAGGACGACTTTGTCGACCTTTGCTCCGGTCCCCATCTGCTCAACACCCGCCTCATCAAGGGCTTCAAACTGATTGCCAATTCCAACACCTATTGGCGCGGCGACCGCAACGGCAAATCGCTGACCCGTATCTTCGGCGTTGCTTTCTTCAGCAAGGAAGACCTCGAGGCTCACATTGAATACCTCGAAAACATCAAGAACCGCGACCACAACAAACTGGGCCGCGAACTGGAACTCTTCACCACCGTCGACGTCATCGGCCAGGGACTGCCGCTGTTGCTCCCCAAGGGTGCCAAGATTGTGCAGACAATGCAGCGCTGGATTGAGGACCTTGAGGACAACGAGTGGGGCTACATCCGCACCAAGACCCCCTTCATGGCCAAGAAAGACCTCTACGAGATTTCCGGCCACTGGCAGCACTACCGCGACGGTATGTTCGTCATCGGCGACCCTGAGGACCCCGAAGTGTTGGCCCTGCGTCCCATGACCTGCCCGTTCCAGTACTTCGTTTACAAGGCTTCGCCCAAATCCTACCGCGACCTGCCGAAGCGCTATAGCGAGACCTCGACGCTCTTCCGCAACGAAGACAGCGGCGAGATGCACGGCCTGACACGTGTGCGCCAGTTCACCATCTCCGAAGGCCACCTTATCGTGCGTCCCGACCAGATGGTCGACGAGTTCAAGAAGTGCCTCGCCTTGGCTAAATACTGCCTGACGACCCTCGGTCTTCA
>CADCPQ010000028.1 GCA_902803395.1 uncultured Bacteroidota bacterium
AGCGGCTTCATGATTCCGCAGTACGCCGCCGCCAGCATCGTGAGTCAGAGCAAGCAGCTTTGCACCCCCGCCAGCGTCGACAGCATACCAAGCAGCCAGAACCAGGAAGACCTCGTCAGCATGGGTGGCAACGCCGCCACGAAGTGCTACAAGGTGTGCGAGAACACCGAGCGCGTACTGGCCATCGAGCTCTTCAACGCCGCACAGGCCCTCGACTTCCGCCACCAGGAAGGCCTCAAGAGCAGCCCTGCCATCGAGAAGATGTTCGCCGACTACCGCCGCTGCGTCAACTTCGTCGACATCGACGAAATCATGTACAAGCACATCCATTCCAGCGTCCATTTCCTGCAGGAGATGAATATCGCCTAACCGAAAGGCTAACAAACTAAAAATCAGCGGGTTATCTAACAATTAGATAACACGCTGATTTTTAATATATTAAATAGGTTCGGGTCGGGTTAAGGTCGGCCTTACATCGGCCTTGGTTCGGCCATGCTCGAACGGGGGGCGAAGAAAGGGCGTTTTTCAGCCGAACTTGGGCGGAAACAATTGCGCTATATACTTCTCGTTGTGCGACTTACGAAGCGAGTTGATTATCGGTTGGCGCAGTTCTTTCTTGTAAAAGAAAAACATCTGGTTCTGCTCGCGCTTCTCGTCGGGTCGGGTGGCAACGTAGACGGGCTGCATGGTTTCGGGGTCGATGCCAGTGTAGTACATCTCGGCCGAAAGTGTCATAGGGGTCGGCGTGAAGTCCTGAATCTGCTCCAAACGGTAGCCCATGCGCTTCATCTGCACCGCAAGGTCGGCCATATCCTTCAGGCGGCAGCCCGGATGTGAGCTGATGAAATAAGGGATGAGTTGGTATGGTCGCCCCGACTGGCGGCAGATTTCGTCGAAACGGCGTTTGGTTTCGACAAAAAGGCTGAACGACGGTTTGCGCATTAGTCGCAGGACGGCGTCGGAAGTGTGTTCGGGAGCCACTTTGAGGCGACCGCTGACATGGTTGAGCACCACCTGGCGGAAGTATTCCCATCCGTGGTTGGTGTCGCTGAACAGGTCGCAACGTATGCCGCTGCCGATGTAGACGTGCTTCACGCCGCCGACAGCGCTGACACGGCGGTAGAGGTCCATAAGCGGCCGATGGTCCGACTGAAGGTTGGGGCACATGGTCGGGTGGCTGCAGCTGTAGCGCGCACAACGGCGGCACAGCTCGCGGTCGCGGCCGTGCATACCGTACATATTGGCCGACGGGCCGCCGAGGTCGGTGATGGTGCCGTGGAAGTCGTCGGACTGTGCAAGGCGCTCAACCTCACGCATTATCGAGTCGACGCTGCGCGAGGCAATCTGCTTGCCTTGATGGGCCGAGATGGTGCAGAAAGCGCAGCCGCCGAAACATCCGCGATGTATGTTGACCGAGTTTTTAATCATCTCGAAAGCCGGCACAGTGCCGCGTTTTTTATATTTCGGGTGCGGTGCGCGGAGATACGGCAGGTCGAACGTGGCGTCGATTTCGGCGGTGGTCATTGGCGGCTCCGGCGGGGTGACAACGACGTAGCGGTCGCCATGCTTCTGAATGAGTGTCGCACACTCAATTTTGTTGCTCTCGCGTTCGATAATGCGGTAGTTCTCGGCCTCGGCGCGCTTGCTTTTTTGGCACTCCTCATAAGGGTGAAGAAAAACCTGCGGCTCAGAAATTACCGGTTTTTCCGACGAAAGCCATGCCACCTGCGGCAGGTTGCGGCAGGCCTCGATGCCTTTGCCCTCGTTGAGCAGGTTGGCGATTTTGAGCGTGGTACGCTCGCCCATGCCGTAGTTGAGCAGGTCGGCGGGGGTATCGACCAAAATGCTCGGGAAGAGCTTATCGTCCCAGTAGTCGTAGTGGGCGAACCGCCTCATCGAAGCCTCGACACCGGCAATGACAACCGGCACGTCGGGGTATAGCTGCTTGAGAATGCGAGTGTAGACGTAAGTGGCTCTGTCGGGACGGAACCCTGCCTGGCCGCCGGGGGTGTAAGCGTCGTCGTGGCGCAAGCGTCGGGCGGCGGTATAGTGGTTGACCATGCTGTCCATAACGCCGCTATTGACGCCGAAGAAAAGTCGCGGACGGCCGAACTTGCGGAAATCGCGCAGGTCGTCGCGCCAGTTGGGTTGCGGAATGATGGCCACGCGGTAGCCGGCAGCCTCCAAGGTGCGCCCTATGACAGCCGTGCCGAACGACGGATGGTCGACGTAGGCGTCGCCTGTTACCAGCACGATGTCGACAGCGTCCCAACCGAGACGTTTCACTTCATCCAACGTTATGGGCAAAAAATGAGCCATACAAAAGTAACGACAAACAGGCACAAATATTGTGCCAGAAATCGAAAAAAGATATCAACGGATTCTAATGCGCGGATCCAGAAGGGCGTAGAGCAGGTCGGTGACAATGTTGATGACAACCAGAAGCAGGCAGACGAACAGGATGGCACCCATGACGACCGGAAAGTCGTATTTCTCCAGACCATCGACTATCACGATGCCCATTCCTTTCCAGTCGAAGACATACTCCACAAATACGGCTCCGGCCAGCAATCCAGCCAACCACCCCGACGCCGATGTCACGATGGGGTTCATGGCGTTGCGCAAAGCGTGGTGCAGAACAACACGACGCCACTTCATGCCCTTGGCGCGAGCGGTGCGGATGTAGTCCTGCGACAACACCTCGAGCATAGAGTTCTTGGTCAGTTGCGTCAGCGTGGCGAGCGGACGTATACCCAACGTCAAAGCCGGGAGAATGAGGTTTTTGAGGTCGATGTACTCGCCCGTGCCGTAGTCATCGACGGAATAGAGGTTGCCGAACATATTGAGATGTGTCCAGTCGGCCAGCACGTAGGCAAACAGCCACGCGATGAGTATGGCGGCAAAAAAAGACGGCAACGACATACCGAGGGTTGACAGCACCAGCGAGAGACGGTCGACCCACGTGTCCTTGTACAATGCTGAAAGCAGTCCGAGACCGATTCCGACAAAAAGGGCGAAAGCCATAGCCACTATTGCGAGCATAGCTGTTTGCGGAAACGCGGTGGCAATAATCTCGCTCACCTTGCGCTTGCTCTGGTATGAACGCCGAAGGTAGGGCTGCTTGGCGACAACCGATGTTTTGCCGAAACGGACTAACGTAGCACAAGGGGCGTATTTTGCAGTGTCGAGATAGAAGTAGTTTTCCGGGTCGGAATTATTGTGTAACGAAATGGGAACAAGGTCGTTGAGGTAATTAAGATACTGTAGCGCCACAGGCTTGTCGCGGCCGAGGTCGCGGTTGATAATCTCGATACTTTCGGCATCTGCCCTCTGTCCGAGCATCATACGCGCCGGGTCGCCCGGCAAGATGTTGAACAAAAAGAACACCAGCGTCACCACGCCGAAAATGACGAGGAAACCGTAAAGAAGCCGTTTTAAAGTATAGCGAAGCATTTCTCAGCTCTTAGTTCTTAACTCTTAATTCTACCTCAGTCCCCTGACAACTGATTTTTTAGCGACAAAATCTTTAAGATAGAAGGGCTCGAAGTAGGCCACGTCCTCTGTCAAGCCTGCAGCGAGTTTGCGCTCGGCCTCGGCAAGCATACCGCGACAATCGATTTTGAAATTCTCGTCGAAACGGGCGTTAGGATGGACGCCCAGAATGTCGCGGGTTTTGGCGGCACCGTTGCCGATAAATGTCACCTCTCCCCTATCGAGCCATTCATCGTAAATGCCGGGTTCGATTATGTCGGCCTGGG
>CADCPQ010000029.1 GCA_902803395.1 uncultured Bacteroidota bacterium
CCAGGGTGCCAAGATCCCCTTCGGCCCCGGTAAGGCTGTCAACGCCGGTGGTGTTGCCACCTCTGGTCTCGAAATCTGCCAGAACGCCGAGCACCGCAACTGGACTGCTGAAGAGGTCGACAAGAACCTCCACACCATCATGAACAATATCTACGACATGTGCGTCGAGCACGGTAAGATGGCTGACGGTACCATCAACTATGTTAAGGGTGCCAACATCGCCGGCTTCATGCGCGTCGCCAAAGCCATGGTGGCTCAGGGTATCATCTAATCGAAAGAGACAACCCGTCAATTTTAATACGAGGCCGCCCCGCGCAAGCGGGGCGGCCTTATTTTTGGTCGCTGCAACACGCTGTAAACCAGCCTTGTGAGGCACTTGGTTCGGGATCGCCTCGGACTTGGTTCGGCCTTGCCTCGCAACGGCCTGGCGTTCAGCCCGCTGCAAAGGTGCTTTCGGCCGAACAAAAGCAATAGAGCAAACCATAACATACGGTCTGCTCTATCGTTTTATTGTCGTCAAAGATTAATATTCCCACATATCGATGCTGACGTCGAGGAGCTTGTTCTCGATGCGGTCGGCCTCCATCATGGCGTCCTCGCCGGTGAGGTAGGCGCTGATGGCGCGGTTGAAACGGTTGGTTTCGCGGGTGATGAAGCTGGAGTAGTTGTGGCTGTTGAAGATATGATCCCACGAGGGCTGGATGGCGAGGTTGTTCTCCTGATAGTAGGCGATGCGGGTGGCCATCATGTTGCGCACCTGCATCGACTGCAGAGGCACCCAGAACAGGGGCAGGCGTCCGACGTACATTTCCTCCTCGCCGAACATCCGGAACTCGTCCTTGTAGGGCGCTATGGCAAGCAGGCGCACAAACTGTCGGTTATCCTGCTTGTCGATAAACCAGGCCTCTTTGAGCGAGAACTGCAGGATTTCGCCGGCGTCGAACTCGCGCGGGCGGATGATGGTCTGGTACACCTCGTTGTCATCGTCGTCGTAGCCGATTTCGAGCTGGATGGTGTCGGGTCGCGTGTAGTTGCGGACGAAGATGTCGTTGTCGATAGGTATCTTCAACTCGTCGTCCTCATAAATCTGTATTTCGTTGTTGACGACGGCGGTCCAGAAGAGGTTGGCGAGGTTGATTTTGCCGCTGGGGTCGTCGATGTCGAGCGGGAAATACATGAACTGGTTGTATTCCTCATGCAGGTCAATGGTACGCCAGACGATGAGTTCCCAGATTACGTCGGATTCGCGCACGTAGGGCAGCGGCATGGCGCGCTGCAGGGTGGTGAGGCTGCGCTCATGGTAGTCGTTCCAGTTGTGCTCGACGGTCTGAGCCCACAGGCCGTTGGCGGCCAAGAGGCTGAGTGTGAGCATTATGAGCGCGATGTGTTTCATGGGTTACAAAAAAGAGTTAAGAGTTACTGCAACTCTTAACTCTTATTATAACGTGGGATTTTGGTTTTTAGTATTCCCACATATCAGATTCAATGTCAAAAATCTTGTCTTCGATGAGCTGGGACTGGAGAATGGCGTCTTCGCCAGTGAGGTAGGCGGCGATGGCGCGGTTCTGACGGTTGGTCTCGCGGGTCACGTAGCTGTCGAAACGGCGCTGGATGAAGACGTCGTCGTAGGTGTTTTCGGCCACGTTGTTGTTCTCGTCATAGGCGTTGGCGTTGACGAGGACCTGGCGCACACGCATATCGTCCATCGGCACCCAGAACGAGGTGGCGGGAGTGGTGACTTCCTCACCGGCCTGCACGTCGTCCTTGTCGAAACGGAAGGACATGGCGACGATGCGGACTTTCTGACGGGTGTCCTGCTTGTCGATATACCAGAACTCCTTGAGCTGCATGACTTTGACCGAGGCGGGGTCGAAATCGGTGGGCACCACGGTGTCGCGGGTGTCGTAGTCGTCCCATTCCTCGATGTAAACCTGCTCAACCTTTTTGCTCTTGCCGCGCATCTGGCTGTAAGCTTTCTCCCAGTCCTGGGGCACCTTCATGTCGTCGTCCTCGAACACTTCGATTTCGCCATTGCTGGCGGCACGGAGAATGAGGTTGACAATGCTGATGCGGCCCTGGGTATTCGACGTAGTGTCGATGGGGAAATAGAAGAACTGGTTGTACTTCTCGTTGAAATCGATGTTGCGCCAGATGCAGGTCTCCCACACCACGTCGCTTTCGCGGAGGAAGGGGTAGGGGATGGCCCGTTTGCCGACCACCAGACCTTTCTGGTAGTAGTCGTTGAAATTGTGGCTGTCGTCGGCATCGATGATGCTTTGAGCGTTGGCGGTGAATCCTAAAGCTGCTACGACAAGGATGTTTAACAGAATCTTTTTCATAACTGGGTTATTTACTTTTTAATTGTATACACAGCGTATGCCTCCTTCGGCTTGCCGTCGGGCATCATGACCGTTGCGGTGATGAATATTTTGTCGCCTCGGTTGGCTTTCTTGATGGCGGAAACAATCTGGGCATCCATCACGTCGCCGGTTTTCTCCTCGGTTTTGCCGTTGACCGACACCGACAGGTGGGTGACGCGCATGGAGTTCTTGGGCAGAGTGAATTCGAAGCCTTTCTGTTTCATGGCTATGACGCGGGTGCCGTCGCTGAAATCGCTACGCGACACGCGGGCGCCGTTTTCGTAACCTCCCACGTTGATGGTGGGTTCGGGAATCTCTTTGACCTTGGCCTCGTAAGTGCCGAGCGAAGTGGTCTTGCCGTTGATGGTGCCGTCGATGTTAAGTTTGATCTTGCGGCTGCCGGCGGTGGGGGTGATGATGTACGACTCGGCTCCGCCCTGCGGGTTGGGAGCGATGGTGGCCTTGCCTTCGATGATGGAGGGCTTGAGCGAACGTGAGTCGACACCGGGCACCGAGATGGTCACGGGGTTGGCAATACCGGCATAGAGAACCTGCATATTGTCGAGCGACACGACGGCCAACGGCTTGGCGACGAAGTAGCTATCCTTGATGGGGTATTCCTTGACACCGCCGTCGGGGTTGGTGACGTAGGCAACACCGGTAATAGTTTGCGGGCCTAAGTTGTTGCAAACCACCGAGTAGTGAACCGAGCCGCTGTCGTTGCTGCTGCGGGTCTGGCCGTTGATGGTGGCCGAGAACTGCTGGTGCGAGTCGTAGGCTGCCACATTGATGTCGGTTTCGTATGTGCCGCCCTGGATGATGTAGGTCGATTTCGGGCGCGAAATCATCGAAACCTGATCGAACTTGAAGTCGCCGGCGCTGATTTGTTTGTAGAGCATATTGACGACGTCGAACTCGGCGTTCATCGTTTCGGCTTTCATACGTGTCAGGGTGACGAGAGCGGCACCGGCAACGGTGTTGTTGAAGTTCAACATCTCCCAGCTGGTGGGCTTTTTCTCGCTGTTGAGTTCGATGCGCTCGACATCGAGACCGAGAGAGACGTGGATGGAATCCTCGCCGAGAATCTCTTTGATGCGGTGTTTGTATTCGATGATTTTTTGTTTCAGTTCAACGGCAGCACCAGAGGTGGGGTTGTCGCCCTCGGCGTCGCCCAGGAAGAAGCGGGTTCCCTTGTGGTTGTTGTCCAAGGACTGAATCCAGCTGAAACCGCCGATACGCATAGCTTCTTTGACACTGTCGAGGTTGGTGGTTTGGTCGGCGTTTTTCAGTTCGATGACACGTTTTTCCTTGGGGTTTTCGGGGTTGGCGTATATTTCGGCTTTGTTGGCGAGGAGACCGACGAAAGTGTACTCGACGCTGTCGATGTAGTTACCCAATTCGACAGAGAGGCGCTTCACTTCCTGTGCTTTGTCGTATTTATCCTGAACCTTCTCACGGCTGTTGGTGAGAGCTTTATCGAAATTGGCATAGGTGTCGTCCAGTTTGACGGCAATGTTCTCATTCGATTTGGTCATGGCGTTACCCACGGTTTTGAAACCGTTGACCACTTCGGCGGAGACATTGAGCGCCAACATGGCGGTGTACACGAGGTACATCATCGTAATCATTTTTTGTCGCGGGGTTTCCGGACAGTTTGTAGCACCCATATATTACTCCTTGTTTCTTATTTCAAAAAATGTGTTCTTACTTTTGTTTAGTTAGATGCGAGTCTGCATGGCGGCAAGCATATTGCCGTAGACGTTGTTGAGTTCGGCGACCTTGCGGGTCAGGGCATCGACCTGTTCTTTGTATTTGAGGATACCTTCGGCCGAGTTGGCGAAGTTGCTCATCATAGCCTGCATCTTCTCTTCAACTTCCTTGTTGATGGCGAGTTGGTTGGTGGAGTTCTGAATCTGCAACTCGTACATCGCGTTGATGGAGGAGAGGTTGGCTGACATTTTCTTCATCTCTTCGGCGTATGACACTTCGCCACCCGAGAGCGACTGGGCGGTTTCTTTGTATATCTCGGAGAGTGTAGATACGGCTTCGGGAGCGCCCTTCATGCTTTCGAGCAACTGTCCGGCAGCATTGGCAGCGTTGTCCATATTGCTGACAAATTTGTCAGTAGCAGCGGCGGCAGAGGCCATGTTGTTCATAGAGGTGGCTGAGTCGGCAAGGTTCTGCATGCCTTGGCCGAGACGGTCGATAAGATCGGGGCTTATCTTGGCGTCGGCCAGCATCTTGTCGAGTTTCTGCGAGAGCGGGTCGCTGCTTTTCGAAACAAGGCCTTCGCCCTCAAGCTCGTTGCTGGGCAGCATGCCAGCGAGTTCAGGATAGACGAGGCTCCAGTCCCACTCTTTGTGTGGGGGTTCGAAAGCCGAGAGGAAGAAGATGACGGTTTCTGTACCCATACCAATGATAAGAAGGATTTCACCGCCGGGCCAGTGGTTAATCTTGAACAGGGCTCCGATGATAACGACGGCAGCGCCCCATCCGTAAAGTTTGGCCATGAAGTTTTTGTAGCCTTTACTGCGAACTAAATTGTCTAAGAAGCTCATTTTTTTTAGATTTTGTGTGTTACTTATTATAATGTATTTATTTTCTTTAAATCTGTGGGCAACAATTACGTTAAATCAATTAGCGAGTCACATTGGAAGCAGTGCGGAGATTGTCGCCCTTGACGCGGCCAAGGTAAGGCTGCACACAGCGGAAGCCGATGTACGACTTGGCGGTGTCTTGGAACTCGAAGGTGCGGGTCTGGACCTGGATGAAATATTTCTGGTCTTTCCAGCTGCCGCCGCGAACCACTTTGCATTTCATGGCGAGCGGGTCGGTTTCCTGTGCGTCATAGATATAGGTGGGGGTGACAGCGTTGGCAATGTTGTAGGTCGAGGGGTTGAAAGCGTCGAGGCACCATTCGCTCACGTTGCCGGCCATGTCGTACAGACCGTAGTCGTTGGGGGCGTAGTGGCCGACCATGAGGGTCTTCACGCCGCCGTCGTCGTCATAGGCACCCTTAAGAGGCTCGTAGTTAGCGAGGAAGCAGCCATTCGGGTTACGCACGTAGGGGCCGCCCCAGGGGTAGGCCTGACCGGCGATGCCGCCGCGGGCTGCGTACTCCCACTCAGCCTCGGTGGGCAGACGGAAGTCGTTGAGCTGGGTGTAGTTGATGCTCTCGAGGTATTGGTTCAAGAGGTTGGAGCGCCACACGCAGAAGGCTTTAGCTTGCAGCCAGCTGACACCGACAACGGGGTAGTTGTCGTAGGCGGGCGACGAGAAATAGCTGTGGGTGTAGTCGTCGTTCATGCTGTACACATAGTCGTGGACCCAGCAGAGGGTGTCGGGATAGACATTGATAACCTCTTTCTTGATCAGCGAGTTGCGGTTGTTGAGGCCTTTGGGGCGCACGGCGAACGAAGTGCCTTTGTGCTCGTCCTTGACGGTGGTGGCAACCTCTTTCTTGGCAGCCTCACGGTAGTCGACCCAGTAGTACTCGTAGTTGAGTTTCGAAGCGTCGATTACCATACGGTGGTTAATGTCGGTGAGGTAGTAGCCGCCGTCGATGAGGGCCTGACGGGTCTCCTGATCCTTCCAGTCGATTTTGGTTTTCTTGTTGAGGATTGGGGGATCAAGGGGTTCGCCATACTGGTCTTCCTCGATGAGGAAACCTTCCTGACCGGCCTCGCCGAGAATCTTGCGGGCGATGGAGTCGGACACCCAGTACACGAACTGGCGATATTCATTGTTTGTGATTTCGGTTTCGTCCATAAAGAACGAGCTGACCTGCATTTTGCGGGGGGCAGGCACTGTGCCGTAGGTCACGTTCTGGGTTCCGGCGCCCATGGTGAAGTTGCCTTGGTTGATGAACACCATGCCTTTGAGGTCGATGTCCTCAAAGATGGGGCGGTCGGTCACTCCGACGAGTTCTCCGTTGTTGGAGGAATTGCAACTGCAGAGCAGTGCGACTGATGCGGCGAGCATGAAAAAGAACTTCTTCATATTAATATCGTTTTAATTTGTCTTTTACGCAATATTTTTCAAAAAGTTTCGTTTTTAATAAAATTACTATCTTAAATAACGTGTGTTGCCGTACGATGATGGCGGTTTTTGAGGTACTATGATTTTGAAACTGAATTTCAGATAAAGCTCAACGGAACCGAAGCTTCGGCCGGGTTTGAAGGTGCCGAGTTTCGATGTGGTGAGGTCGTAGGCCGCGCCCACTTGGAACTGACCGACTTCGGGCAGGTCGATGTTCATGCCCGCCAGCAGCGACACAGCGTCGGTCACGCGGTAGCTTGCACCGGCCCAGAAGAAGTTGCGGTAGTCAATCAGGCAGGCCACGTCGGCTTGCAGCGTGGCGAAATCGGCGGTCTTGAGGAGTGCCGAGGGCTTGATTTTGATGGATGGGTTGTAGGGGAAGGTGTATTCGTAGCCGCCCATGAAGTACAGTGTGCGGGCGTTTTGATAGGCGAGGTCTTCGCTCTTGGCGGCGAGCAGGTTTTTGACCGAGAGACCGACGTACATTGTGCCAGGTATCTGGTAGTAGAGACCTGTGGAGGCGTCGATGAGGAATGACGACTCGTTGTTGCCGTTCAGCAGCGGGTCGCCGCCCGAAGTGGTAGGATTGGTCGGGTCGCCAGTCAAGTCGCTGGAGCCGTAGAGGTTGCTCTTGTCGAAGGTGCCGCTGAACAGGTCGGCCTCGATGGCGGCGGCCAGGGTACCGGGGCCCCACACAATGCGGAAGGCGTAGTCGAGGTTGAGCAGCGTGTTCTTGTGGTAGCCGATCTCCTCGCTGGCCACTACCAGACCCACACCGCCGTGGAGCCAGCTGACGGGCATATCAACGGCGGCCATGAAGTTGGTCGGGGTCGAACCGGCGTCGACGCCGGTGGTCGGGGCGTTGAGGTTGAGCCCCATCCACTGGTTGCGGTAAAAACCGAAGACATTTATCGAGCCGCTACTGCCTGCGTAGGCCGGATTGTAGGAGAGTCGGTTGAACATAAATTGTGTGTACTGACCCTCCAGTTGAGCCATGGCAACGGACGAAAACAGCAGCATTGCTGCCAAAAACACCATACTTCTAAGGGTGTTTGTTCTCGTCTTTTTTATATTTAGTTCGTGCCTCATCTGGCTGATAGTCAGTATTATATATCGCAAAACCGCTGCTTTTTTCATATAAAAAGCTAACGATGTTTTGACTTGCAAAGATAATAATAATTATTTAATTATGAAAAAAATTTTGAGTTTTTTTATTTTTTCATCGCTTTTTTTACGGCATCCGGCCGTGTTTCGGTCGGCTTCGGGACGTGCTTTTTTGTGGGCTGCAGAAGGGGTGGCCGAGGCGTGGCCGATGTAAGGCCGAACCAAATACGACCCGAACCCATCCAACGTCTTGATTTTCAGATGTTTATGTATTTTAATATTAAAATGCTGATTTTCAGTAATTTAGCTGTTTTGCTACCTCCGGTCTTTGGGGGCTTTGCGGATGGCGGCTTCGGGAAATTGTTCGAGGAGTTTCGACTGAAGCTCGGCAACTTTGTGGTGCGATTGCCCGAGGCGCAGTATCAGCGACACTCCGTCGGTGCCGAATTCGGCGTGGGGCTCCACTTTGGTCTGGTATTGTTCGGGCAGCCGTTTGATCATTTGTTCGGCGTCGTCGCGTGTCGCGGCGGTGCCAATGAAGAGGTCGTACTGGCCCTCGACTACTTGTTTCGGCTTTTCGACCGGTACGGGTTCGGACGAATGATATGATTTTCCAATCACCTGAACATCAAGTTCTTCCAAAGAGGGAAGATTGTCGTGCTGAGCCTCCCAGGCCTCTTTCCATCCGGGTCCGAGCAACCTTGCTTTGACGGGCTGGCACCCCTTGATGCCTACGGCACGTGCGGCGCGGCGGCTCATGTCGAGCACCCCATGTCGGGGGCAGCGGTCGTTGACCTTCACAATCACCTGTTTGCCAGTGTTTTCGTTGGTTACGAGCACATAGGTGCCGAGTTTTATTTTCCAGTGGGCGGCGGTGAAAAGGTTTTGGTCGAACACTTCGCCGCTTGATGTTTTGCGCCCTACGAAACGGTTGGCGTAGAAGGTGCCTTTCAGGGGGTAGAGCGTCACGGTGTCGCCGGGCGAGTAGTTCTGCGCCGAAACCTCGGGCGCGAAGAACGCAAGACCGATGACGAACAAGAGGGTGTAGGCGTGACGTTTCATATTGATTACCAAGTTAATGCGTCGGGGTGGAACCATTGGCCGTGCAGGCGGAGTGTTTGTTCGATGATGTCGCGCACACAGCCTTTTCCGCCGGGGTAGAGGGATATATAGTCCGAAATTTCTTTGATTTCGACGGCGGCGTCGGCGGGGCAGGCGGCCACTCCCGAGGCGCGCATGATGTCGTAGTCGGGCAGGTCGTCGCCCATGCATACGACCTGTTCGGGGGCGAGGTGGTTGGTTTCGAGGAACTTGCGGTAGGTGCTCATTTTGTTGGCGCAGCCGGTGTAGATTTGCGTCACGCCGAGCGACTCCATCCGGTTGTTGATGCTCAGCGATGTGGCTCCCGAAATGACGGCCACGATATAACCTTTCTTGACTGCGTATTGTATTGCAAATCCGTCTTTTATGTTGCCGCAGCGTACGGTCTCGCGGTCGGCATACATCCATACGCTGCCGTCGGTCATGACGCCGTCGAAGTCGAAAACGAAGGCGCGGATGAGGTGGAGTTTTTCTTTGTAGTTTATCATGGGCGTCTTATTTTTGGTTGTCGAGGTATTGGCAGGCCTGTTCGAACACCTCACGCCAGCCTTTCCAGCCGAAGAGTTCGCCGAGGTTCTGGTTGTGGACGATGAAGCTGAAGGTGCCGCCCACCTCGCGCAGTTCGTCGACCTCGCGCTTGAAAGCCTCCAGGCCTTCGGCGGGAGTCATGCGCAGGTATTTCTGCAACGTGGTGTCCATCAGGCAGAAAGGATGTATGGTGAGTTCGGTTTCGTAGTCGCGTTCGAGGTCGTAGAAAGGGTAGGGGGTGCCCGTTCCGGCGCGCAGTCCGATGGCTTCGGCGAAGCCCATCGAGTAGTCGTGCCTGATGCCTGCCGGAGTCAGCGACCTATAGGAGTCGGGCAGCCGCAGGCGGAGAAAATGGAATCGCGAGCGAACGATGCCGCGGTGCAGTATGTCGGCGAGCCTTTTTGTCTCAACAGCCACGAGTTCAGGGCGTTCGACCGACGCATATGAGGGGTGGACGCCCAGTTTGGCGTAGTCGTCGATGTGCTGCAGGAGTTGGCGGAAGTAGATGTTGTGATGCGAAATCGGCTTGTCGAACATCCCATAGTCGGCCACTAATGCGAAGAAAATGAGGCGCATATCGCGATGGCGCTTGTGAATGTCGAGGATGTAGTCGAAGGTGTCGTAGGGGTCCTGCTCGCGGTGACGGAGCACACGTATTCGGCGCTTCACCTCGTCCATGTCGTGCCTGTGAAGCATATCGCGCAGCAGTCCCGTCACGGTGCGTAACACGCCTTTGTGCAGGTAGCAGTAGGCGGCGTCGATGTCGACGGTGAGTACTGCGTTGAACTTGCGCTCGGCGATGTGAAAACCGGGGTAGTATTTGTGTATGACGTCGGCCACCATCAGTGCCCATCGGTCGACCACGGCGCAGTGGAGGAATCCCTCGGCCACGGCCAGACTCTCGTTGGCGGCAAAGCGGCCGTGCTCGTCTTCGCGGTGCGGCAGATATTCCTCGTAACGTGTTATCATGTAGAACGTTGCGGCGAATGGGTCGAAGGGCAAATCCACGTCCTTGCCGAACACCGGGAAGAGGGCTTTGGTGCCGTTGTAGTCGAAGCAACGGGGCTCTTGCTCGGCTATGGTTGTTTCGAACAGCAGGTGGTGGGCTTTGATGAAGGGGACGCCGTCGATGCGGCTGCCGTCGTAGCAGAGCTTGGCGTCGTCGTGGGCGTCGAAAACGTTCCTGTCATTGGTGATGGAAAAATCCACCTTCAAGATGGTGCGAAGCACCACGCCGAGGGTGTAGCCTAACCTGTTGGTTACCTTTGGTGTATAGACGAGCAGCATTGCAGTTGCGGTTTTTGCCGGTAACAAATCAAAATGCAAAGATACAACTTTTTTCTGAATTGGAGGCTTCGAGGCGAATTTTTTTTCCGAGGACGAGGGCGCAGTTGCCTGTTTTGATGTGTCCTATCGGGGCTCCGAAAGCCACCGGGAAGCCGAGTCCGTCGACAGCGCGACGCACTATTTCCTCGGCCGTCAAACCGAACGGTACGGCGTTGTCGTGCATATCGCTCAAAGCGCCGACAATCAGGCCTTTGAGTCCGTCCAGAGCACCGCTTCGGCGCAGGGCGGTCATCATGCGGTCGATGTGATAGAGGTACTCGTCGAGGTCCTCGATGAGCAGTATCCGACCATTGGTGTCGGGCATTGACGGGGTGCCGATGAGGCTGTAGAGAATCGAGAGGTTGCCGCCCACCACTTCGGCCTCGGCCGAACCGGCGCGGTTTAATGTGTTGGGTGCGAATTGGTAGTTGTGATGGTGTCCGGTCAGTGCGTCGATGAGGGTTGTGGCGGCGTCGGAACCGAAGTCGTTTTCGGACGCTATGTCGATAGGCATCGTAGCGTGCAGGGTGCAGAATCCCAGACGGTTGAGGTGTGCATGTAGCACTGTGGCGTCGCTGTATCCGACAATCCATTTCGGGTTTTCGGCGAAGCGGCTGAAGTTGAGCCTGTCGATAATCCGCACCGTTCCGTAACCGCCGCGGGCGCACACGATGGCGCGGATGTCGGGGTCGTCGAGTTGCTGTTGGAGAACCTGAGCGCGATGTTCGTCGGAGCCACCGAGCTGGTTGTCGGCGGCAAACAAACCGTCGGGCAGCACTACGCTGAAGCCTTTGTTTTCAAGCATTTTGGCAAAAGGTTCCACCTCGGCAGGTGTCACCTTCCGGGCCGGTGCCACTATGGCAATGCGGTCGCCACGCTTGAGTGTTTGCGGTTCAATCATGCAACATTAACGTCGCATTCGCGTTTTTATTGTGTCACAACTTCAAAATAAAATCGGCGATAGCCTGCATCGCTTCAGGGGCGAATGTTTCCTCGATCAGTATGTACTCATCGGGCGAACCGGTTGTGCAGTGTTGGAAGAGGTGGTTGAGACCTTCCAACAGATGCAGTTGAGCGTGTCCTCCCGCAAGTTTTGCGATGCCAGCAAGATTCGGACCTGCCAAAACTTGGCAGTCTTTCGTTCCCTGAAGCACCAGGATGGGGCACGTTACCTTTGGCAGGTATTCGGCTGGGTCGAGTGTGAGGAAAGTCTGCATCCAGCGGCTGTCCATCTGCTGTTTGATTTGGTAGGCCGCGCCTTTTGCGAAGCCCATACTGTCGACCTGTTCCTTGGTGAGACCCTCGGTGTGACGCGCTATGACGGCTTTGTACTCTTTCTGACTGCTGCCTGCCGGCATGGTCAATAGTTCACGCATACAGGCTTGACGTATGGTCAACAGGTTGTCGCTGAGTCCGTTGGCACGGAAAATGGCCTCGTTTTGCTGTAGCATCACGTCGAGACCCGTGCATCCTTGTCCAGCCATCATCACCACGAACTTCACGTTATTGTTTTTCGCCGCCACCATCGGTGCTATGGCGCCGCCCTCGCTGTGGCCACCGATGCCGAGCCGTGCGGGGTCGACGTGCTTGTTGTTGCGAACGGCGTTGAACATGGCTTCGGCATCCTCGGCGAAGAGGCGGGTGTCGGCGTTGTCGAGCGAGCCTGTGCTGGCGCCCATGCCGCGGTCGTCGTAGCGCAGCACAGCAACACCTTTACTGGCCAGATAGTCAGCGATTACGAGGAAAGGTTTGTGCTGAAAGATTTCCTCGTCGCGATTCTGCTGACCGCTGCCGCTGACGAGCACTATGGTTGGGTAGCGTTTGCCACCTTTTGGGTAGGTGAGAGTTCCCTCGAGATGAACCTTGTTACCCTGAGAATCGGTGTAGTCGGCGGTAATGGTCTCCTCGTCAAAGCGATAGGGCGGCTGCGGAGTCTGCGGGCGATTCATCGAGAAAAGCGTATCGGTTGGATAGAAAGTTATGTCTTCCTTGAGTATGCTCTGCTTCCAATAGCCACTGAAAGTGCTGTCACGTCGTGTGAGGCTGATTTTCAAGCCGATAGATTTGCACTCCATGTTCAGTTTGCCTGAGGAGTAGGACCAGTTGCTGACGGGTATGGGGTCGGAGGTCTGCATAGGACTGTATAATTCGGCCGATGTATCGGTCAGATGTATGCACAGCGCCAGACCCGTTTTTGCACTCATTCCGGTCCACCATTGGGCGCGCAACATTGTGAACGCGCCCAACATCATGATTATCAGAGCAATCTTTTTCATATTGAAAATTGTTGATTCAACTTATGCCGAAAACATCACTTTTTCGCTGTTGAACATACGGGTGAGGCCCCAAACGGCGATGCCGGTATAGACCACGTTGGAGACAAGTGTCACTATGACAGGCATCCATGCCATCTCATGGGCGAAGACGGCAGTCATAACCTCAATTGAGTTGTAGAACGGGATGAGGTAGATTATCAGCGACTCCGAAGCTCCTGTTTGGAACATTGGCAATAGACCGGCCAACATGATTACCAACATGAAAGGCGTTACCATGGTGCCAGCGTTCTTGACGTCTTTAGCCAATGCCGAAAGCAGACTTACGGCTGAAGCCATGATGAGTACCGATGCAAAGATGATGAGCAGCAGCACGAAATAGTCGCTTGTGGTGTAATGGAAGCCGAGCATACTTTCGGCCTCCTCGGCGCCCTCTATGCTAATCATTTTAGGGAGCGATAGGGCGATTCCGACGAAGCTGGAAATGCCGCTGAGCAAAGCTATGCTGCTGAGCGATATGATTTTTCCGATAGCTAATTCGTTGCGTCTCATAGGGGTGACGAGCAGTGTGGCAATGGTGCCACGCTCTTTCTCGCCGGCTATGCTGCTTGGGGCAATGGCCATCACTCCGCTGAAAAGCATCATGATTATGAGCATAGGCAGTATTTTGCTCCAAATCATGGCACCAATCGAGTCGTTGCTGGCCTGGTCGAGAGTGCTGACGGTGTAAGGACGGGCATAGTTGTTGAGCATAGAGCTGACTACCATGCTTACACGGTTGCTGGCGTTGTTGGTGCTGTTGAAGAAAATCTCTACATTAGGAGTTTCGGAGTTTTCAGAACGCTCCGCATAAACAATTCTATCGAAGTTTTCCGGAAAACGCAGCAGTACGGCGTTGATGTCCTTGTCTTCCAGTTGCGCGATGTCGTCGTCGGATATGGCGCAATCAGACACAGAGATGCTGCTGCCAAGAGAGTAGAACATTGGTGCCAGACTCGGCGGCATATTTTCAACTTGCAAAGTGACTGTCTCGTCGGCACCTTCGGTGACCATATTCTGGATGCCGGAACCCATAAGACTGTAGATGATGTATATGAGCAGGCCAGGCATGATGACCGTGGTGAACAGCAGTTGCCGGTCGCCGAAAAAGCGGGCGAATTCTTTCTTTATTATTGTTAAGGTGTTGCTTTTCATTCTTGGCCTCCTTTCACTTCTTTGTATAATTCGAAGAAACGGTCCTCGATGTTCATGCCGTTGCATACCTCGCTAAGGTTGCCGCAGGCTACGAGGCGTCCGTCGATTATGATTCCCACCCTGTCGCACAGGCGTTCCACAAGGCTGAAGATGTGGGTGCTGAGAATTATGGTTTTGCCTTGGCCTCGTAGTTCTTGCAGGTAGTCGGTAACGGTGCGGGCTGTCAGCACGTCGAGTCCGTTGGTCGGCTCGTCGAATATTATTATCTCGGGGTCGTGTACCAATGATATGACCAACGAGAGTTTCTGCTTCATGCCGGTGGAAAGGTTGGCCACCTTCACCTCGGCGAACTGGTCGATGCCGAAACGGCTGAACATCGCCTTTTTGCGTGTGGCACAAGTCTCATCATCCACTCCGTGCAGACGACTGAAAAAGTCGAACAAGTAGTTGGGTGTGAAAAAGTCTTCGAGTTTGAGCTCGGAGGTGAGGAATCCGATTTTGCCGCGGACTTCTTCGGGCTGGCTCACTACGCTGCAGCCGTCGAGCAAGGCATCGCCGCTGTCGGGCCGGATGAGGGTTGAGAGCATACGCAGCGTGGTTGTCTTGCCGGCACCGTTTGGGCCCAGCAGACCGAATATCTCGCCACGATAGGCACTGAAAGTCAGGTCGTCAACGGCTACTTTATATCGAGCTCTGGTGCGTTCGATTTTTTGTTGTTTGCGTGAGAGAGCGAACCGTTTGCAGAGTCCCTCGACACGCAGTATTTCTTCCCTTTCGTTCATATTCAGTTTTTTGATTTCTTTCGCAATGAGTTTTCTACAACGCAATATACCGTGCAGAATGGAATTAGCAACGCGATGATTGCAATAGTTATTCGTTCTTCGGTTATTATGTCAGGCCACAGCCGGGAACCCGCAATGACAAAGAAAAGCAGGGCCACAAGAATCGAGCCCACTCCGGCCGATATGTATCGCATTCCGTCGGGGTCGGGGGCATAGGTCACTCTCTCCCAATTCCATTGTCCATTGCTTTTTTTGAATTTATAGTTGCGGTTGAGTTCCGGGTGGAGAGTGCAGTATGCGAGCAGCGCCACGGTTATGATTTCTATGGCGGCTATGATGAGACCGGAATAGCGATGGCTGTCGAGGTGGGTGACAAGTGTCACGGTCTGAACCAGCATGATTATAGCCGAAGCGATGATAAATGCGCGGAATATTATTTTGTTGCGATCTTTCATTTCTTTTTAGGGGTGCGTTTTGCGCGTTTGAGAGCCTCGGCCAGTATCCATTCAATCTGACCGTTGGTGCTGCGGAATTCGTCGGCAGCCCACTTTTCGATGGCCTCCATGACATCGGCCTCGACTCTCAATGCGAAATTTTTCTTCATGGCTTTTTTAGTACAAGCTTCCGGTGTTGATGACGGGGCTGGGGCCTTCGTCGCCGCAGAGCACAACCATCAGGTTGCTCACCATGGCGGCTTTGCGCTCTTCGTCCATGTCGACCACATGGTCGGCGGTTAATTTTTTCAGAGCCATGTCGACCATCGAGACGGCTCCCTCGACAATCTTCTCACGGGCGGCGATGATAGCCTCGGCCTGCTGGCGTTTGAGCATCACGCTAGCAATCTCCTGGGCGTAAGCCAGATAGTTGATTCGGGCTTCGATCACTTCGATGCCGGCGATTTCGAGGTGCTTGCGGATTTCGGCCTCGAGACGGCGGTTGATTTCGTCGCCACCGTTGCGCAGCGTCACCTCGTTCAGGTCTTCGAGGTTGTCGTAGGCGTAGAGGCTGGCTACTTTGCGCAGCGCCGAGTCGCTCTGGACGGCCACGAAACTGTTGTACGACGATGCCTCGACGTCGAAGCAGGCGCGGTAGGTGTCCTCAACCTTCCACACCAGCACCAGACCAATCATGATGGGGTTGCCGTTGCGGTCGTTGACCTTGATGGGCTCGACGTCCATATTGTCGGCGCGGAGGCTGATTTTCTTCTTGGTATAGAGCGGGTTGAGCCAGAAAAATCCGTTCTGGCGCACGGTGCCGACATAGCGGCCGAAGAATGTGAGCACACGGGCGTGGTTGGGCTGTATCACCATAAATCCGCCCAGATGCAGAGCCCACAGGCACCACAGCAGAGCGTCGAGTGGCGCGGTCCAGCCTATCTCGTAGGCGATGCCGTAAATCATCAAGCCCAGCGTTACGGCCAGCAGGGCAAGATTGATGAGGATGTGAAGGAATCCGTTGTTGATTCCTGTCATGGTTTTGATTTTCTCTTTCGATTCCATTGTTTTGATTTTTAGATTGTTATTTAATTTATTTTGATATTATTTCAATATTATTTCAAGTGCAAAGATACGAACATTTTCCAAACCGCCAAATTTTTTTTCAATTTTTTTGAAAAAAAAGTGTAATTTTGCAGTCGGATAACTTTCGGTGAGGGTGCCGCAACGGGTTGAAAAACGGCCCGGAAGGGGGTGGAAGAACAAAAAAACGAAAAAAAATGTTAAATTTTATTGCGGTGTTGTAATATTTTCGTTTTTTTTCTGTATTTATATTATGTAAGACCAGAAAATCAAAAATGCAAGTCGATAGTAAAATAATGCTAAAAATGTGCCCGTTTCGAGATTCTCATCCACGTAAGTTGTATAATACAATATAATTTCTTAATTTTGCAAATTCAAAAAACACACAACACCATGAAAAAGATTTGTCTTACAATTGCAATTGCACTGCTCGCCGGCACCGCCGCCACGGCGCAGGACACCGCTACGGTCTACCGCTCCGTTTTCGGCGACAGCGTTACGATTTGGACCGAGGCATATATGTTTCTAAGCCATGAGCCTATGGAAGCAAGTAGATGTCACTCATATGTACGATTGGCTTTCACAAACGATACCGTTGTTGTTTCTGGGGAAACGTATATACGTGCATCGACAGGCTATTATAATACATTTACAAATAACTACTTTATTAATCACTACTATGGTGATGTCATACTTAGAGAAAGCATTGATCACAGTAAACTATATGGTTATTATTATTATGATGAAGGGTACGGGAACATTTACCTTTCCCCGGACAGTGCTGAAATATTGTTTATGGATTTGAGCCTTAACGTTGGAGATACCATGCAAAACGGTGTATGGCAATCTTCAGGGAATGTACCGCCTCTGGTAATCGACAGTGTTTACTATCAAAATGGACAGAAACACCTAAGGACTAACCTTGTCAGAAGATGGAACCTTACAAATTTCATGGATACCATGGAGTTTGTCGAAGGTGTAGGTCCAACTTGGGGAATGTATTATGGATGGTGTCAAGATGTGTCATGTATACTACAAGGAAAGGAGTTTTTTACTATGATATGTTGTATCCATGACAGCGTTCACGAATACAGCAACGATAAACTTATAGACGAAAATTCAGAATCTTATGTGTATTTGCAGGTACATAATGATTGCTATGCCATAGATTGGCATGATGACATAGAATGGCATGGCATCGACGGTATTGACCGTCTGACGGCCATGATGTATCCCAATCCGGTAAACGACGTCATATATTTGTCGGGTATCGACGATGATGTAAAGTACTGCGTAATATATAATTCCATCGGG
>CADCPQ010000030.1 GCA_902803395.1 uncultured Bacteroidota bacterium
CCATGGCCGGCATCACTACGCAGCGCGTTGTGGTTACCCGATAACAGACACAATCAAGTTGTTGGCATCAGCCTGATAATTTCTTTTTCAAAAATCGGGCTGTATGTCGTGAAAAAGTTGTAATTTTGCCACCGATCAATCACAAACCCAACGGCGAGGTGCGTTTCGAGGTGCCCTTTATCGGTACCTACCTCATAAAGGTCGACGATGCCCCAACCCGCCGCGCCCGGGTGTGAACATTTTTTCTGAAAATATTTGCAAAAGTCAAAAACATTGTGTATATTTGCACAATAGTTATTGCTTTATACACTGACATAATTTCATTGAATATCAATTAATTAAACAGTAATAATATGAGAACAAAACGACTCCTTTCAACGATTGCCGCTGTGGTGCTGTGTTTTGCAGCCATGGCGCAGACCGAAACAATCGGTATCGATGCCGCCTCGCTTAAAACGGCTGGCGGTCAACCACTTAATGCAAAGAAGGCTAACTACAACGCCTCAATCTTCGCCAAAAGTGGCGATACGTTGGCATCATTTAATTTCGCAGCCGACCAAGCTGGCTACACCCTCGGAACTTACAATGCCAACAACCCCGCCCCTGCCACTGTCTCCGGCAGAGTCAACCACGCCCAGAATGGCTATTACGCCACATGGCATCGCATGCCAAACGTGGCTTTTTTGAACTCAAGTTCATTCAGTAGCAACTACCCCAGATTTGACCAGTACTTCATGAAAATGTACGTTGCCGCTGTCTTTACCGATACTATGGGCTGGGGTGCCTACGACGACAATGGCTTTATGCTCATGTCGTGCTACGACCAGAATCAGATTAATCCGAGCAACCCTTTTAACGCCTATTTTGAGCTCGACGAAATCGACGCTTCGGCTGCCGCCATCATCGACATTCGCTTTCTCCAGTTCTACATGAAATTTTATGACACCTGCTACATCGACTACACCGATGCCACCGGTGCCTGGCACTCCTTGGAAATCAACATCAACGGTGTTGACTGCGACATCAACGATTGGAATGCTCGTGGCCAGCAGCTCTACACCCTTCCCCTTGCCGCCGCCGGTAACGAGCACCTCAAAATCCGCTTCCGTTGGTACAGCAAAGCCCGCAGGACCAGTCAGGCCACCTACGGCTACGTTTGGGCTATTGACAATGTGACCGTTCTCGCAGGAGAAGCGTCACGCATACAAACTTATGCCGACCATTACGTAGAGGGTGGCTACGGCCAGATTCCGCAGGGTATGCAGCTCCCCATTTCGTGGTACACCCCAATTAAGAACAACGGCTCTGTGGCTCAGAGCAACCTCGCTGTCAACATCTACACCCTTGATTCTGACGGTCAGTCGGTGGCAACCTCGGCCAGCCAGACCCGTTCCACTCTGCCTGCCGGCACCACGCAAACCGACACCCTCTTTGTCGAAGGTCGCGACAACGTGGCCGCCGGTCGCGGTTGGCTTGGATATAGCTCGTCATATCTCAGCAGCACTTTCCAGCCTTTGAACAATGGTCTCTACACCGCCAATTCTGGTATCTATCGTGCCACTGCCAAACTTACTACCGCCGACTCCAACGTCCACAACGAATATGACACCATCCTCTTCCGCGTCAATCAGTTAGATGACGGGGGTTATATATGGGGCTACGACAACGGCCTGCTCTTGGCCGGCAATAAATTCAGTGCTGGCTACGTCTTGGATAATGGCTACATTTACAACACTGATAACGAGGGTGGCTACAACCTTGCCAACTACAGTGTCAACAACCGTTATACCACCGGTACCGAAATTCCCGTTGATGACAACGGTCAGAGATGGGTTATCCGTGGCGTCGAAATCGTTCCCGCTGCCACCCCCCAGAGCAGCCAATACGTCGGTGCCCGCATCAGCGCTATCCTCCAGACTGATGAATATTCCGATAATGGTGGTGTCCAGTTCATTAGTGGTACCGAGTTTACCAACACCGGTGCTGGCATCCACACCGTGACCGCCAGCGAAATCAACACTGACTACGGCTACCATTACCCCGGCGATTATGAGGTTATCCGCATAATGTTCCCCGAACAGCCTGAGTTACAACCCAACACCTCGTACCGCATAGGCTACAGGCTTGAAGAAGATCACGAATTCGCCGTAGCCACAATGGCTGCCAGCTACGCTGAAACATATATTGACGAAAACACCGCAAGTTGGGTTCGCCTTAAAAACGATACGGCACATAACCTGATGGCTTATGCCAACCAGTTCACCCCCAACGACTACGCCATCTATATTACCGACCCAACCAACTCCAGCAACCCTGGACGTTTTGGATGGGGCATTGAAGCTCCGCTTATCCGTATGCTCGTAGGTCCGCGTGCGGAAATACCGAGATACGACCTCACAGTCAATTACAACGAAGGTGGCAGCGTATGGTATCACAACAGCGCTGTGCCCTCGGGTGATGCTCTTGACATAGCCGAAGGCTCCACTGTCAGTCTCATCGTGGAACCCGACGATGGGAAGTTGGCCAATATATTCGTCGACGGCAATCAGATTAGTGTGTATGATACCAGAACCGGCGAGGGCGACCCAAGTCTTATTGCCGAATATAGAAATATCGACGGCGTACAGCGCATAGTTTACACATACACCTTCGTCAACTTCACAAGCGACCATCTCATCAACGTAGAGTTCGTCGACGCTGCCGAGTGCGTGGAAACTGTACCCTACACAGCAAGTTTCAATTCGTGCTGGCGTGGTAACGGTTCCGGAACAAGCGACTATGCCACAGTATCGTATTACAACACCTTGAAAAGCCCCGCCTTCGTTGGCATCACTACCGACACCCGTTTGGCCATCAGGATTAAGAATGGTGATTCCTACAGCACATATATCTGCAACGTAATGATCAACGGCGACACCAACACCCTGACCGCCTACGGCCAGCAACAGAATGCACCTGTGCAGTATATCTCGCTGGGTCAGTATGCAGGCGACACCGTCCGCGTCGAGATTCCCGGCATTGCCTCCTGCCCGATCTACATAACACAATTTGAAATTTCCGACTATAACTGCCCGGCCGAGAATGTGCCCTACGGCGACATAAACAACCCCGTTGACATATCTGGTCAATGTTGGGAAGCCGCCGGCAACTGGTACTTCTGGGAAGGTTACGGACAAGGTTATGTCACAGGTAGTGGCAGCATCACCAGCCCCGAAATAATCCTGCCCGAAGACGGCAACTATTCAGCCTACTTCTTCACCGGCATTGGTACCACCGAAAGCTACAACTATACCGTCGAGGTCATTGCCGAAAATACTGTTCTGGCTACCATACCACGTACCGCCATTGGACGGTACTATGAGGACGAGGAATATTTTGATGTAAATTATGACACTATCGACCTCGTGCCCTACGCCGGACAAACCGTCAGACTGCGCATAAGTTGCGACGACCCGGTTGGCGGATACTTATTATTCGGACAGTTCTATATCGACATCCCCTACAACATCTCGGTCGAGATAGTCGGACGCAGTACAACGGCAGTTGACCATCGCGTCACATTAACCGCCAATGTCACCCAGGACGGCGACGATGAAGTGTATTACTCATGGAGTACTAGTGAACCCTATAGACTCATCAATGAAAATGGCAACCAGGCCACTTTCATGTGGTTCGAGGCTGGTACGTATAATGTCTTAGCCATGGCCTACACCGACCGTGGCGGCGCATGGGCTGAGCACACCATCACCGTTACTGACGACACCAATGCCACTATAGTCGACACTGTATGGATTCCCGGCGACACTGTCGTCATCCCGGGCGATACTATCGTCATTCCTGGTGACACAATCTACCTCGCTTCCGATACCGTTTATATTCCTGGCGATACCGTGGTGTTCAATATCCACGACACCACCATCGTCTACCGCGACACACTGACGTTGGTCGATACCGTCTTCGTGCACGACACCACGGTCATTTACCGCGATACACTCATCATCCACGACACCATTTATATTGGTGACAGCGTTGGTATCGTCAACGTCAGCCAGATCAACCTCACCGTGCGCGCCTACGAGGGCGGCATATTGGTTGGCGGAGCCGAAGGCCGCGATGTACAGATGTACGACGCCGTGGGTCGCCTGCTGGCCACACGCCGCAACCCCAACGGCGAGGTGCGCTTCGAGGTGCCCGCCACCGGTGCCTACCTCATCAAGGTCGACGGCGCCACAGCCCGCCGCGTGGTTGTGGTGAAGTGAGAATTATTTGAGGGAGTGAGAAGGAGTAAAAGGGAGTGAAAGGAAAGCCTTTCACTCCCTTTCCTTTTGATTTTCAGCGAGTTGTTGCTGTTAGGCGTAATGCTCTAAAAATTAATGGATTGAACGGGTTCGGGTCGGGTTTGGTTCGGCCTTGGTTCGGCCTTGCCTCGGGGGAGTCGGCCCGGGGTCGATTCGGGGGCGATGATAAAGCGAAAAACGAAAAGTGAAAATCGAAAGGGTGCGGCTTTCGCTTTTCGCTTTTTACTTTTCGATTCTTAATGCAGGAACCTGACGTAGCCGTCGCTGACCGAGGCGTCGACGCCGAAGACGCGCCGGATGTTGCCAGGCGTGAGGCCGTCGGCCGTGGGGCCTTGGTAGACGAGGCCGCCGTCGCCCAGCAGCAGCAGCCGCGGGCAGTAGCGCAGGGCCAGGTTGAGGTCGTGGATGACGATGAGGATGGTTTTGCCTTCGACGCGGCTGAGGAGGTCCATGATGTCGAACTGGTGGGCGACGTCGAGGTTCGACACGGGCTCGTCCAACAGCATGACGGGGGTCTGCTGGGCTATGGCGCGGGCGAGCATGATGCGCTGCAGCTCGCCGCCGCTCACTTGGTCGAGTTTGGCGAGGCGGAGGTGCCACGTGCCGGTCTGCCGCATGGCTTGTTCGACGATGTCCCAGTCGGCCTGCGACTCGTTCTGGAGTTTGCGCTGGTAGGGGTTGCGGCCCATGAGTACGGTTTCGAAGGCCGAGAACTCGAAGTCGGTCAACGGGCGTTGCTGCACGTAGGCCACGCGCTGTGCCATCTCGCGGGCGGAGTAGTCGGCCACAGGGCGTCCGTCGACCGTCACTTCGCCATCCATCGGGTTCATGAGGCCGCCCATGCAGCGCAGCAGGGTGGTCTTGCCGCAGCCGTTGGCGCCCATGACGGCGTAGAAACCGCCGCTCTCGACGGTGGCGTTGAGGCCCGAGAGGACTGTGCGGCGGCCGTAGCCGACGGCGAGGTTGTTGAGCTGGATGGCGGACATGGCGTGTCAGTAGGATTTTTTGTTGCGGTAAAGGAGATAGATGAACAGCGGCGCGCCGACGATGGCGGTGAGGCTTCCGACGGGCAGCTCGGCGGGTTGCAGCAGGGTGCGCGACAGGGTGTCGCACGACAGCATGAACAGGGCGCCGCCCAGGATGGAGCAGGGTACCACGCGGCGGTTGTCGGGGCCGCAGATGAGGCGCATACAATGAGGCACGATGAGGCCCACAAAGCCTATCACGCCACAGGCGCTGACGGCAAAGGCGACCATCAAGGTGGTGAAAAACAGCAACATACGTTTCACCTTCTCGACCTCGACGCCGAGACTTTGAGCCGTCTCGCTACCGGCCAGCAGCAGGTTGAGGTCTTTGGCGTAGTAGAGCACGACAAACACTCCGGCCGCCGTGACCGGGGCCACCAGCGCTACGTCGAACCACGACGCGCTGCCGAAACTGCCCATGGTCCAGAATATTATGCTCTCCATCTTGTCCTGATGCAGCACCATGAGGAAGGTGACTACGGCGCTCAGCAACAAAGTGAGGCAGACGCCGGTGAGCAGCAGGGTGGAGGTATGCAGGCGGTTGCCGATGGACGCCACGCGGTAGATGAGCCACACCGTGGCCAGCGCGGCCACGAGAGCCAGCAATCCGATGCCCCACACCCTCGCCTCGAGCCCCAGCAGGATGGCCACCGCGGCTCCCAGCGACGCGCCCGACGAGACGCCCAGGACGTAGGGGTCAGTGAGCGGGTTGCGGAACACCGACTGGTAGGCCGCGCCGCTCACCGACAGGGCGGCACCCACCAGCAGGGCCACGATGATGCGCGGCAGACGTAGGTTGAGGAAAATGTCGCTGCCGAACAGCTCCGAGGGGGCCAGTTTGACCACTCCCGAGCAGGCACTCCACGCCACCGCGGCAACAAGCAGCACCGCCAGCGTGGCGGGCAGCCAGCCGTAGCGTCGGGTGTTATGAGCAGGTGCGGACATTTCGGGTTCGGCTTCAAAATCGGTTTGCAAAAGTACGAAAAAAAATCCAAACCACAAAAAACCGTCACCCAAAAGTTACATTTACGCAATTTATCTCAAGTGCTAAAAATCACAAAAACAGCGTGTTGACCGCCGTTACCTAAAAATTAACAAAAAAACTTTTCCCACAATTGAGAATAATTTGCTATCTTTGCAGACGCTTTTTATAATGTAATGTAGCTAAAAACGATGTTCGACTACGAAACAACACTGGCCTCGATTGAAGGCAAAATCAAGCAACTCGGCACCGAAAGCGGTGTCCGGGGCGCGTCGGCCGACATCGACGAAGAGCGCATTGCACTTGAGGAATTAATTAACGAACAAAACATATTAATAAACACATTAAAGGAAGAAAACAATTCATTAAAACAAGGGATTAAGCTGACCCAACAGGAGAGTACCGCAGATATAAAATCCAGAATCAACCAGTTGATTGACATCATAGACAACAGTTTGGCCACTTTGGAACAAACGGAATAAACAAACACAACCCGACACAACACCATGGCAGAAGTCTCGACAACAGTCACAATACTCGACAGAAACTACAAGCTTCGCATAAGCAGCGACGAGGAGGCAAACCTCGTCAAGGCCGCTGAACTTATTGAGACCCAGGCCAAAAACTATGGCAAACTTTACGCCTACCAGGATCGGCAGGACTTGCTGGCGATGGTGGCCCTGACTCAGATAACGCAACTGGTCAAAATTCAGAACACGCTGAAAGCCAAGGACTCCGAACTGGAAACCCGCTTGAAAGCCATCGACAACGCACTCGACACAATCCTGCACCGGACCTGAAACAGTTTGTAAACTCAACACCATTTACAAACCGAGTTTGCTCATGGGCGGGTAGGTTGTATGGCTGAGACGCCCGGCGCTCAAATCCTATCGTTTCAGAGTTTACCATAACTCCCGGAGGGTATCAGGTGCAGGATTTCTTTAAAGACTATCCGCCGCAGCCCGCCTCGCAGGCCAGCGAAACTCCCGCCAAACAAAACACATTCACAACATTATGCCAGTAGTATATATCGTTATTGGAATTGTAGTCGGAGGAGGCATCGCAGTGTGGCTCACCACTACCATCTTGCGCAACAAACTGCTTTCGAAAAGCCAGCAAGTGCTTAAGGACGCCGAGGAAAAAGGCGAAGTAATCAAGAAGGAAAAAATCCTGCAAGCCAAGGAAAAGTACCTGCAGATGAAAAGCGAGTACGACAAGCAGGTGAACGACCAGAACAACAAAATGCGTGACGCCGAGAACAAACTCAAGCAGCGCGAACAGACCCTCGCCCAGAAAGTCGGCGAGTTGCAGAAAAAAAGCGAGGAACTCAAGGGCGTGAGCGATAAACTCAACAGCGAAATCGAGACCCTCCACAAACGTCAGGCTGAGGTCGAGAAGGTTTACAAAGAGAGCGTCAACAAGCTCGAGCATATCGCCGGCATGAGCGCCGAAGAGGCTAAAACACAGCTCATTGAGTCGATGAAAGACGAGGCCCGCGCCGAAGCTAGCAACAGCATCATGGACATCGTCGAGGAGGCCAAAATCACCGCCAACGAGCAGGCCAAAAAAATCGTCATCCAGAGCATTCAGCGCGCCGCTACCGAGGCCGCCATCGAGAACACTGTCAGCGTCTTCAACCTTGAAAACGAAGAAGTTAAAGGCCGCATCATCGGTCGTGAGGGCCGCAACATCCGCACCCTCGAGAGCCTTACCGGCGTCGAAATCATTATCGACGACTCGCCCGACGCTATCATCATCAGCGGTTTCGACCCCGTGCGCCGCGAGATTGCCCGTCTGTCGCTCCACAAACTTGTTACCGACGGCCGCATCCATCCCGCCCGTATCGAGGAGGTGGTTGCCAAGACCCGTCGCCAAATCGAGCAGGAAATCAACGAAGTCGGCAAACGTACCTGCATTGACCTTGGTATCGTCAACATGAACCACGAGTTGATGCGCATGGTTGGCCGCATGAAATATCGTTCGAGCTACGGCCAGAACCTGCTGCAGCACAGCCGCGAGGTTGCCAACTTGGCCGCCACTATGGCTTCCGAACTCGGTCTCAACCCGAAGCTGGCCAAACGCGCCGGCTTGTTGCACGACATTGGCAAGGTGCCCGAGACCGACCCCGAAACGCCTCACGCACTGTTCGGTATGCAGTTGGCTGAGAAGTACAAAGAACATCCCGATGTGTGCAACGCCATAGGCGCTCACCACGACGAAATCGAGATGACCAACCTCATCAGCCCCATCATCCAGGTTTGCGACGCCATCAGCGGCGCCCGTCCCGGTGCCCGTCGCGAGGTTGTCGAGGCCTATATCAACCGCCTCAACAAACTCGAGGAGATGGCTATGACCTACCCCGGAGTTGTCAAGACATACGCCATCCAGGCCGGTCGCGAACTGCGCGTCATCGTCGGCGCCGACAAAATCAACGACGCCGAAGCTACCAAGCTCAGCTACGACCTCTCGCGCCAGATTCAGAACGAGATGACCTATCCCGGCCAGATCAAGGTGACGGTTATCCGCGAAACTCGCGCCATTAACTATGCCAAATAACCTATAGGCTCCGTAAGTCCTATGATACTCAACGCTATACACTGGAACGTCGACCCGATAATCTTCAATATCGGGTCGTTCGGACTGCGATGGTATTCTTTCGGGTTCCTGTTCGCCTTCCTGTTCGGCTATTTCATCCTCAGCCGGATATTCAAGCACGAGAAGGTGGACATCAAGTTGCTCGACAGTCTGGTGGTCTATATTTTCGTCGCCGTGCTCGTCGGCGCGCGACTCGGCCACTGCCTGTTCTACGAACCCGACTATTTCTGCACCGCCGCCCACTGGCCCGAGATTTTCCTCCCGTTCAACCCGCAAACCGGCCAGTTCACCGGCTATCAGGGATTGGCCAGCCACGGTGCGGCAATAGCCATACTGCTCGTGTTGTGGCTCTACAACCATCGCTACCACATCAACGTGCTGTGGGTTCTCGACCGTATAGTCATCGTCGTGGCTCTCGGAGGCGCATTCATACGCCTCGGCAACCTCTTCAACAGCGAAATCTACGGCGTCGAGACCTCGCTGCCGTGGGGCTTCGTGTTCGAGCGCAATGGCGAGACGGTGCCCAAGCATCCCACCCAGCTTTACGAGTCGCTCAGCTACTTCATCATCTTCATAGTCAGTATCTTGACCTACCTCAAAAAGGACGGCAAGCTCCACAATGGCCGCCTCTTCGGGTGGTGGTTGGTAGCGCTGTTTGGCATGAGGCTGCTGATTGAATTTGTCAAGGAAGACCAGGTGGCTTTCGAGGACGGAATGCTCCTCAACATGGGCCAGCTGCTCAGCCTGCCGTTCATCGCCGGTGGACTCGTCATGGTGTGGCTCTCGCATCGCGGCAAACTAAAAGAAGGTATTTACACACAAAAATCGACACAGAAATGAAAACCCTCATACTTGTGCGCCACGGCGAAAGCGCGTGGAACAAACTCAATCTTTTCACTGGCTGGACCGATGTCGACCTCACCGAGGCCGGCATCAAAGAGGCCTACGAAGCCGGCAAGCTTATCAAAGCCGAAGGCTTCCGCCCCGAGCTCTGCTTCACCAGCTACCTGAAACGCGCAGTCAAGACCCTCAACGAGATTCTCGACGCGATGGACATGGACTGGCTTCCGGTGCAGAAAAGCTGGCGTCTCAACGAGAAAAGCTATGGCGCCATCCAAGGCTTGAACAAAGCCGACACCGCCGCCAAGTATGGCGACGAACAGGTGCTCCTCTGGCGTCGCGCTTTCGACGTGCAACCCCCGGCACTTGACCTGCACGACGAGCGCAGCCCCCGCATGGACCCACGCTACAACGAGATTCCCGACAACCTCATCCCCCTCACCGAGAGCCTCAAGGACACCATCGAGCGCCTCATGCCCTACTATCGCGGCACCATCATGCC
>CADCPQ010000031.1 GCA_902803395.1 uncultured Bacteroidota bacterium
GGAGAGATGGCAGAGCGGTCGAATGCGGCGGTCTTGAAAACCGTTGACCTTCACGGGTCCGGGGGTTCGAATCCCTCTCTCTCCGCCAGAACACAAAAGTCCTGCAACAAAGCGGGGCTTTTTTTTATATTCGCGGCAGCGTCGTGAGCCGACATAGCCAAATTCGGCCGTCTTCCTGCACGTAAATCAATGAAATTCAGATAATTCAGGCACACAGGAGCACCCTCTCAAATACCCTAAAAAGGTGCATTCTGTATTTCCTTAATTATCAGCATTTTAAACATATCATCTCTTACTCATCTCTTACTTATCTCTTACTCATGTCTTACTCAATACCTACAATAGTAAGATATAACAATTGCATAACCAGTATTTCACTATTATATAATCAATTGTTTATTGAACAAAAATGGTGACAAAAAAAAATGGCCGTGAATTTTGAAATCCACGGTCATAACGGTGTTTTGTGTTCAGCGCTTTCAGAGAGCGGAGTTGTCGGCGAGGTTTTCGGCCGTCGAGCTGTCGAGCAGCGCGTTGAGCATATCCTCGGCGGGCATTCCGATGTAGGGCAGCAGCTTGCGGGTGTCGGAGGCCAGGTAATGGTCTGGGAAGAGGTCGACGAAATCGGCGTAGGCCTCGCGTGCCAGGTCGTACTGCTGGTTGAGGTCGTAGGCGTAGCCTTTCATGAAGTAGCAGCCGGCGAGGTCGTCGTAGTCGGGATAGCTGCCGATGATTTTGTCGAGGTAGGCCACGGCGCGGTCGGTCTGGCCTATGTTGGCCGCGATTTCGGCGGCACGGAAAAGGTATACAGGCGCGAGCGAGTCGTCGGCGTAGTTGCGCACAAATTTGTCGTAGAGGCCGATGAGGTCCTCGGCCGAGCTGTCGTCGGAGGCGATGTCGACCATCGAAAGCTGCTGTTCGCCGGCTTCGATTTTGGCCACCAGCTTGTCGTGGCCCGGACGGCAGGAGGCTAAAGTCGCCACGCAGACCGCTGCAAGAACGATTGTTTTGATTTTCATAACGTTATTTCTTTCTGACGGGTTGTTTCATACGGTATCTTGTGGCCACCTTGCCGGCTGCGATGTCGCCGAGTTTGCGGTGCAGCATGGTGCGGCGCAGGTTGCTCAGGCGGTCGGTGAAGACCTTGCCGTCGAGGTGGTCGATTTCGTGCTGGGCCACACGGGCCAACATTCCGGTGAACTCCTCGGTGTGCTCGTTGAAATCGGTGTCCATGTAGCGAACCACGACGGCCTCGGGACGCAACACGTCCTCGTGTATGTCGGGGATGCTCAGGCAGCCCTCGTTGAAATATTTCTTCTCGCCGCGGAACTCCACGATTTCGGGGTTGATGAGCACATGCTCCTCGGCGACGTCGCCGTAGGTGTCGGTCTTCTCGTCGTAAGGACGGAAACCGATGACGACCAGACGTATCGAGAGGTCGATTTGCGGGGCTGCGAGGCCCACGCCGTCGGCAGCGTACATGGTCTCGAACATATCCTTGATCAGCTGCTCCAATTCGGGGTAGTCCTTGTCGATTGGGGCGGCGACTTTGCGCAGTGTCGGATGGCCGAAGCCTATAATTGGATAAATCATATTATTATTTTAAGGTTTTCATGTAATCTTGCAGCATGATAGTTGCACTGACCGAATCTATCAGGGCCTTGTTCTGGCGTTTTTTGCGGCCCAAGCCGCCGTCAATCATCGACTGGAACGCAATCTTCGAAGTGAAACGCTCGTCGATACGATCTATTTTCTTGTCGGGAAACGAAGCCGCTAACTGCTGCACAAACGGCTCGATGTAACGCATCGACTCGGAGGGGGTGTTGTCCATGTGCTTGGCCTCGCCTACGACAACGACATCGACCTGTTCGCGGCTGAAATAGTCGGCAAGGAACTTCATCAGGCCGTTGGTCTCGACGGTGGTCAGCGACGTGGCAATGATGCGCTCGGGGTCGGTCACTGCCAACCCTGTCCGCTTGACGCCGTAGTCTATAGCCATTATTCGTCCCATACCGTTAAATTAAAAATTGAAAATCGAAAACCACTGTTTAATTTTCAATTTTCAATTCCTTTGTGGCCCCTCTCGGGTTCGAACCAAGGACCCGCTGATTATGAGTCAGCTGCTCTAACCAACTGAGCTAAGGGGCCGTTTTCAGGCAGCTTCACACCTCTCGAAAACGGGTGCAAAATTACAACTTTTTTCCGACATACAGAAATAATTTTTCAAAAAATCAAAAAAAAACGTATATTTGTAGACTGATAAAAAAATGTATAACACACTTAAAAACTTGAAAATCATGAATATAGATTGGCAAAACCTCCCCTTCGGTTACGTCAAAACCGACTACA
>CADCPQ010000032.1 GCA_902803395.1 uncultured Bacteroidota bacterium
GCCTATAACCCGACTTCTGACCCGTTTTCTTCTTTGTGCGGGTGATCGGGGCACTCACGCCCCGGCGTCCTGTAAATTTAAAAGCGACAAGCGAGAATCGAAACGACTTTGCTTCAGGTTTTTCGCTTTTCACTTTTCGTTTTTCATTTTCAGAAAAGTTGTTGCAAAGTTACGAACTTTTTCCGGACCGGACAAGCGACTGCAACGAAAAAAATAAAATTGCAATGATTTTTATTGGTCTTATGGTGTAAAAAAAAGAAATCGTTGCAATGCATTGCAACGATTTCTTTTATTGTGACAAGTTGGTTCACTTCATTTTGAACAAGAACTGGCAGTTGCCGGCCCATGCCGTCATCATTTGGCGGAACTTGTCGTAGTCCTGCGCTGTGACAATCTCTTTTTCGAGAACCAGACTGCGCTCGATGTTGAGTTTGCGGCCACTTTGTTTTACCTTGATGTGGAGAGTTCCGATGCCGTCGAATTTTTTGTCAATTTGACAGGCGGGGCTTATCATCTTCATGCCTTTGGGCAGTTTGACGGTGTAGGTGTAGTTCTCGTTGCAAGGCTGGGTCAGCAGCGGGGCAGTGCGCGACGGCGTGAGGCGGGCCACGTCGATGTGGTAGGCTCCCGGCTCGGTGGGTATGCTGTAGCGGTAGTAGCCGCCCTCGAGGGTGTCGAATTTCGGGTCGATAGTGGTTTTGACGTCGATGGTGTTGACCACATCGTGGGCCTCGCCGATAACCGGCAGATGGCGGATTTTGCCGTTGGGCGTGGCGTCGTATTCCATGGTGTCGATGGTGACGGCCACCTGCGTGAAGTCTTTGCCGTAGACGCGGGCCTTGAATCCAGCGGTGCGCAGCATGGCGGCCAGCAGGACAGCACGGTCGGTGGCGGTGCCGCAACCGCTTTGCCAGGTCTCGCTGGCGGTGGCGTGGGTGTAGCCGAGCAGCGATGCCGGGATGTCGTTGAGGTGGATGTTGTCGACGACGTGGTTACGGATGGCTCGGACAGTATGGAACGGATTGTCGTCCATAAGGTTGACGATAGTCAGCATGGCTTCGGGCAGTCCCTCTTCGTCGAATTCGGGCTTGAATTGAGGTGTGCCGTTGTAGAAAGTGAGGGTGGGGTAGAGTGTAGCGGCTGAGGGCAGATAGGGGGCGTTGAAGCTCTGCGGCAGGTTGGTGGCCACAAGACGATAGGAGTGGCTGGTCTTGTTTTCGACAAATTTGGCGTCGACATAGTCGGTGCGTTTGAGGTTGGCAATCAGCTCGTATTTCTCGGGCACGGTGATTTCGACCTCGTAGAGGCGCACCGGGCAGTCCTCGACGAGCTGGATGGTTTCGTTGACGAGGTCGGCGTTGCGGTGGATGGTGTAGTCGAGAACGATGACGCAGTTGTATTCAAGGGCAGTGTGGACGATAGCCATCTCACGGATGCCGTTGAAGCGACCGCAGTCGGCGCACTGGCTGGGAAGCTGCTCGATGAAAGCGTTCTCGGGAGTCTGCACACGGCTACCGTCAGGACGGATTGTATAGCTCTCGTTGATGGTGAGGACCTCGTATTTGGGGTCGTACACGATGAAAGTCTCGCCCTTGTCGGCGTAGGCCGTGATGGCACGGTTGCGGATGAGCTTGATTTCCTTGCGGAAGTTATAGTCGGTCGAGCCGTCGGCATTGACGGTGTAGCGCTGGCGCAGAAGCTGGTACTCGGCGTCGGGCTGCTGTGCAAAGGCCGATGTGATGGCGAAACACACAATTGCTGATATGGCAAAAATCTTTCTCATGGTGCGGTCTTGTTTATTTGGTTAAAATTACAGGTGTTGTGGCGAGGGTCTGCTGTCCGATGACCGAGGCGCGGAAGGTGGGCCATTCGGATGCCTCGTAGACACGTTTGGCGAACATCAGGCTTTCGGCGAAAGTCAGGCGGTTGCCCTCGATCCAGTACTGGCAGCCGAAGCTGGCGGCCGGGTCGGCCACACCCTCGATGTGCGGAAAATGCAGTTGGGTGTATTGGTAGGGCAGGGTGACATTTTCTTTAATCTCGATAAGTTTCGAGCAACGGTCGGCGAAAGGCTGGGTGCGTGTTTCGGGCTTGGTGTCGAAGTTGAGGTGGCTCATGGCGCGGCGATAGAAGTTGCGGGCGCTGAGGGGGATGAAGATAATCTCGTCTGGGGTTACGGTTGCGTAGTTGTCAATCACGAAAGTGTAGGTTATGCTCACCGGCTGTTCGAGATAGCGGTCGGGGTCGGTGTATTTGATGTCGGTAATTACGGCATTTGGTGCAATGGCAGTCAGTTCGGCCTCAAGGTTCTGGCGCCACTCGCTCTGGCGGGCGCTGAAAACGCCGCGTACCGAGGCGTCGCTCTGGCCTTCGGCGGTGATGGTGATAGTGCCTGTCAGTGTGCCGCTGTAGTCGATGGAGGTGTTGGCGTTGATGCGGATATAATGGTTTTCGGGAGCCGATACCGGCGTTACCATCAAGTCGGCACCGTCGGGCAGGCCCATGAGGTAGCCCTGTTGCTGTTCGGCGCTGCTCCACAATTCACGTACGTTTGGGACCCATGTCGGGTCGAGCAATTCGTAGCGGCCGTTGCGGCGCTGGACCACGCACACGCTGTGGTTGAACTGGTCGGCGGGGATGCGGTCGATACGTTCGCCAGCCATGGTCATGGCGGCATACGACTTAAATCCGGCGGCTCGCAGCATGGTGATAAGCATCGAGGCTTTGTCCTTGCATACTCCGCAGCGGTCGGTAAAGTTCATGTCGGCGTTGTGCAGGGTGTAGCCTTCGCCCTCGCCCATCGAGATGCCGGCGTAGCGGATATTGTCGGCTACCCAGTGAGTCAAGATGCTGATCGAGTCGATTTCGGTGCGGGCCGGACGCAGCAGTTCGTTGACTTTTTTCTGCACTTCGGGGGTGGGGACAAAACTGCCATAGTTCTCATTCACTCCGTAGAACCACATCGACTTGGCTTCCCAGTCGGGACTTGTCGAGAGGAGCAACTTGCACTGTATGTCGTTGTTGGCCAATGCTCTGGCTTCACGCTTGAGCGGCATGATTTCCGATTTCTTGAAGGTGTATAGTGTGCGGCCGTCGTTGCCTGTGCGTACAATTTCAGAATTCACCTCGCCGTTGTAGACGTGGTACTGGAGCTTTTTCTCGTCGAGTATGTTGAGTTGATATACTTTCTGTTTTATGGGTTGGCTGGACCAGAAGGGGACGATGTCGTAAAAGTGGCCGCGCATGGGCGGGATGTAGCGGGCGTCGGGGTCGGCCTCGCCAGCGGTTTCGTCAGCCAGCAGTGCGTAGGTGTAGCCCTTGCGATAGGTTGTGAACTCGATTGCGTCGCCGGGGTCGAGGTGGCCGATTTCGACCATCTTCTGGCTTGCACCCCAGTATATCATCCTGGCAGGGGCTACGTAGTCATACACGGTGCTGCTGTTCTCGTAGTCAGGCCACACAAGGGTGTCGTGGCTGCCGTCGCCGCGGTGAATGAGAACTTTTTCTATTTCGACATAAGCCGACAGCGGGTCGTAGTCGACCTTCACGACATTGTTGTGCGCGCAGCCGGTGGCGTTAATCATCAAAACGTAACGATGGTTGACGACGTGGCTGAGCCCGGACTCCTCCATAAAGACAGAGGTGGAGTCGTAGACGGTCAACTGATCATAATCGCCATAGACGCTTGGCAAGGCAAACTGCTGAGCCTGAGCGCAGAACGCCATAGATATCAGCATGGTCAGAAGGTAAATTACTTTCTTCATATCAATAACAATTTTGAATGCAAAGATACATTATTTTTTTTAATGGGCGGTTTTTATTTGCGAAATAAGTCGGATTATTAGTGTGAGCGCTATGGGACACACCGCAGCGTTGAAGTGTTGCGGCCAGCCAATCAACATGATTATGAGCGTAGTGACGAGCAAGACCATTTGTGTGACCACAATCCAGCGGTTGCTTCGACGAAGGGCTATGGCAAAATAGATGAACAACGGGCTGGCCCAGAACAGGTTAAGGTTGAGCTTTGTGCAATAGTGGGCCGACGCAAACCACATAAATATAAGGAATAAGGATATCAACGCAGCAGCCCCGAACAGTATGGCATCCATCCATTGAAGACGCCACCGTTTGGCCCATCCGATGACCGTTACGCAGAGTGTTGCGACAAAAATGAACCAAAAAACGATTGTCGGCGAGACGCTGTCGCTAAGTTCGGGGCGGGTGTCGCTGCAGATTTTGTTTTTTTGCGCCACGAGGGGTTTCCCGGTATTGCTGACGGTTGTTGTGTCGAGCTGGACGAGCAGTTCCTTGGGCAGGAACATATATTCGTCGCTGTTGCATGGTCTGTCGCATCTGGCGCCGAGCAGCAAGTCGGTGCCAAACCGCCACCATTCGAGTTTGCGGTCCATCAGACTGTTGATGAGTTCGCGGTATGAGAGTGCGTCGGCCGGTGTGGTCGGGGTGAAGAGAGTGCGATGTATGAGCGAGTTGTTGATCATGTCGCGCACACGAGTGGCGCAGTTGTCGCGGAAGAAATCGTAGCGGTAGTAGCGGTTTTCTGGCAAGTAGTTCCACTCGAGGGCAAGGAAGAGGTTGTTGACCTCTTGGTTGGTGATGTCGAGCCGCTGCTCCCATACTGCGCGGCGTTCTATGATATAGTCTTCGAGGTAGTGTCCGAAATTGGCGCGGCTGAGGCAGTAGTCGAGGCGTCCCATGGCGAATTTGAGGTAGAAGTTTTTGGTGTTGAAGTCGAAAGTGCCGTAGTTGTAAACCACGTCGATGTTTTGCCCTGGGTCGCATATACGGATGGCGGCATGGCCGAAAGTGGTGTAGAAGTCGTTGCCTGGCTCGCAGACGATAACGCTGGCAAAAGCATTTTCGCCGAGAGGCAGGTCTTGCGACTGTGCCATGCCGCCGGCCATTGCCGACAGAAATGCTATGAGAATTGCTAATTTCTTCATGTCGCGAGATGGTGTTATTAATTGCCAGAACCGAGTTTCTCTTCGTCGGAGGTGGACAGGTGCTTTTCTGTGGCGCGAGGCTCCATGTGGATTTTTGGTGTCTCGGGGGCGTTGTGTACGGTGATTTGCGGGAACGGAATCTCAATGCCGTTTTCGTTGAAGGCTATGTAGATGTCCTCGCGGATATGCATCCACAGGGTCCAGTAATCCTCGACATTGGTCCACAACCATAGCGATATATCGACCGAACTGGTGCTGAGGTTGCTCACAGCTATGGTAGGCTCTTTCGGCTCTTTCATGATGAGTGGTTCAGCGTTCACAACATCCCAAAGGACGGCTTTGGCTTTGGCTAAATCGGTACCGTAGGCAACCGACGCCACGATGTCGAGACGAATCTGCGGTTCCTTGGTGTGGTTGATGAGGCTATTGGTAGCCAACTCGCTATTGGGGATTATGATGGTGCGGCCGTTGAAGGGACGCATGATAGTGTGGAAAATGCGTATTTCCTTGATGTAGCCTTTGTATTGTCCGCATTCAATATAATCGTCAACCTTGAACGGTTTCATCAGCAAGATGATAACGCCGCCTGCGAAATTCTGCAGAGTGCCTTGCAGGGCCATGCCGATGGCAAGACCCATGGCACCAAGAAGAGCTATGAACGAGGTGGCCTTGATGCCGATGACGTCCATGGCCATGATGATGATCATAGCTTTGAGCAATACGTCGACCAGCGAGCCGAGGAATGTTTTGAGCGAGGGCTCGGCATTGCGTTTCTCAAGGGCTTTGACTATTACTTTTTTGAGCAATTTGGCCAACCGCATACCAATCCAGAGGATGATGATGGCGATAATAAGTTTTGGCACGAAACCTACGGTGAGTTCAGAGAGCTGTCGCAGACCATCTTTGACAAAAGTGTTTTCGCCTGTGACAACGGCTTTGATGTCAGTGATGTCCATGTTCTTGAGGCTGTCTTTCAACACCTGCGAGATGCTGTCTTGTGCGTGGACCATTTGTCCGAATTCGTCCTTCGGCATTGCGCCGGTGTCGACTTGTTGGGCCGCTGCGGCAGCCATAAGGGTAGAGTTGTCGTCTAACATTGTCATTTGTTTTAAAGATTTTTAACAATAACGCGTTTTTTGGCCGATTATTATGTCACGGCTCGAAAAAAGTTGCAAAAAAAATGCACCAATGTCAAAAAAATCCGAAAAAAATGTGTACCTTTGCAGCACTTTCTTTTCGGGCGTAGTCGCCTATGAAAAGATTTATGTTATTGAATGACAAATAAAAAGAAGTAAACAATATGAAAGTTAATCGCAGAAAAGAATTGTTTCCCAACGTCACCGACGAGCAGTGGAACGACTGGAAATGGCAGGTTAAGAATCGTATCGAGACCTACGAGCAATTGAGCAAATATTTCACTTTTGCACCCGAAGAAGCCGAAGGTATCAAGAAGGCTTTGGCCAAATTCCGCATGGCCATCACCCCATACTACCTGAGCCTCATTGACCCCAATGACCCGTACGACCCCATCCGCCGTCAGGCCATCCCGGCCGGCGAGGAGTGCAACATCGCTCCGGCCGACCTCAACGACCCTCTGCATGAGGATGAGGATTCGCCAGCTCCCGGCTTGACCCACCGCTATCCGGACCGTGTACTGTTCCTCATCACCGATATGTGCTCGATGTATTGCCGCCACTGCACCCGCCGTCGTTTTGCCGGCCAGAAGGACGACGACAGCCCCAGCGAGCGTATCGAGAAGTGCCTTGCTTACATCGAGAAGACCCCGCAGGTCCGCGACGTACTGCTCAGCGGCGGCGACTGCCTGATGGTGAGCGACGCCAAGTTGGAGTACATCATCCAGCGCTTGCGCAAGATTCCACATGTCGAAATAGTCCGTCTCGGCAGTCGTACCCCGGTGGTTTGCCCGCAACGTATCACTCCCGAGCTGTGCGAAATGCTGAAAAAATACCACCCCATTTGGCTCAACACTCACTTCAACCACCCCAACGAGTTCACACCCGAGGCCGAGCAGGCTCTTGCCCGTCTGGCCAACGCCGGTATTCCTCTGGGCAACCAGACCGTCCTGCTGCGCGGCGTGAACGACTGCGTCCATGTGATGAAGAAACTCATGCACGAATTGGTTCGCAACCGCGTCCGTCCTTACTACATCTATCAGTGCGACCTTTCGATGGGTCTGGAGCATTTCCGTACTCCTGTCAGCAAGGGCATCGAGATTATTGAGAACCTCCGCGGCCACACCAGCGGCTATGCTGTCCCCACCTTCGTGGTCGACGCTCCTGGCGGTGGCGGCAAGACTCCCGTCATGCCCCAGTACGTCATTTCGCAGAGCCCCGACAAGTTTATCCTGCGCAACTTCGAAGGCGTCATCACAACCTACACCGAGCCACGTGAGTACCACGAGGAGTGCCACTGCGAGGCCTGTGAGGCCAAACGCCGTGTCGACGAAGGCGTGGCCAGCCTGCTCGAGACCGACCGTATGGCTCTCGAACCCAGCCATCTCATGCGCCACGAACGCAACAAAAAGAAATAAAAATTGAAATTTGAATTTTTTAAAGGAAAAGGAAAATTATGGCGTGTATTAGTATGCGCCATAATTTTCAATTTTCAATATTCAAATTTCAATTTGTCCCACGCCCAGGTGGCGGGGCTGTCGACGCTGTCCATTCTCGACTTTACCACTTCGGCCCGTACCGCGGGTCTCGGCATGGGCTATCTGGCCGTCTATGATGCCGACATGAACGTCGGATTGGACAACCCCTCCTTGGTCTCGGGTCGGGTTAAGGTCGGCTTGGCCTTGAATTACACCGGGTTATTCCGAGGGGGTAACTTTGGCTCCATAGCCTATGCAATTCAGCCCCGCCGTTGGGGAAGTATCCTGGTGGCGTTCAGGTTCCATTCCTACGGCACTTTCACGGGTTACGATGAGGCGGAGCAGTGGCAGGGAAAGTTCACCGCTGGCGACTATATGCTGAGCGTCGGTTGGGGGCTACCTATTGATTCGAATTTCAGTATCGGAGCCACTTTCAAACCTGTCCTGTCGCAGTACGAATCCTACACGGCCGTGGCTCTCGTCTTCGACCTCGCCGGCAGCTATGTCAGCGACGACAAAAGTTTCACGGCATCGCTGCTCGCCCGCAACATCGGTGCGCAGATAATGACGTTCGACCAGAGTGTCGAGAAGGTTCCATTTGAACTTACCGCCGAGGTGTCGTACAAACTGTCGCGGGCTCCGTTCCGTTTTTTCCTTGCCGCAAGAAATCTACAGCGATGGAACTTGATTTATGACGACCCTCTCGAACCTACGACGGTCGTCGACCCATTCACGGGCGAAGTCACTACGCCAGGATGGGCGGCGGAGTTTTTCGACAACCTCGGGCGTCATATCGGTGCAGGGGTCGAGGTCTACATCGGCCGGTCGCTGTTTGTCGACATAGGCTACAACTACCGCCAGGCTCGCGAGATACGCAGCATCGAGGCATTCAACCTGAGTGCCATGTCATTCGGCATCGGTTTGAGAATCAAGCATTTCGAATTTGCCTATTCTCGCAACAACTACCACCTTACACAGGCGCCGAATTACCTTTCTTTAACATATAAATTTTGATTTTATTGTGCCGAAATTGCAAATAATTGTTTCCAACCAGACCAATCCATTTCAAAACGTTGCGGTTGAGAACTATCTTATGACATTGCCCGAGGCGGACACCGTCACGATGTATCTTTGGAAGAACTGTCGCACGGTGGTTATCGGGCAGAACCAGAACCCTTTCAGCGAGTGCGATGTAGAACGCCTTGAGGCCGATGGCGGCTTTCTTATGCGGCGTCGTACCGGCGGCGGTGCCGTCTATCATGACGATGGCAACCTGAACTTTTCGTTTGTCATACCGCACGAAATTTATGATGTCGACCGCCAGTTTCAAGTTATCTCCGGCGCTTTGGCCAATTATGGACTTGAGGTTGAGAAGAGTGGCCGTAACGACCTGCTTTGCAGTGGCCGCAAATTCTCCGGCAACGCCTTTTCGGTAGGCAAATATCGCCGCCTTCACCATGGCACATTGCTCATCGCCGGCAATATGGAAGATTTGAAACGCTACCTCAAAGTCAAGCCCGCCAAGTTGCAGAAACACGGGGTCTCGTCGGTGCAGAGCCGTGTGGTCAACCTCGCCGAACTCAATTCTGCCATAACAGCCGATGGCATTGCGCCACATCTTGTGTCGGCTTTCGAGAGCGTTTACGGCGGCCGTGCCGAGGTGTGTGATTTCGCCGACCTGGTCAGTAATGCTGATGTCCAACGCATCTATGCCGAGATGGCCAGCGATGAGTGGCGTTTTGGCCGCTGGCGCCAGTTCACGGCCGACCGCACGGCGCAGTTCGAGTGGGGTGGGGTGGAGCTCTCGCTTCAGGTCGACGCCCGCTCCAATGTGATAACCTCGGTCGAGATTGCCTCCGACGCGCTTGATTTGGAGGCTTTGGAACGAGTCCGGCAGCTGCTGACCGGCGCCTCTCTCGATGTCCGCCCTGACATTGACGGCACCATAGGTAATGACATTCTAAATTTGATTTATTGAATCGGAATGAGACTAAAAAAGATTGCCAACTGGCAATCTTTTTTGTTTCTGGCGGAGAGGCAGGGATTCGAACCCTGGGACCCACAAGTGGGTCAACGGTTTTCGAGACCGCCCCGTTCGACCACTCCGGCACCTCTCCATTTCCGGTTTTTGAACTCTCAAAAACGGGTGCAAAAGTACATCTTTTTTTTGAATTGACAAAAAAAATCGTATATTTGCATATTGATTTTTTTATTGACAATACTTTAAAATATTATGAATAAGAAGATTATAAAAATTACGCTTGTAATTGCAAGTTGTGTTTTATCTATGACTGCCATGGCTCAAAAACAGATTACTCTTGAGGATATTTGGACAAAACGGACTTTTGCGCCTGCCGGTGTGTATGGAATACGTTCGATGGCCGACGGCGAGCACTATTGCACTATGAGCCGCTCTGGAATAACAAAATACAGCTACGCTACTGGCGAGAAGATTGAGGACGTCTGCCTGTTCAGCACTCTCGATATGAATAAGAAATCCAAACCGTTGCCCCGCATTGAGGGTTACGAGTTCAGCCAAGACGAGCAGAAGATATTGCTCAGCAGCGGTTTTGAGCCCATCTACCGCCACAGCGGAGTGAGCGACTACTATATTTATGACGTAAAAGAAAAAACTTTCACCAAGATAAGCAACGAGGGCAAGCAGCGCCTCACCACCCTCAGCCCCGACGGCACGAAGGTGGCTTTCGTGCGCGACAACAACCTTTACTGGATGGACATCGCAACCCTTGAGGAACACCAAATTACCACCGATGGCAAACTGAACGAGGTGATCAACGGCACCACCGACTGGGTGTACGAAGAGGAGTTCGCCATCACGCAGGGCTTCCAGTGGAGCCCCGACTCGAAGAAGATTGCCTACCTGCGCTTCGACGAGAGCAAGGTGAAGGAATACAATATGCAGATGTGGGGCGAGCTCTACCCCGAGGACTACAAGTACAAGTATCCCAAGGCCGGCGAGGACAACTCGAGGGTGGAACTATGGGTTTACAACCTTGACAATGCGAAAGCCACCCGATTCATCACTACTGGCGAAACCATAAAGTTCCTTGCACGCGA
>CADCPQ010000033.1 GCA_902803395.1 uncultured Bacteroidota bacterium
CGATTTTGGCACCGCTGGGGAAGGTGTTCTCAAGCATGCGTCCGGTCTTCACGTTGCGCATTTTGGTGCGGACGAAAGCGGCACCCTTGCCGGGTTTGACGTGCAGAAATTCGACGATGGTGTAGATGTCGTTGTTGAAATTGATGCAAAGACCGTTCTTGATATCAGTGGTTGTTGCCATAAAAAATTAAGTTTTTATTAATGAATTTATTGATTTTCGTTGTTCTGGTGTTTCTTTTTCTCCTCGGCCAGCAGCTGGGTCAGGCGGCGCAGGTCGGCCCTGAGTTCGTCGTTCTCCTCCTCGCAGGCACGGAAGCGGGTGCGTTCCATCATCAGCCTCATAAATACGGCTAAAATCAAGATAATGAGCACTATGGCGACTCCTTGCGACTTCAGCCAGAAGTACACCACCGTGGCTCCGAGCAGCAGGATGTAGGACGCCCACTCGTATATTTTCAGTGCGGTTTTGTGACTCATAATTGCGCAATATTTGAAATTGCAAATATACGCAAAAAAATCCAATTACTGAAAAAAACTCGTTTTTGGCAAAAAATACGGGGCGGAAATCCGGCTGGATTTCCGCCCCGTGGCCTTGAGGTTCAGACGTATCGTCAGACCAGATTCATCGATTTTTTTATCGACTCGATTTTTGCGTCGAGGGCGGCGTTGGTCTTGTCGAAATTTTCGCGGCAGCACAGCTCGCCTTTCACGCCGAAGTAGAATTTTATCTTCGGTTCGGTGCCGCTGGGACGCACGGTAATCTTGTTGCCGGCCTCGGTATAGAACTGCAGCACGTTGCTCTTGGGCAGGTCGATGGGAGTGACCTTGCCTGTGAGGATGTCGGTCGAGGTGGAAAGCTGGATGTCGTCGATACGCACAACACGCTCGCCGTCAATCTCTTGCGGCGGATTGGAACGGTAGTCTTTCATCATTTGTGCAATCTCTTCGGCGTCTTTTAATGCTACGGCGACCACCGAGACGAGACCCTCTTTGTAGAAGCCGTACTCCTTGTAGATGTCGACCAGGATGTCGAAGAAGGTCTTGCCCTGCTCCTTGGCCCAGGCAGCGATTTCGGCAATCATCGAGCAGGCACTGACGGCGTCCTTGTCGCGCACGAAATCGCCGACCATGTAGCCGTAGCTCTCCTCGCCACCGCCAATGTAGACCGGGCGACCCGAGCCCTCAACCGAAGGCTCCATGCCGGTGAGTTCCAGTATCTTGGCACCAATCCACTTGAAGCCGGTCAGCACATCGTAAACCTTTACGCCGTTTTTGCGGGCTATGTCGGCCGGCAACTCGCTGGTGACGATGGTCTTGATGACATATTCGTTGCCTGTCAGACGGCCAGCCTCACGCCACTGCTTGATGAGATAATACATTAATACCGAGAAGGTTTGGTTGCCGTTGAGGAGCATCCATTCGCCGTCGGGACGCTTGACGGCTACGCCCACGCGGTCGGCATCGGGGTCGGAGGCAAAAACGATGTCGGCGTCAATCTCCTTAGCGAGGTCGACAGCCATCTTCATGGCGGCGTGTTCCTCGGGGTTGGGAGAAGGCGTGGTCGGGAAGTTGCCATCGACTACGGCCTGCTCCTTGACGACGTTGACATTGGTGAAGCCCAACTGTTGCAACATCTTTGGAATCAGCACAATGCCAGTGCCGTGCAAGGGGGTGTAGACTATCTTGATGTCGTGATGTTTCTTGATGAGTTCAGGGTGGAGTGAGTTGCGGGCGATGCGGTCCATATATATGCGGTCGACATCCTCGCCGATGATTTCGATGTTTTGCTCGCCGCCGACCATGCAGACATCTTTTATGTCCTTGATTTTCATCACTTCGTCAATCACGTTGACATCGTGCGGCGGGGTCAGCTGGCAACCGTCGGACCAGTAGGCCTTGTAGCCGTTGTACTCCTTGGGATTGTGCGAGGCAGTGACCATGACGCCGGTCTGGCAACCGAAGTGGCGCACCGCGAACGAGAGCTCGGGAGTGGGACGCAGCGACTCGAACAAGTAAACGTGTATTCCGTTGGCAGCGAGTACTTTGGCCGTAATTTCGGCAAACTCGCGACTATGGTTGCGGCTGTCGTGCGACACGGCGGCCTTCAGTTCGGTTCCGGCCGGGAAAAATTTTTTCACATAGTTGGCCAAACCTTGTGTCGACATGGCCACAGTGTATTTGTTCATGCGGTTGGTGCCTACGCCCATGATGCCGCGCAGGCCGCCGGTGCCAAACTCGAGCGAGCGGTAGAAGCTCTCGTTCAGCTCGTTAGGGTTCGATGCCATCTCGCGGATAGCCTGCTTGGTCTCTTCATCATATCCGCCGGTCAGCCACGCATTGACATTGGCTTTTGCCGACTCGTCGATTTTAAGATTATTTATGTCCATATCGTGAAATATTTTTTGCAAATATACGTTTTTTATTTGGATTGTGACGCAATTCCGACAAACTTTTTATCGCACCTTAGCCTCATCTCTTTCATAAACAGGGAGTTGCGATAACTGTCGAGTGTCGCTATCGAAGCCGTACCGAAATCAACAGCAGGCTCTTCGGGCGGCAACTGGGACGAAACTGAGCGCAGGTACTGCAAGATGCGGAGCCCGTCGACCTTTTCGGCACAGGCTCGAACGAACAACTCTCTTGTTTTGAAGTTGTTACGCAACGGCGACCACAAATCGTCGGTCTTCAGTTGCTGACGAAGGAAGGGGCTCATCGGGGTCTCGGCATCAGAGTCGTAAAGTGTTGGGAACATGGCAAATGTGCGCTCGACAAGGGCAAAGGAGGCGGCACTGTAGAATGGATAGCGCTGGCGCTGCTCGTCGAGAGCCATTCCGACCGCGGGCCCTGTGCCGAACGGAACGCGACCAGAGACGCGGCCCGAGGGATTGACAACCGAGGCTAACGAACATAGAATCAGGCCTGTTTTGGCAAATTTCTGCATCAGGTAGAAGTCCTCGCCACCCTGCAACGGCGTTATTCCACCAACCCTGCGGTAGGCCCATGCAGGAAACGCCATCGCAGAACCTAACGCACTGAAAGCATGAGGGTTGCCTATTTCAAACAGATTGATCAGATAGTGGCGCATATAGCATTCGTAGCGCAACATCAGTCGGTCGGCCGCCTCGTCGCCGCTCAATGGGTGGAAGTAAGGCACACTGACGGCGCTGCATTGCGGATGGCGATTGAACTGGTCGATGAGTTCCTCGAAATAGGTGTCGGGGAAAGTGGTGTCGGCATCGAGACTGACAATGATTTCGTCGCCGTCACAATCGTCCAAAATTCTCGAAAACAGCACTTTGCGAGCCCAACCGACCCCGTTGGCCTTGCCCTGCCACCCTCGCGCGCGCGAACTATAATTAATAAGCACCGCTTCGGGACACTCTCGGGCAAGAAATTCGAGCAGTTCGGCGTTGGCACGGCAAATACGCAAATGCTCGTCGTCGCCGTCGTCCCACCAGCTATCTGGCTGGTTGACACAGACATACAGCGTGAAATCCCGCACCGTCTGCCGCTTCAGGCAGGTTATCAGGTCGGGCATCGACTGCATTTCGTCCATGGCAGGGACGGCAACTGATAGATGTCTGTACGTGTGCTTAACCACTGTGTCAGAGCTTGATAACTTTAATTGGACGGCCGTCGATCGTGATGACGTGCAGCCCTGAAGGCCTGTCGCTCAGGTCGATGCGATGCGAACCCGACTCGGTTTCGACGGTGACGACGCCGGTGGTCGGATTAGGGCCGACCTTAATACGACCCGAACCCGACGTTGGTGCTGAAACACTGACATTTGCGGTGGGGCAGTTGAAAATCTCCTGAATGTAGCCGACAAGCGACCGGTACTGGGCGTTCCAATAGGTGTTCAACTTATTGTTGGCTAAGGTTTTAGCCGTCGACACCTCTATTGTCATTTCGCGGCAGTTGGCATAAAAGTTCATCCAGTCCTGCCGACCGTTGGAGATAACGTACCAGTCGCCACCGGCAGTGACGCCGCCACGGGTACGGAACATCGTGGGGGCGACAGCGCGGACGGAGTCGACGTAGCGCCTGCCAACCGCCTCCCACCACATCCAGTCGGGATGCTGGCGTTCGTTGCTGGTGAAACTGTCCCAAGGGTAGTTCATCACTTCGGCACCCCCGTGCAGATTGGCGCTCATGCGGAAATTGTGGCGCCCGACATAGTCCATCATGGCCTGGTTCTCAAGCTGTAACGGGTCCTCGGCCTCGATGCCGAAAGGGTCGGGGTAGTTGCGGTTGAGGTCCACGCCGTTGGCGTTGTAGCGCGTCGAGCCGTTGATAGTGGAGTTGCCGCTACGGTAGGTGCCGTCGGGGTTGGCGAGGGGATTGATGTATATCACAACCTCATTGACGAGGTTAGTGAGCAGACTGTCAACGCCATAGCCGCGCAGCAGTGTGTCGATGAGGCGGAGCATGAAATAAAAGCCCGTCACCTCGTCGCCGTGCATCGTGGAGGAATAGAAAAACTCGGGATGAACTACCTGCGTGAGATGACGTGAATGGATTACTGCACATAGAATCATACGGTTATCGACGCTGAAGCCGATAGTGTCGAGCCTGCAGATTTCGGGGTAGTTGATGGCGAAGCGGCTCATCATCTCGACATAAACATCGTAAGTCGGGTAGCGGTCCCACGAAGCCATCTCGTCGATGGTTGTCGCCATTGTCACCGCCTTGGCTACCGGCGGTTCGGGCTCCGGCGGGAAAGCGTCGGGGCGTAGTGTGTGCTGGCCGTGGGCAGCAAAAGTGGTTGCTATTAGCACCAAAAGGCTTGTGGCGAACTGCTTCATTGCTTTTGGCGGAAAGTGAAGAAATTGTTTGCCAGGAAGTTCCACACCATCACAACGGCTGTGGCAATGACCTTTGCAACCCAGAAATTCCAGTCAAGCGTAGTATCGACAAAGCATGGGATGATGCTTACGTCCTTTAATAGGAATACGATGAGTGAATTGAGTCCCAACCCTATGAGGGAAACGAAGAAAAACTTGGCATATTCGATGCCGACACTTTTTGACGTGCTTCTCCACGTCCATACTCGGTTGAGGAAGTAGTTGCTTGTGGCAGCCAGAGTGAATCCAATGGCGTTTGCCAACAGTTCCGGTACGCCGAGGATGCCTTTGCAGAAAGCAGTCAGGCCGAAGTCGATAATGGCGCCACTGGCACCGACGACACCGAATTTAACGAATTTTTTTGCGAGTTGAAGCAGATTGGGCATTGGGCGGACTTAGAACTTTTTCTGCTCGGGGGTGTGGATGATACCGGTCTTGCGGACGCGGACATTGCCGTCGCGGGTTCTGGCGCGGCTGATGCGCGGACCCGGTTTCTTGACGCGAGGCAGATACTCGATGTCGCCGTCGCCGTTCACCTCGAGGCCGTAAACCTTCTTGGTGTCGAGGTTGACCCTCACATGCCAATAGCGGCCGCAGCCGCCGCGGGTGAGGATGATGTCGTCGGCCAGACGCTCCTTGGTGACGTTGTCGTCCCAAATACCGTTAATCCAAATGATATGGCTGCCGGTGACATCGGTGAAACCGACGTATTGGCGCTTGTACATCCGCATATGCTCGTCGATGATGGGGCACTGGCCCTCCTGATTTATATGCTCGCGGTTGACGTAGTCGATTTTTTTCTGCAAAAGGCGTTCGGCCTCGACGATGTCGGTGTTGCTCGGGGTATAGCGGCCGTCCTGACTCTCGATGGTGAAGTCGACCTCCCAGTCCTGATGGAACGAAAAGCCGTAAAAATTATAGCCTTCGACCTCTTCGGACTTCCAAGTTTCGACCGGTTCGATGAATTCTTGCGCGAAAAGAGAGGCACACATCATCGTCAAAACCAGCAACAAAAGCGTTTTCTTCATCTGTTTTATCGTTTAAAACCAAAATGCAAAGATACTGAGAATTTGGCAAGTAGCAAAATTTTTTTATTAAAAAAATGAAAAAAAATCACTTTTTGAAAAAAAACTTGCCGAAAAATGCTCAATTTCAAAAAAAAGGCGTAACTTTGCAAATTGTTTGAAAACTGAAAAAACGATATAAAAAAATGAAAAAATTTGTCACTGTAAAAGAAGCTGCCGACATGATTCATGACGGCATGACCGTAATGGTTGGAGGTTTCCTCGGCGTGGGCAACCCCATAAAACTCATCGACGAACTTGTTGCCCGTGGCGTCAAGGACCTCACCATCATTTGCAACGACACCGCCTATCCCGAAGTCGGCGTCGGCAAACTCATCACCAACCATCAAGTCAAGAACCTCATCGCCACCCACATCGGCACCAACAACAACACCATCGACCAGATGAACTCGGGCGAACTGCACGTCACCCTGCAGCCGCAAGGCACTCTGGCTGAGCAGATTCGCGCTGCCGGTGCAGGCCTCGGCGGAGTCCTCACCCAGACCGGATTGGGCACCGTGGTCGAGAACGGCAAGGACAAAGTGACCGTCGACGGCAAGGAATACCTGCTCGAGAAGCCCGTCCGTGCCGACGTCGCCATCATCGGCGCCAACATCAGCGACGAGGACGGCAACCTCGTCTACAAAGGCACCTCGCAGAACGTTAGCCCCATGATGGCCACCGCAGCCGACGTGGTTATCGTTGAGCCTCAGGAAATTGTCAAGGCCGGCGCCA
>CADCPQ010000034.1 GCA_902803395.1 uncultured Bacteroidota bacterium
CACAGCATCTACATCGCCGCGAAGGATGTCGACCGCGCCAACGAAAGCCTGCAAGGCAATTTCGAAGGTGTCGGCGTCTCATTCCAGATTGTCAACGACACAATCAGCGTCACCTCGGTCATTAGCGGCGGCCCGTCGGAGAAAGTCGGCATAATGGTCGGCGACAAATTCCTGCGTATCGACGGCGATGCCGCGACAGGCGACAGCATCAAAAACGATTTCGTATTCAAGCACTTGCGTGGTAAAAAAGGCACCACCGTGGTGGTCGACGTGCTGCGTCAAGGGCAGGTCTACAACTTCCATATCGTACGCGACAAGATTCCCATCTATTCGGTCGACACCTATTTCATGGCCGACGACACCATTGGCTACATCCGCCTCACACGTTTTGCCCGCACATCGATCAACGAGTTCCGCAAAGCCATAAAAGAGCTGCAAAAACAAGGCATGACGGCACTGATGCTCGACCTGCGCGGCAACTCTGGCGGATTTCTCGATATAGCCAACGCGCTGGCAAACGAGTTTCTCGCCCCCGGAAGCCTGATAGTATACACTGTGGGCCGCGAATCGCCACGCCAGAATTTCAGGGCAAACCACTCCGGAAGTTTCCGTAAAGGCCGTCTTGTTGTACTTATCGACGAGGGTTCTGCGTCGGCATCCGAAATCGTTTCGGGCGCCGTGCAGGATTGGGACCGTGGCGTTCTGGTTGGCCGCCGCTCGTTCGGCAAAGGCCTGGTGCAGAAGATGTTCACCCTGAAGGACGGCGCACAGGTGCGTCTCACAACAGCACGCTACTACACCCCATCGGGACGCTGCATCCAGAAACCCTACGACAAAGGCACCGACGAGTACCTTAAAGATGTCAACAACCGCTACAAACATGGCGAGTTGGTCAATGCCGACTCAATCCATTTCCCTGATTCTCTGAAATTTAAAACAGCCAAAGGCCGTACCGTATATGGTGGCGGCGGCATTATGCCGGATGTGTTCGTGCCGCTCGACACAATGCGTCTCTCGGACTACTGCATAAGTATGCGCGGCAAAGGGCTGTTTAACACCTTTTCGCTCAAATGGGCCGACGCTCACCGAAGAATGAAAGAGGTGGCCGATTTCGACACATTTCTCGCTAACTACGACAGTTTCGGTCTCGACAGTCTTTTTGCAGCCGAAGGTATCGAAAAAGGCGTCGTCAGGGATGTTGAGAAAGAGGCTCTCGAGCCGGAACGCACCGCTCGCAGCGACCAATATATGCACCTGCTTCTGAAAGCCGACGTTGCGCGTAACCTGTTCGGCATTGACTACTACTACAAAGTGATGAAAGAAATAGATGACGGCTACAATAAAGCCCTCGAGCAATTGAGAAAGAAATGATTTTTTTGCCGTGTGTGGATTTTTTTGTATATTTGCAGTGAAACATTTAGCACTTCCTTTCGCCGAAAGTGCTGTTATTTAGTGTTTTAATATATTTTATGAGTACTGAGAACGATAAAACCAACAAAATAAACGTAACTTCCGAAATAGGTCGGCTTAATGCTGTGTTGCTGCACCGCCCGGGTCGCGAGATTGAACGCATGACTCCTCAGAACGCAGCACACGCACTTTACAGCGACATCCTCAACAAACCTATTGTCGACAACGAATATGCAAATTTCTGCGGCGTTTTCGAGCGTTGGGCAAAAGTCTACTATGTCAAAGACCTCTTGCAGGAGTTGCTTAATGATAACGCAATTCGCGAGTTTTTAGTATGTGAAAGTTGCAAAATTGACGGCTGCGTGTCGTTAATCGATGATTTGCTGCAACATAGCTCCGAACAACTCGCCACCGAGCTTATCGAAGGTGTCGAAATCCCCGGATGGAAAGGCGACTCCGAATCGGACCGTTATTCACTCAAACCGCTGTACAACCTGTTTTTCACTCGCGACGCCTCATCGTCGGTTTTCGACCGCGTACTGCTTAACTCCATGTCGTTTTCAGTCCGCAAACGCGAAACATTGATTTACAAGACCATCTTCGAGCGTTATTTCAATTGCCAGACTCTCAACGCTTTGGAGTGGAACGCCGATGCCCGTACCGAAGGCGGCGACGTGCACATTGCCAACAACGACCTGCTCTGCATCGGCGAAGGTATACGTACCAACGCCAAAGGTATCGAATATCTGGCCAACACCTTTGCAAAAGAACGTCCGAAGTTCAATATTATTGTGCAGGAGCTGCCATTTGAGCCCGAATCGTTCATCCACCTCGACATGGTGTTCACTTTCCTGAGCCGCAGCCAGTGTATGGCCTACGAGCCAATGATCAAGAAAACAGGCAATTTCGCTGGCAAAGCCACCACACTTATCTCCATCGACAACGGCAAAATTTCATATACTACCTACGACAACATCCTGCAGGCTCTACATTCCGTAGGTTGGGACATGGAGCCTGTCTTTTGCGGTGGCAGCGATCCCTGGATGCAACAGCGCGAACAGTGGCACAGTGGTGCCAACTTTTTCGCCCTCGGCGAAGGCAAAATCATCGGCTACCGCCGCAACCGCAACACCATCGAGGCTTTGGACCGTGCCGGGTTCAACGTCCTCTATGCCGAAGATATCTGCAGCGGCAAAACCAAGATGGACGACTACGAGAAATTCGTCGTCACCTTTGCCGGCTCCGAACTGCCTCGCGGCGGTGGCGGAGCTCGCTGCATGACAATGCCAATCAACAGATGTGATATTTTTTAACTAACCAAAACATGAAGAGATACCATTTAGCTAACAACATTATAGGCTGGGTCGTTTGCGCCATAGCCTGTAGTGTTTACATCCTTACCGCCGAGGCAACTGCTTCGTGGTGGGATTGCGGCGAGTACATCGCCACGGCATTCAAACTCCAAGTGGGTCACCCCCCGGGAGCACCGACTTTCCAACTCATCGGACGCTTGTTCTCGATGTTCTCTGACCCAACAACGGCAGCTCATGCCGTCAACGTGATGTCGGCTCTGTGCAGCGGATTCACAATATTGTTCCTTTTCTGGGGAATAACTTTGCTGGGAAAACACCTGCTTCCCGACCCGAAGAATCCGTCGCTTAAAGACCCGCGCACGTGGGCCGTCTTTGCTGCCGGCATCGTGGGCGCTCTGGCCTATACATTCACCGACACTTTCTGGTTTTCGGCTGTCGAAGGCGAGGTTTACGCCATGTCGTCGTTCTTCACAGCTGTGGTGTTCTGGGCTATACTGAAATGGGAGGAACAAAGCGACGACCCGCACTCGTTGCGCTGGCTCATTCTCATCTGCCTGCTGGTCGGCGTCGCTATCGGCGTCCACCTTTTGAACTTGCTGACCGTTCCGGCAATCGTGTATGTCGTGTACTTCAAAAAATGGCCCAAAACCACCCTCAAAGGTTTCATCTGGAGCGGCGTAATATCCGTCATACTTTTGGCTGTTATTTTATGGGGTATCATCCCGGGTATCGTCAATGTCGACTCGGCTTTCGATGTATTCTTCGTCAACACGCTGGGCCTGCCGTTCAACTCGGGCACCATATTCTTCTTCACCCTCCTGGCTGCCGCCGTTGTGTGGGGTTTGTGGTACACCCGCAAGAAAGGCAAACCCATCGCCAATGCCGCGATACTCGGCTTCATGATGCTAGTTATCGGATATTCGACGTTCTTCGTCCTCGTGATTCGTGCCAACACCAACACCCCTCTCAACGAGAACGCCCCGAAAGATGCTGTGGCAATGCGCGCCTACTTAGGTCGTGAACAGTATGGCGACACGCCGTTGTTCACCGGCCAGTTCTACACCGCCGGCCGTCCCATCGACGTGAAAGAGGGCTACACCAAATACGTCAAGGGCAAAGACGAGAGCGGCCACGACCGCTACATAGCCGCCTCGACCGCACAGAAATACGTATATCGTCAAAACCACACAGGCTTCTTCCCCCGTATGTGGAGCGACGACAGCAAGCGCGGACACCCAAAATTCTACGAATACTGGGCTGGCAAAGTCCGTGGCGACCGTAAACCCACCGGCGGACAGAACCTCAAGTTCTTCAACCGCTATCAGTTGGGATGGATGTACTGGCGCTACTTCATGTGGAACTTCGCCGGACGCCAAAACGACATCCAGGGCCACTATTTCAATGAAGACGGCACCCGCGACTACATCAACGGAAACTGGATTAGCGGCGTGAAATTCATCGACGAAGCCCGCCTCGGACCGCAGGACAATCTGCCTGACCATCTCAAGAACAACAAGGCTCGCAACACCTACTATTTCCTGCCGCTCATTCTCGGCATCATCGGTCTTGTGTACCACTGTGCCAAGAACAAAAAAGATGCATTCATTGTATTTATAATGTTCTTCATGACCGGTCTCGCCATTGCCATTTACCTCAATATGCCACCCAAACAGCCGCGTGAACGTGACTATGCCTTCGTTGGTTCGTTCAGTTTCTTCGCCATCTGGATTGGTATGGCCGTGATGGCTCTTGCCGACTGGATTACCAAACTGCTGAAGAACGAAAAACTGTATAAGTTCGTCCTTCCCATTGTTTTCGTGCTCGGTATGGCTGGCGCACCCTGCCTACTCGCCGCCGAAAACTGGGACGACCACGACCGCTCCGAGAAATACGCTGCCCGCGATTTCGCCAAGAACTACCTCGGTTCGGTCAAGGAAAACGGCGTTCTCATCACATTCGGCGACAACGACACCTTCCCGCTCTGGTACGCCCAGGAGGTTGAGGGCTGCCGCACCGACGTGCGTATCCTCAACTACACCCTCTCGGGTATGTACTGGTACGTCGAACAGCTGTTCAACAAGCTATACGAATCCGACCCGCTGCCGTTCACGCTGACACCTGAATTCTACGGACTCGGCCGCGATGTGGTGTACATTATGGACCGCTCCAACGACTACCTTGAAGTGACCGATGTCCTCGCACTGTTGCGCGACCATCCCGAGCGCTTCACCATCGAGCAGCGCGGTGCCAAACTTATGTACCTGCCTACCAAACGTTTCAAGATTACCCTTGACGTCGACGAACTGGTCCGCAAAGGCATCATCACAGAGGAAGAGGCCACTCGCGTCAACCCCGAAATCCGCTGGGAAATCAACAAGGGCAACCTCTACCGTCACGAGCTCATGATGCTCGACATCCTCGGCACCAACAAGTTCATGCGTGAAATCAACATCATGAACCCGGGCTACATCCGCGATGTGTTCCCGCTTGTCGACCGCTACTCGACCCAGGAGGCCATGAACTTCAAGCTCATCCCCTACCCCCGCACTGGCCGCGACAGCCGCTACACTTCGAACACCGTCGACTACTTCCTGCATGGCCGCGATGGTGAACCGCTGCAATGGGGCAACCTCAACAGCGACATCTACATCGATCCGGTGAGCGAAAACATGGTCACAGCTCAGCGTCAGACCTTCTGCGTGCTGGCTTCTGAACTGCTCGAAAAAGGCGACACCGCCACCGCCCGCAAGATGATCGACCTCTGCGAAGAGGCATTCCCCGTCAAGAACTTCCCGCGCAACGTCTACTCGTTCTATATCTACATCGGCAACCAACGCTATCTGGATGTCATCAAATTGTATCGCGACATCTACGGTGTCGATCGTGCCCGTGAGGTCTGGAACGAAGCCTACGACTACTACAAACAGGAAGCTGCCTATTACACCCAGTTCAAGGGGGCTAAAGCCGCTGGCGTGAAAAACGAACTCCAGTCGAGCTTCCAGTTGCTCGGACTGCTCAGCGACATGGCTCGCCTTAACTTCGGCGACGAGCAACTTGCCGCCGAAGTCAACACACTGCTTAACACCTACGGAGTCAGAATGTAAGATGGCCAAAACGGTAAAACCCAAACGTAAAAAATACAGCATCTCCCTTTCCGAACGGGAAGGGAGAATGCTGCAAATTTACGCCGACAGCCATTCTCTTACCCGGCCTGCGGCTCTGCGGCACCTTGTCAAAAGCCAGTTGCACCAGATCAACATCGCCGCAAAGTCAGCCACTCCCGAAAACCAGCTCGGACTTTTCGACTCCATTCAGGTCGACATTTTCAACAACACAGCCGTCAACACCAACAAATAAACATTAATAATGAAGAAGATAGCACTCATATTAGCCATTCTTTTCATCGGAACAACCGTCATCCGCGCCGAGGAAAGCAACGAAGGCTTCGAACCAGGCTCGGTAATCATCGGCCACGTCACCGACGCACATTCGTGGCATATGTTCGACTACTACGACTCCGAGGGCAACGAACATGCCGTGGCCATTCCACTGCCTGTCATACTCATCAACGACGGGCATCTCGATGTGTTCAGCTCGGCCAAATTCCACCACGGCCACGCCGACTACAAAGGCTACCGACTGGTGGGCGGCGGAGCGTCGAAAGAGGAGATCATTTGCGTCGGCGCCGACGGCGAGCCCCTGCTTGACGAAGCCGGCAAAGCAGTCAAACCCGTCGACATCTCCATCACCAAGACGGCTGCCGCCATCATGATTGCCACCGTGCTGCTCATCGTGATTGTTTTCGCAGCGAAAGCCGGTTACAAAAAGCGCAAAAACCAGGCGCCCAAGGGTATACAGTCGTTGGTCGAGATGTTGGTGGTCTTTGTTCGCGACAGCATCGTACGCCCGATGATTGGCGAAAAGCACTACGAGCGCTACCTCCCCTACCTGCTAACACTCTTCTTCTTCATCTTTTTCTGCAACATTCTGGGTCTCATCCCGTTCTTCCCTGCAGGTGCCAACATTACCGGCAACATAGCCGTCACCGCCACCCTCGCAATCATCACCTTCTTCATCACCAACATCAGCGGCAACAAGCACTACTGGGTCGACATCTTCAACACACCCGGTGTGCCGGCGTGGCTCAAAGTGTTCCCGCTCATGCCGTTGGTTGAGCTCGTTGGTGTGTTCACAAAGCCCATCGTGCTCATGATCCGTCTGTTCGCCAACATGACCGCCGGCCATATCGTCATCCTCGGCTTTGTGGTCATCATCTTCATACTCAGCAACTTGTTCGGAACGGCAGTTGGCGGCGCGGTGTCGGTTGTATCGGTGTTCTTCAGTGTATTCATCAGCATTCTCGAATGCCTCGTGGCCTACATTCAGGCTTTCGTGTTCACCATGCTCACGGCCCTGTACATCGGCATGGCGGTGTCCGAGCCTCATCATGCAGAAGCTTAATCATTAAATATTATAATTATGAAATCTATTAAAGACGTAAACTTCAAAGGACGCAAAGTCCTTCTCCGTGTCGACTTCAACGTCCCCATGGACGATAAGAAAAACATCACCGACGACACCCGTATGCGCGAGTCGCTGCCGACCATCAACAAACTCCTTGCCGACGGCGCCGCCATCATCATCATGGCCCACTTCGGTCGTCCCAAGAAAGGCGGTTTCGAAGCCGAGTTCACCCTCGAGCCCGTGGCCAAATATCTTGAGACGCTGATAGGTCGCCCCGTGAAATTCACGCAGGCCCTCCTCGGCAGCGGCGAGCCCGAAGCAATGGCCAAAGCCCTCGGCAACGGCGAAGTCATGCTGCTCGAAAACATCCGCTTCTACCCTGAAGAGACCAAAGGCGGCGAGGACCTCGCCCGCAAGCTGGCCGCCCTCGGCGACTGCTACATCAACGACGCTTTCGGCGCCGCCCACCGCGAGCATTCGTCGACCGCCGTCATCGCCAAGTTCTTCCCCAACGACAAATATTTCGGTTTCCTCATGGAGAACGAGGTACGCAACCTCGAGAAACTCATGCAGAACCCGCCGCGCCCCTTCACCGCCATCATCGGCGGCAGCAAGGTTAGCTCCAAAATCGGCATCCTCGAAAACCTGCTCGACAAAGTCGACAACATGATTATCATCGGCGGCATGCGCTACACCTTCACCAAGGCCCTCGGCGGCAAGATCGGCAACTCCATCTGCGAGGAC
>CADCPQ010000035.1 GCA_902803395.1 uncultured Bacteroidota bacterium
ACATCCTCCTCGCCACAGGATTGCCCGACACATTGCGCAACTACGTGAGCGACTACCACAGCCGAAGCCTCTACGCCAGTATCTCGCTGAGACACGAGTGGGAGCGCACCACCCTTGGCGTCGACCTCCATACCTCGCTCGATTGGCTCCGTATCGACAATAGCGGCCTCTTCCCCGACGACACCCTCTTCCGTTTCTCCGCCTTTGAACCTTCCTTCTCGCTTACCCATCGCACCACATCCATGCACTATTTCCGATTCCACTATTCCTACTCGCTCTCCACTCCCTCTGGCGGAGACCTCACGCAAAGCCGTATCTATGGCGACGACTCCTACTCCGTCGGCAACCGCCATCTCGGCAACGCCGCCACCCATAAGGCAACGCTCTCCTGGAATCGCTATTTCGAGAAGATCGGCAACGTCAGCATAGATGCCTACGCCAACAGTACCTCGGGCGGAATCGAGAGCATCACAGCCTCCTCCCCTGCAGCCGACCCCTTTCTGGGGCGCGTCATCACCTACACCATGCCCTTCAATATTGCCGCCTCCTACAAAGCGGGGGCCGACGTCAACTTCACCTATCGCCCCGCCGCATGGGCTAGCGTGAGTCTCAACGCCAGCCTCTTCCAGCAGGGCTATCATGTGGAGGGCGAGCCTTGGCAGGAACGCTTCTCGTGGACACTCTATGCCCGCCTCTGGGCCAAAGTGGCCAAGCTGGTCAACCTCGACGCCAACATCAACTACGGCGCACCAACCCTCGGCCTATACACCACCGATGAGCGCAACATTACTGTCGGCCTAGGCGCATCTGCCACCATCCTTGACGGCCGTCTTTCACTCCGCGCCAGCGTCAGCGACATCTTCGACAACAACCGCGACATAAAGACCGTCAACGCCCCCACCGTAGCAACTACCGAGTCACACCACTCCGTCACCCGCTTCGTCACCTTCGGTCTCACTTGGCGCATTGGCAAACTCGACCTCGAGTGGCAGGCCCATGGCGGTGCCGCTGGACAATAATAGATATGGAGTAGGGCAGAGGCTCCGCACAGCAGATGATATTTTTTGTGCACTGATGTTTGTATTTTCGGAAAAATATGTATCTTTGCAGCGCAATAGGGTAATACGGATGTGAGCTATGAACAAGATTTTCACTATATTGTTTTTGTTTTGCGCTTTGAACTGCTTGGCGCAGCAGCCTCTCGTTTCCACGCAGTGGTCGCAGGGGTATCCCTACAATCAACATTGTCCGGCTGATCCTTTTGAGGATTACAACCATAGCTATGCCGGATGTCCGGCCATTGTTATGGGACAGATTTTCAATTATCTACGGACGACACAGGGTACCCGCTTTGATGACGGTGACGACTATTTTACGGGCAATTATATCGGCCGGCAATTCCATATTGATGACGACTGTGATACGTTTGATTTTCCTTCATTCCCGCAGTTGAACGAGATGTTGGATTCCGTCGACGCCAGGTTCCAGCGTGGCGAGGAGCTGTCCGGCTCGTTGATGGGCGCCGTGGTTTTTGCCTGTGGCGTGGCTTGCAGGCAGGTCTATTCGGCGTCGGATAATTATGGCTCAGGCACATTTTATGTGGATCAGGCGTTTGAGGCCTATCAGCGGTTTGGTTTTGCGGACTGCAGGCTGCTCCGCGTCCCCGATTCGGCGATGTACGCTACGCTAATCTCCAATATACAAGCCGGTTATCCGGCCCATTTGGCCGTTGAGAATCCCGCCGGAACATCAGGCCACAATGTCGTGGTCGATGGCTATCGTGAAAGTGACGGCAAATTCCATGTCAATTTTGGCTGGGGTGGTTACATGGACAACTGGTACGATATTCCCGACCCCGGCGGATTTTCATACGGATGGACAAAGATCGAAGGCATTATCGTCGACATCATCCCCACGGCGCCACCTGTGGCTGTTCACGAGGCCGATGGTCCACATCCGCTTGAGGTGTATCCCAATCCGGCCACCGATGTCCTCCGTTTGAAAAACCTTCCTCGTGAAATGGCGGATTATGCCATTTTCAACGTCATGGGCCAAAAGGTGAAATCCGGTTCCACCAGCGGAACCATCGCCGTCGCGGAACTGGGTAGGGGAGTATACTTGCTGCAAATCGAGGGCGATAATCACCTCGAAAAGGCAAAGTTCGTGGTAAGATAACATTTGGAATACAGTGTGCAGCCTCCTGAGGGACGATTTTGTTCCCAGTGGTCAGAATGCCATGTTCACTGTCTCAATATCAGGTTTTTATAGCCATATCATCGGTGTCGAATCGACTCCGGACCGACTTGGCCGAGGCAAGGCCGATGTAAGGCCGACCCAAACCCGAGGAGAACCTATTCAATTATTTGAAAATCAGAGGTTTATATTAATGTATGTAAATGATTGATTTTCAAGCACTTCGTAAAATGGCCATACCTGCAAGGTATAAATACTGCTGCAGGCATATTGTGATTGTAAGGTCAGTGTTTGATGAGGCGGCGTACAGAGTTGCCACAGCGGAGCAGATAAAGTCCTGCTGGCAAGGAACTTACGTCGAGGATGGCTGTACCTTTTACATCACTTTGCAGCAATATGCGGCCGTCGAGGCTCATGATTGATACCTTTCCGTCGGCCGTAACGGTGATGTTGGATAGTGCAGGGTTGGGGTAGACTGACAGACTGGATTGCTCTGCAACATCGGGAAGCCCGACCGAAGGCACGCCGCTGGTGATGGTCAGGGTGTAGGTATGCCGGGTCACGTTATCTTCGGCGGTGACGTTGATGAAGATAATCGACGTGGTGTCGTCGACGCGCTGCTGATCGATGGCAACGGTGGCATCGTCGACTTCGGCAACGGCTTCAACCTCAGCGTTGTTGAGAAGCGACGTGTCGTCGATATGAAGCAGATAATCAAGCTGTCCTTTCTGGAAATTGTCGATGGGTTGTCCTCCAAGGGTGATGCCGGTAAGCCATGAACTGTAGACAAACTCAATGTCGTCGATTGAAAGCGAGTCGTTGCTGTCGCCGCCACCAGGCGTTGCGTTGGTTGTCATGTTGATAAGCATGTATCGCGCAGCGGAATTGCCGTTGTAAACAAACGGCAGCTTCAGTTTCCGCCATTGGTAGGTGTTGTCCGACGATGTGGTGCGGTTGAATGTGGTTGTAGCCTTGCCGCAGAACAACGAGGCGTCATTTTCTTGGTTGGGTGAACGGAAGTCGTTGTCGCCATGCAGGATGGCCGATATTTGGGCTTTAGAGTTGCCATTGGCGGCGTAATAACTCACCCACACGTACATCGAGTCGGGGGTGCCGCTGAAAGGCTGGCAGTGGTTGGCGTTTGAGCGTTGTGTGTAGTTGTAATTTTCGCTGCTTGAAGCAATCATCGCACCTGCGTGTATGCGACCTGTGGTCATGTTGCCGTTGGCCTTGATGCCCATGATGGATTTCGTGTAGATGGTCAAGAAATGGCTGCCGTCGGTGCCCGGCCGACCGCCGTTGCGGCGATAGTGGTGAGGCGAGGAGGCCAGGCTGGCATAGCTGCCGTCCGAGGTGGCGAAGGAGTTCCAGTGTGTTGGCTCCGAGGTGTTTCCGCCATCCCATTGCTCAAATCCGGGATTAGGCAGTTGATATTGTGCGTTGGCCATCAGTGCTGTCAGTGCAAGGCATAAAATGACTATTCTCTTCATTGAGTAGTGTTTGGTGAGTTTTTCAGTTTTTAATGCGAATGCAAAGTTACGTAATATTTTTTAATTGTCAGAAAAAAAATCCAAAATCTGGAACGTGAGCCGGAGTGTATTTTAAAAATATTTTTCAGTGTTAAAAAAAATGTGTATATTTGCACTTTAAATTTACACTTATGAAAAAATCAATATTTTTAGCAACAGCACTGACTTTCTGTCTATTAAGCGCGCAAAGTGTTTTCGCGCAGGTTATGGAAACCAAACATTACGACGACGGTCGCGTCTATACTGGCCAGCGTAACGGCAAGGGTAAAATCGAAGGTCAAGGAACAATGACATGGCCCGACGGAGCCAAATATGAAGGTCAGTGGAAGAAGGGTATGCAGAATGGCGAAGGCACCTACTATTGGGCCGACGGCCTTGTGTACCAGGGTCAGTGGAAAAACAATCAGATTTGCGGACATGGCATCTTCCGTTTCCCTAACGGCAACGTGATGGAAGGCGAATGGACCGATCTCGGTACCGGCACTGGATCACTCACATGGTCCGACGGCACTCGCTACGAGGGAGCGTTTGTGTTTGGTGCTCCTACCGGACAGGGTGTCAAAGTGTGGCCCGACGGTTCGCGCTACGAGGGTAATTACGACAAAGGCCACATGAGTGGACAAGGTGTCATGCAGTACTCCAATGGCGACAAGTATGAAGGCAACTGGCGTAACGATATGTTTGATGGCCAGGGCAAGTACACCCATGCTGACGGCACTGTTGAGCAAGGCACATTCCGTCAAGGCAAACTCGTTAAGTAAGAATAGATGAAGAAAGTCGGCTTAATCACATTGTTGACGGCAGCCATGTTGATGATGGCGGCGTGTTTTGGTTCGCGCTATATTTCGGCAGACCCGTCGTTGGAAGAAATATATGTCGAGAAATCGTACTATGACATTGTCAACGATTTCGGCCGTCCCGATGCAACTTCACAGGACGGTATGGGCGGCACAACGCTGGCCTACAACAGTGTGTCGCTGCGTGGCACACAGGCCGACACCCTTTATCGCCAATACGTCATTCGTAACCGTGGCACTCGCGTTAGCGGCACCCCTCGTGGAGGAATGACTTTCCGTGTAGGAGCCGATTTGAAATGCTATGCCGTTGAGTCGGATTTTGAGCGCAAGCGCGACAAGGAAGCCAAGGCCGAAAAGGTCAAGGCTCAGGACCTGCGCAAGCCTAACCCGATTAAACCGATAGTGCCGCGAACCCTCAACTTCCCATACGTTGAGTCTAAGTCGCCGTATGCCGAAGTTGTCTCAGTACAGAAGGTAGAAGTCGAGAGTGACCAGACAAAGGTCTACTTTCTCTATCGCGACCGCACCCCGGTCAACAGGCCGGTGAACGACTATGGCATTTATGTCATGCCTGAGACATACCTTGAGGATTGTGCTACGGGACATCGCTACAAACTCTCGATGGCCAACGGAATCTCGCTGTATCCCAACCATACGCAATTTTCGCACAACGAAGGCGGCTATGATGTGCTGGTTTATTCGCTGACTTTCAAAGGAGTGCCTGGCGGTGTTGAATATATCAACATCGTTGAACCAGGTCACTCCGGTTTCAATTTCTATAATGTCGATGTCCGCACTCCGGTCACGACGAAGGAAGAACTCAAAAATTTATAACGTAATTATGAGAAAATCGATATTCTTTGTGGCAACCCTGGCACTATGCTTTGCGGGTTGTCAAAAAAAACAGGCCGACAAGGTCATCGACAAACCCAATGTGGCTGTCGAGAACGGCCGTTTCACCCCAGAGGTGATGTGGAGCCTCGGTGTTATGAGCGAGTATGCTGTCAGTCCCGACGGCAGCCAGGTTCTCTACACACTGCGCTACACCGACATGGAGCAAAACAAGAACAATGCCGAGCTATATTGCGAATGGATTGTCGGTGGCGAAGCAGAGCGCCTCACCGTCACCGCTCAGAGTGAGTTCAGCCCCGTGTGGTACGACGCCAATACCATTATGTTCTGCCGTGGAAACCAGATACTTTCAATGGACCTCGCAACCAAACGAGAGAAAGTGGTCGCCGAGCAAGAGCGCGGTTTCGAGGGCTTCAAGGTGGCTCCCGACGGCAAATCGCTGGTCTATATCAGCACCATACCTGTCGAGCGTCCTGAACATCTCGAAAAACTCTATGCAGGCCTTGATAAAACCACGGGCCGCATCAACGAGGACCTGATGTACCGCCACTGGGACAACTGGGTGGACGAGATTCCTCAGATTTACTATGTGCCGCTTGAAAACGGCAAAGCCCAGATGGATAAGGTTGTAGGTATCATCGACAGCACTTTCGAGTGCCCGATGCGTCCGTGGGGTGGTACTGAGCAGTACAACTACAGCCCAGACAGCAAACTTATAGCCTACACCTGCCGCAAAAAGACCGGTTACGACTACGCTCATTCGACCAACAGCGACATATATATTTATAATATAGAGACCGGAGAAACCCGCAATATCAGCGAGGGCATCATGGGCTACGACCAAAACCCCGTGTTCAGCCACGATGGCAAAATGATTGCCTGGGAGAGCATGGAACGTGACGGCTACGAGAGCGATAAGTTGCGCCTGATGGTGATGGACCTCGAAAGCGGTGCCAAGACCGACCTTACCGCCGATTTCGACTACAGCGTCGGTAGCATCTGCTGGGCAGAGGATGACAAGGAACTCTTTGCCGTGGTTTCCTATCGTGGTATGAGCGAAATCTTCGGATTCAATCGCGAGACCAAGTCTGTACGCCAGCTTTCGCACGGCTACCACGATGTGAATGGTATCCAGCTCAATAGAGACCAAATTGTTGCCACCCAGGTCTCCATTCAGTACCCCGCCACTCTCTATGCTTATAACACCAGTGACGACCGCGTCGAAGGCACCAAGATAAGCACCTTCAACGACGACGTTCTCTCGCAGGTTCGCATGGGCAAGGTGGAGGAGTGCTATGTGAAGACTGTCGACGGCAAAGACATGCTCACCTGGCTCATCTACCCCTATGACTACGATTCCACTAAGACCTATCCCGCGCTGCTCTTCTGCGAAGGTGGTCCCCAAAGCCCCGTCAGCCAGTTCTGGAGCACCCGCTGGAATTTCGAGGTGATGTCCGGTGCCGGCTACTTCGTCATTGCCCCCAACCGTCGAGGCGTGCCCGGCTTCGGTATGGAATGGCTCGAGGAAATCAGCGGTGACTACGGCGGACTCTGCATGCAGGACTATATGGCCGCTGCCGACTGGGCTGCCAACCTGCCCATGATCGACCATGAGCGCATCGGTGCCTGCGGCGCCTCCTTCGGCGGCTACAGCGTCTACTGGCTCGCTGGCCACAACCATGATGTGAAGGGCTACGATGAGGGCCGTCGTTTCAAGGCTTTCCTCGCACACAACGGAATGTTCAACTTCGAGCAGCAGTATCTCGAAACCGAGGAGATGTGGTTCGATAACTGGGATCTCGGCGGCCCCTATTGGGACTGGAACAACCCCCAAATCAAGAAGAGTTACGGCAACTCGCCGCACCTCTTCGTCGACAAATGGAACACCCCCATCTGTGTCATTCACAGCGAATTCGACTTCCGTATTGTCGCCTCTGAGGGTATGGCTGCCTACAACGCCGCCCAGATGCGCCACATACCCAGCCGTTACCTCTATTTCCCCGACGAGACCCACTGGGTGCTTAAGCCTCAGAACAGTCTCCTTTGGCATCGCAATTTCATCGACTGGTTCGACCAGTGGCTGAAGAAATAAATCGAAAAACGATAAAAGATAAGCGAAAAGTGAAAGGGCTTACGGGCGTTTTCACTTTTCGTTTTTTCTTATATATGCCTGATAGTTAATATATTGTAATATAGATGATAGATTTTTTTTCTTTATTTGAAAAAAAATGTTATTTTTGCGTTTTGAAATTATTATGTTCTAACATAAAAAGATGATGAAACGTTTTATTATAGCCCTCTTGTCGGCAGCAATGATTTTTGGAGTTTGCGACGTGCAGGCTCAGAGCAAAAAGAAAAAAAGTTCTAGCAAGAAGAAAGCTCCTGCACCTGTCGTGGTCGAGCCAGAAATTAAAACCGTCGAACTGCCCTACAACAGCAACGACTGCATTTTCGCCATTCCTCTGCAGGTCGGAACGACCTTTGGCCCCACAACAGCCCCCGACGGCGCTGGCCGCATTCAGGAGGTGAAAGCCGACAAACAGCATCCCAACCTGTTCGAGTATGAGCACAACAGTGTGTGGTACAAGTTCACCGCTCCCTACAACGGCGACCTTGAAATACTTATCTATCAGGACAATGTGTGGGACGACTACGATTTCCTCGTCTACAAAAATACTGGAGCATACTTCAGCAATAACGTCATCCAGAACAAACAGCTGCCTGTGGCAGTCAACATAGCCGCTATCGACAGCAATGCTCTCGCTGCCGAAGCTCTCGCCGCAGCCGACGGCAGCAAAAACAACCGTCCGGCAGGGCAGGGTGGTGGCCAGCAGGCTCAAGGTCGCAACCGTCAACAGCAGGAAGAAACTCCTGTGTACGTTGCCCCCGCTGCTCCCAAACCCACCATCGGAATGCGTGTCGACGCCAAGGAGAAAATGCTCACCAAGAAAAATACCGGCGCTTTCATTAAATCCATCCCCGTGCGTATGGGTGAGGAATATTTCATTGTTCTCGACAACTGCTCGCCGAACGGCCGCGGCCACACCATCGAGGTCAATATCCATGTCGACGCCTTCGAACCCCTCGTGCTTTTCTATGACTATAAGGCTAAAAAATATGTCGATGTCGACCTCATCATACTCGAGCGCGGCGGCGTGGGCGGCGAACGCCCCATCGTCAAGGACCAGCACTTCCGCGGCGGTCGCGTCAAATTTGTGCCTGGTTTCAACTACACCCTCTACGCCAAACGTGAAGGATTCTTCTCCATCTATCGTGAGTTCAACTCCAGCTTCTTCATGCGCGATACTCTCATGCTTTACCGCATGAACCGCACCGAGAAGGGAACCATATTCCAGATCAAGGACGTTTACTTCGACGCTGCCGGAGCCGAACTTCTGCCGCAGAGCGACACCACGCTGATGAACTATGTGGCCATGTTCCGCAACCATCCTGACGTCACCTTCATGGTCAAAGGTTACGTCCAGTCTTATGGTGTCAACCCCAAAGCCGATATGCTCCTCTCGCTCGACCGCGCAAAAGCTGTCAAGCAGTTCTTTGTCAAAAACGGCATCGCCGAGGAACGCATAACCACCACTGGTATGTCGCAGAACGAAATCAAGCGCATGGCCTCGGCTGCACTCGACAAAGGCGAGAACTTCAGCGACGTCAAAATCGAGCTCATTATCACTGATATGAAATAACGACGGCCTATGAAACGCATAGCCGTCATAATAGCCACTTTACTGTTGTCTGTGTCGCTTGAGGCGCAGACAACAGTTTTCGATTGTACCTTTGAGACCTCAGCCGAACGCACCCTGTGGTCGTTCCAGAACAACTCGCAGGGCTCAAACGCTTGGATGACGGGAACAACCATCGCCGCTGACGGCCAGTATTCTATGTTCGTGTCATACAACGGAGGCACAACCTGCTCGTACCAAACGAGCAAGGCTTCGAGTTTGTATGTATACACTACAATTAATATAACTCCGGGTACATACATATACAATTATGACTGCAATGTGGGAGGAGAGTCGGGATCTGATTATTTAATAGCACTTCTTATACCTATTTCTGAATCTATACCCACTACATATATTGGTATATGGTCGCTTCCGGAATCAGCTATACAGCTACATTCTGAAGCGAATATATTTCTCACAGGCGGATGGGTTAACAAAAGCGGTACTATAGCAGTTGATACCCCAGGCTCTTATAATCTAGTTTTTTATTGGCGCAACGACGCATCCGATGGCACAACCATGAGTGCGGCGGTCGACAATATCGTTATCACCAAGCTCGGGGAGACCCCTGTCGAGCCAACCAGTTTC
>CADCPQ010000036.1 GCA_902803395.1 uncultured Bacteroidota bacterium
GCTCTCCACCATCTCGGGACAATAACCGGCGAGGTCTCAACCGACGAAGTGCTCGGCACAATTTTCTCCCGTTTCTGCATCGGCAAGTAATTTTTTTTCAACTATTGATTTTTTTTCGTATCTTTGCATTTTATTTAGTTCTTTGGAAGTATGATGAATATCAGCAATTTGGACGAAATTATCCGTATGGCGCTGCGCGAAGATGTGGGTGACGGCGACCACTCGACTCTTGCCTGCATACCCGCCGAAGCTGTCGGAACCGCTAAAATGGTTGCCAAACAGGATGGCATTCTCTGTGGCACCGAGGTCGGGAAAAGGGTGTTTGAAACGGTTGACCAGACCCTTAAGGTGAATGTTCTTAAAAACGATGGCGACCGCATAGCGAAAGGCGACGTGGTGATGACCGTCAGCGGCCACTCAGGCTCCATCCTCACCGCCGAGCGCACCGCCCTCAACTTCATGCAACGTCTCAGCGGCATCGCCACCCAGACCGCAACGATGGTCCGTATGCTCGAGGGCACCAACACACGCCTGCTCGATACCCGCAAGACCACACCGAATATGCGTCTGCTGGAAAAATACGCCGTCCATTGCGGAGGCGGTACCAACCACCGTATCGGCCTCTACGACATGATTATGCTCAAGGACAACCACATCGATTTCGCCGGCGGCATATCGCAAGCCATCGACCGCACACGTGACTACCTCGTCCGCACAGGTCGCAACTTGAAGATTGAGATTGAGGTGCGCAACCTCGACGAGTTGCAGCAGGTGCTCGACCACGGCGGTGTCGACCGCATAATGCTCGACAATTTCGACACAACGACCCTCGCCGAAGCCGTCAGCCGTATCGACCACCGCTACGAGACTGAGGCCAGCGGCGGAATCACCGACCAGACCCTGCGCCAATACGCCGAAACCGGTGTCGACTTTATCTCGGTCGGAGCCCTGACTCACCATATCAAAAGCCTCGATTTGTCGCTGATCGTATGACCATCAAACAGAACATACGCACCCGAGTCGCTCAAACCCGCGAGCTGCCGCGCCGCCTGCTCTACCGCCGGTGGGTGCGCTCTACGCTGCACTGGCTGCGCAACGTGTCGCTGCCCGGCAACAAGGGTGTTCCTCTGTATGATGTTCTGAGTTATTTCTTCGCCAGCATTTTCAACGGCCAGATATGGCAACGTGCCAAAGGTGTGGCCTTTTCGTTCCTGACGGCTCTGCCGCCGATGCTGATTTTCCTCTTCACACTGATTGCCTATTTCCCCGTCGACGGCATTCAAAACGAACTGCTGGCTCAATTCAAAGACATAATCCCTGAAAAGGTTTTCAGTCCCATCGCCAATACTGTCAACGATGTTATGGGGCACCGCCACAGCAGCCTGCTGTCGATAGGTTTCATAACATCGATAATCCTCGCGGCCAACGGTATGAACGGCATTATGACGTCGTTCAACTTCGCCAATCAAACCATCGAAAAACGGCCTTGGATAACCCGCTACCTGCTCAGTATCGGGCTGGTATTCCTGCTGTTCGTGATTTTGGTGCTTGAGCTCACCTTGTTGATGGGCTACAAATACATGGTATTGTGGCTGTTGCAGGCCGGTGTGGTACCGCACACCAAATTCAGTCTGCTGCTGCTCAACATCATCCGATGGGCACTGATGGTATTTATGTTGCTGCTGGTTCTGTCGGTAATTTATTATGTGACGCCAGTCAAAAAACAGCGTGTGGGATTCTTCTCGTCGGGAGCTGTGCTGGCAACCATTATGTTCTTGGGGCTAAACGGAGCGTTACAAATATACTTCAACAATTTCAACCGCTATAATCTGCTTTACGGCTCAATCGGCACACTGCTGGTCATAATGCTCTGGGTGTTGCTCAACTGCCTGGTACTGTTGGTCGGTTATGAACTGAACACCAGCATTTTGAACGGCACACTGCGAAACAAAAAAGTTAGAAAACTAAAGATTTTTATAAAAAATGATAGTTCAGAAACAAAACGGTAGAGTGGTTCCCGTGGAGGGCGGCTCTGCATCGAAATTCAAAATGATTGCCAAAACCATGATGGGTTTTGAGGAAATCCTCGCCGACGAGTTGCGCGAGATGGGTGCTTCCAACATCGAGCTCCTCAACCGCGCCGTGGCCTTCGAGGGCGATATGCGCCTGCTCTACCGTGCCAACTACACCTGCCGCACAGCTCTCTCCATTCTCAAACCCTTCGCAGAGTTCGAGGCCAACAACGAGCAGGAACTGTACGACAACATCTACCGCATTCGCTGGGAAAAACTACTCGATGTCGACTGTACCTTTATGATAGACTCCACCACCAGTGGCGAGATTTTCACCCACTCCTACTACGCCGCCCTCAAAACCAAGGATGCCATCGTCGACCGTTTCCGCCGCAACTTCGGCAAACGTCCCACCATCGATACCGAGAACGCAGACTATAAGTTCAACCTACATATTGCTGACAACCACGTCACCCTGCTCATGAATTCGTCGGGCGACACCCTCAACAAACGCGGCTACCGCGTCGGCGTCGGCGTGGCCCCCATCAACGAGGTGCTCGCCGCAGGTATGCTCAAACTGGCCGGATGGAAAGCCGACTGCAATTTCTACGACCCCATGTGCGGCTCCGGCACCCTCCTCATCGAGGCCGCTATGGTCGCCAACAACATCCCGGCGCAGTACTACCGCGGCAACAACTTCGCCTTCCGCCGCTGGAAAGAATTCAACCTCGGCGAGTGGAAAAGCGTCAAGGAACAGGAAGACCGCAAAATCGGCAACACCGACTTCGATTACGAGATTTGGGGCAACGACATCGACCCGCAAGTCATCGAGCAGGCCGAAAAAAATCTCCAGTTCACCAAGCTCCACAAGGACGTCATGCTCCACATAGGCTCGTTCGAGAACCAGGAACCTCCTGAGGGACGCACACTTATCGTCACCAATCCACCCTACGGCGAGCGTATCAAAATAGAAGACCTCAACGGAATGTACGAAAAACTGGGCGACACCTTCAAACGCCTATACGGCGCCAACTGCGAGGTGTGGCTCATCAGTAGCGACTTCGAGGCCCTCAAGCACATCGGACTTCATCCCACCAAGAAAATACCTCTGCTCAACGGCGCCCTCGACTGCCGGTTCCTCAAATTCGAACTCTACGACGGCAGCCGCAAGGCCAAATACCAGCAAGCCGAGCAATGACACTGAGCAGCCGCGAGCTCAAACGCCTTGCTGCAGAGGCAGGTTTCGACCTCTGCGGAGTAGCGCCGGCAACTGAACTCGACGGTTTTGGTCCGCGTCTCGAACGCTGGCTCGACGAAAAAATGAACGGCACTATGGGCTACATGGAACGCAACGCGGCCATGCGTGCCGACCCACGGTTGCTGGTTCCCGACGCCCGCTCGGTAATCAGCGTCGCCGTGGCATACAAACCCGACCGCACAATGTGCGGCCGCCACAAGATAGCACAGTACGCCTATGGCCGCGACTACCACGAGGTACTCAAGGAACGGCTTCACCACCTCATAGCCATGCTGCGCGAACGCTGGCCCAGCTTCGAGGCCAAAGCCTGCGTCGACACCGTTCCAATAAGCGACAAACTCTGGGCTGCGCGCGCCGGACTCGGCTGGATTGGCCGCAACACACTGCTCGTCACGCCGCAATTTGGGTCCTACGTCAACCTCGGCGAACTCGTAACAACTTCGGAATTCGACACTTACGACACCCCGATTGAAAACCAGTGCGGCGACTGCCACCGCTGCGTAGACGCCTGTCCCAACCACGCCCTTGACCGCTCCGAAAGCCTCGGATTGGCCGCAACACAATGCACTGCATATCAGACCATTGAACGGGATGGGGTCGTATTAAGGTCGGCCTTACATCGGCCAAACTACGTATTTGGCTGTGACTCATGCCAGTTAGCCTGCCCCTGGTGCGCATCCTCGCCAGCCGTCCGCACCGTCACCGACCAACGTATGTCCGAACTCGAAGCGTTACCAGATGCCAGTGAGTCCGATTTCCGTCGCCTCACAGCTCACACCCCCCTCAGCCGCATCACCTATACCCACTGGCGCGAGAACTGCGGCAATCAGACAAAATAAATTTAATATACAACGTTAATTACCGTAAATTAAACGTCAATTAACGCGAATTTCATTTCTGGAAATCCTCGCCAGAAATATTTTTTTTGTACATATAAAAAAATTTGTGTATCTTTGCAGTCGCAAACGGGGAGAAATCCGTTTGCCAGAGAAAGCGCATTTTCTCTATTCCGTCTGACCGTGAAACTTGGACACTTTCACAGAAATGTAAAAAGTCGGAATAAGGCAAATGAATGCTCACTTGTATTGTATTCGTGTTATACGACATACAACAAGTGGGGTTCATTCAAGAAACCTTATCTACTTTTTACAACTACGGGAGTCCAAGCCCTACGGTCAGAGATATGGCGAAATGGATGGCTCCACTTTCTTCGTTTGGTTTAATTTTCTCTGAGCCGAGAACAAAAAAGAAAAATTATGGCAACGGCAAAAGAATTTGATGAACTTTTTGGTCAGTATGAGACAGAACAAGACCCAAAAAAGAAAGCGGAGATTCTGGAGAAGATGAGAAAAAATGTCCTTGAGAGGAACGGCAACAATGATGTGTTTACAACTCTCCACACAAACAAAATCATTCACATTTCCAAGGCAGGTCTATCCGAGCTGATAGAAATCAGCCATAATTTGGAAGAAATCAAAAGACGCAAGCAACGGGAAATCTTGAACGACGAAGAAAGGGTAAGAGAACAGGATAAAAACGTATACAGCAAAGACCATCCATACACCGATTCCAATAATTCAATTCAAAAATAACTAAACACCTTATTGATATGAAAAAGCAAGTATTTCTTTTGATTGTCGCAATGTTATCTATTCCGGCGGCTTTCGCTCTTTACAATTATGACTGTGCAAAAATATCACCTTCTGGTCATCAGTTGTTTTACCGTCTATATAGTGGGTATGCCCAAGTTACAGCACCTAGTCGCAGTTCTGCTGCCCCTTACGACGGCTATTCTCGACCCACAGGAGACTTAATAATTCCCAATAGTATAACGCATAACGGAACGGTCTATGTCGTTCGTTCAATTAGCAGTGACGCCTTTAGAGGTTGCAGCGGTTTGACATCGGTGACAATTCCAAACTCCGTCACCTACATCGATGAGAAGGCCTTCTATAATTGCACTGGATTGACATCGGTGACAATTCCAGACTCAGTCACCAGCATAGGAGAGTATGCCTTCTATGGTTGTACAGGTTTGACATCGGTGACAATTGGAAAATCCGTCACCAGCATAGAAGATTATGCCTTTTATATATGTACATCCCTATCTTCCGTGGCGTTCAACGCTGATAGTTGTATCTCGGTAAGAGCACCAAAATACAATAGTTACATTGGTGGTTATGTAGGAGGGGCATTTGGTAAAGATACAAACATCACCAGTTTCACTTTCGGCAATAACGTCAAGTATATTCCTGACAGTTTATGTTTTAGAATGACGGGGCTAACGTCCATCACCATTCCAGATAGTGTTGTCAGAATAGGCAACTCTGCCTTTAGTTATTGTACTGGTTTGACATCGGTGACAATTCCAAACTCAGTCACCAGTATAGGCAACTCTGCCTTTAGTTATTGTACTGGTTTGACATCGGTGACAATTCCAAACTCCGTCACCAGCATTAGTCCCTATGCCTTTTATCAATGTACAGGCTTGACGTCGGTGGTAATTGGAAACTCTGTCACCAGCATAGGAGAGTATGCTTTTTATGATTGCTCTGGATTGACATCGGTGACAATTCCAAACTCTGTCACCAGCATAGGAGAGTATGCTTTTCTTAGTTGTACTGGATTGACATCGGTGACAATTCCAAACTCCCTCACCAGCATAAGCAATGGTGCCTTTGCTGGTTGTACTGGATTGACATCGGTGGCAATTCCAAACTCCGTCATCAGCATAGGTGGTGGTGCCTTTTATCGGTGTACAGGTTTGACATCGGTGACAATTCCAAACTCCGTCACCAGCATAGGATCGGGAGCCTTTAGAGAATGTTATAGATTGACATCGGTGACAATTCCAGATTCCGTTGCTATTATTTGTGAAGGAGTCTTTCGTGGCTGTACAGGATTGACATCAGTGACTATTCCAAACTCCGTCACCAGCATCGGCGAGTCTGCTTTTAATAATTGTACTGGATTGACATCGGTGACAATCCCAAACTCCGTCACCAGCATTAGTCCCTATGCCTTTTATCAATGTACAGGCTTGAC
>CADCPQ010000037.1 GCA_902803395.1 uncultured Bacteroidota bacterium
ATCCCGACCCGCCATCCAACCTCCACAAAAAAGACCCGCAGCTCCATCGCCTCACAATATCAACCCCACCTAAACCCGTCCTAAACGGCTACTAAACGGCTACTAAACGGCTACAACACCCCATGCAAAACCAACCCATAACACCTAAGTCCAAACTGCCGCCTTACGGGTCGGAACCACCACAAAAACACATTTCATCAAAAAAATTTCGCCAGTTTCGGAAAAAGTTGTATCTTTGCAATCTGTAAACAAAACAACATTTATCAACAAACAATTTAAAATCAAACAATTATGCCAGCAAGAATTAGACTTCAGCGCCATGGTAAAAAGAACCAGCCTTTCTACCATATCGTTGTTGCGGATGGTCGTGCACCTCGCGATGGTAAATTTATCGAGAAGCTTGGCACCTACAATCCGCTGACCAACCCCGCCACCATCGACCTCAATTTCGACCGCGCCGTCGAATGGGTCAAGAATGGTGCCCAACCCAGTGATACCGTGCGCTGCATCCTCAGCTACAAGGGCGTTCTGCTCCGTCGCCACCTCCAGATTGGCGTCGAGAAGGGTGCCATCAGCCAGGAGACTGCCGACGTGCGTTTCAACGAGTGGCTTCAGGCCAAAGAGGCCAAGATCAACAGCAAGAAGAGCGATCTTGAGAACGAAGCCCGCAACACTCGCAAGGCTCGCCTTGAGGCCGAGAAGAAGGCCAACGAGGCCAAGGCTGCTGCCGTAGCCGCCAAGCGCCAGGCCGCCATCGAGGCCGAAGCCGCCGCCAAGGCCGAAGCCGAGGCTGCCGAGGCTCCCGCCGAGGAGGAAGCTCCCGCCGCCGAGTAACATTGATTGAAATTGAGAATTTTGTTTCATGATTTATTTTTGGTTTGGACGCCCTGACGTGAGTCGGGGCGTCTGATTTTAAAAACGTTAAGCTGCAAGATGACTAAAGACGAATGTTACCGGCTGGGCCGCATAACCAAGCCCTGGGGCTACAAGGGGCAGGCTGTGGTGTTCCTCGACGTCGACGCGCCGGAGGAGTACGCCGGGCTCGACTCGGCCTTTGTCGACACCAAGGCCGGCCTGGTGCCCTACTTTTTCACCCTCGACAATTTCAACGGCAACAAGGCTGTTGCCACTTTCGAGGACATCACCCCCGAGCAGGCCGCCGCGCTGGTGGGCCACGACCTCTACCTGCCGCTCGACATGCTGCCGAAGCTCGAAGGCAACAAGTTCTATTTCCATGAGGTCATCGGATTCCGCGTGGTCGACGCCGAGAAGGGCGACATCGGCGAGATAAAAGAGGTGCTTGAATATGTCCAGCCGCTGTTCCAGGTGATGAAAAACGGTCGCGAGGTGCTCATACCTGTTGTCGACGAGGTTATCAAAACCGTCGACCGCGACAAAAAAACGATTTATATTGAGGCACCTAACGGGCTGATTGACTTGTATTTGGGCGATAGTAACAACTGATGTTGAAATGTTTTTTGCTGAAATGCGTTTTTTTTCGTATTTTTGCAACAAAATTAATGAGTTATGGGAAGTACAGCTGAAAACCACGTGGAAAAGAACCGCTACTCGCCCGAAGAGTTGCAGGAATTCAAGGAATTGATACTGAAAAAAATCGCTGAGGCTGAGCGCAACCTTGAGATGCTCAACGAGGCTGTGGCCGGAAGCCAGAACGACGTGAACGACACGGCGCCCACCTTCAAGACCCTCGAGGAAGGCAGCAATGTCCTCTCGAAAGAGGAGAATTCGCGCCTCGCCGCCCGTCAGCAGAAGTTTATCCGCGACCTTCGCGCGGCTCTCATTCGTATCGAAAACGGAACTTACGGCATCTGCCAGGCCACGGGCAAACTCATACCCAAGGAACGCCTGATGGTGGTTCCCCACGCCACGATGACTGTCGAGGCCAAACTTGCCCAGAAACGCCGTTGAACTCATTTCGAATCAAATACATCTTTTTAAGTTATTCCGAAAAAGTCTGCCCGCGTGGCGGACTTTTTTATCATAACGCGGCGGCATTTTTTTTATTGTATGTGTTGAAAAATTTTTATCTTTGCAGTATGAAAATGAAGGCAAGATGCATCTGGCTGGCACTGGTTTTGCTGCCGTTGTGGGCTGAGGGCCAGCGGTTTGTGTGGCAAGACACGACGCTCGCACTCGATGCCCGGGTGGAGTGGATTGTGCAGAATTTGACCCTCGACGAGAAGTTGTCGCTCATGGTTCACCAGAACCCCGCTATCGAGCGCATCGGTCTGCCGGCCTACAGCTGGTGGAACGAGGCGCTGCACGGTGTGGGCCGTGCCGGCAAGGCCACGGTGTATCCCATGCCTATTGCTTTGGCGGCCACCTTCAACCCCGGGCTGGTTCGCTACGTCTTCAGCGATATTGCGACGGAAGCCCACATGAAATACCAGTCGGCGCAGGATACCGGCAACTATGGCGACTATGCCGGCCTGACTTTTTTCACTCCCAACATCAATATTTTCCGCGACCCGCGGTGGGGCAGGGGCATGGAGACCTACGGCGAGGACCCGTATCTGACGGCCGTGATGGGGCTGGCTTGCGTCGAAGGCCTGCAGGGTGGCGGCACCGCTGCCTGCCTCAAGCATTTGGCTGTACACAGCGGTCCCGAAGGGGTGCGCCACGAGTTCGACAGCCGTGTGTCCGACCGCGACCTGCGGACCACCTATCTTCCTGCTTTTGAATATATTGTAAAGAACTCTGGCGTGGCTCAGGTCATGTGCGGCTATAACCGCCTCAATGGCGAGCCCTGTTGTACTAATAACGAACTTTTGACCGAAATATTGCGTCGCGAATGGAATTTCGACGGCATCGTGGTCACCGACTGCTGGGCGCTGAACGACGCCTACGAGCGCGACACCGTCATACCGCGTCACAAGACTCATCCTTCGGCGGCACTGGCCTACGGCGACGCCTTCGGTCGCGAGGTCGACCTTGAGTGCGGCAGCGGCTTGCCGGCTTTGCGCGACGCGGTCCGCTACGGCTATGTGACTGAAAGCAAGGTCGATGAGCACGTGAGGCGCCTGCTGCGGACACGCTTGGCGGTGACAAGCCATAATGTCCAGAGGGTAGGGGTTGTCCACACCGACCCGATGGACATCGCTGCCAGCAGTATGGTTCTGCTGAAAAACAACGGAGTGCTGCCGCTCAAGGAGGGCGAGTTCCTGCGCCTCGAAGGCCCAAACGCCTACGACAGCCTGATGCCTTTGGGCAACTACAACGGCACTCCCGAGCATACAGTAACCCTCTTTGAGGCCTTAGGCCACTACGCAATACTCAGCGCCGGCGACGGCAAGACACTGGTCTACGCCGGTGGGCTCAACCCCCAGCTGGAGGGCGAGGAACTGCCTGTGGAGAAGGAGGGTTTTTACAAAGGCGACCGCACCCGCATCGAGCTGCCACAGGAGCAGGTGGACGAAATCAAAGCCTTCAAGGCCCAGGGCTATCGTGTGGTTTTGGTGCTCTGCACCGGCAGTGCCATCGCTCTGGAAAACGTCATCGACTACTGCGATGCAGTGCTTGTGGCCTGGTACGGCGGCGAGGAGATGGGCACCGCGGTGAAGCAATTGCTTTTCGGCGAGCGCGACGACTTCGGGCGCTTGCCCGTCACTTTCTATCGCAATACCGCCCAATTGCCTGATTTCGAGAGTTATGACATGAACGGGCGCACATATCGCTACATGGATTCGCAGCCGCTGTTCGCGTTCGGTTACGGCTTGAGTTATTCATCTTACAAGATTGGCGAGGCCGGCTTGCTGTACGACGGCGAGAACCTATGGGTCGACGCCAATGTGATTCTCGACAGCACCCGTGTCCCCGGACTCGCGGAACATCGCACTGTTTTGCAGTTCTACCTAACCAACCTCGGCGACCCCGAGGGTCCGCGCCGCAGCCTTGTGGGTGTGCAACCGCTTGTGTTTGAGCACGTAAAGCAGCTGCGCGAGGTTCACTATAAAATCGACCCCTTCTGGCTGCGGCGTTACAATCCAGCCACAAGTCGCATGGAATCACCGCATAAGGGCTCGCGGATGGTGCTCGAAATAGGCTTCAGTAGCGACGACAAAGATACGAGAATTTTTCCATTTACATATTAAAATATGAAAAAAATTTATTGACATTAGCAACACTCTCATTTTTCATTTTTCATTTTTCGATTTCCGTTGCGCAGCACGACAGCCTGCCTGAAACCGACCCCGTCATCCTCAACCGCGTGGCTGAGTGGCAGGACCTGAAGTTCGGCTTCATGATGCACTGGGGCATATATGCGCAGTGGCAGGTGGTGGAGAGCTGGAGCATCTGCAACGAGCCGTGGATTAATCGCAACGGAGCCGATTACACGGAGTACAAGGCTGCGTATCAGGCTCTTAATAAGACTTTCAATCCCCGCAATTTCCATCCCGAACAGTGGGCGGCAGCCGCCAAAGAAGCAGGCATGAAGTACGTTGTCTTCACCACCAAGCACCATGACGGATTCTGTATGTTCGACAGCCGCTACACGGACTATTCCGTCACCGGACCCGACTGTCCGGCACAGCGCGACATCACTCGCGAGGTCGTCGACGCTTTCCGCGCCGAGGGTTTTTGGACGGGTCTCTATTTCTCGAAACCCGACTGGCACAACGACGACTATTGGGCGCACGAATGGGCTACCCCAGACCGCAATGTCAACTACGACATTGACGCTCATCCTGAACGCTGGCAACGCTTCAAGGACTTCACTTACAATCAGATATATGAATTGACGCACAACTATGGCGACATTGACATCCTCTGGCTCGATGGCGGTTGGGTCCGCCCAGAATGGAGTGTGAACGACGAGACCGAACCCTGGCTCGGCTGCTACCGTAGGATTCAAGACATCGATATGCCGCGCATCGCCGCCATGGCCCGCCGCGACAATCCTGACCTCATCATCGTCGACCGCTCAGTCGGTGGCCGTTATGAGAACTACCGCACTCCGGAACAGACCGTGCCCGACTCGCTGCTCAGCTACCCTTGGGAGACCTGCATGAGTATGGGCGACAGTTGGAGCTACGTTGAAAACGACAACTACAAATCGGTCAAGCAATTGATACACAATTTGATTGATATCGTGGCAAAAGGCGGCAACTACCTGCTCAACGTTGGTCCAGATGCCGACGGCAACCTGCCTCCCGAGACTCTTGCACGAATGAAAGAGGTTGGCCAGTGGCTTGCCAAGAACGGCTACGCTATCTATGCCACGCGGCCGCTCTACCCCTACGCCGACGGCAACCGCCGTTACACACAGTCGAAGGATGGCAAGCGCCAATTTGAAATCACGCTCACCGACGAGGCTCCCTACGCCGTTGTACGTGAGCTTAAAGGCAAAAACCGCCTGAAAAATTCCGAAAAATTAACAAAATAAGTTTTGTCGATATGACAAAAAGTCGTAACTTTGCAGCGTCAGACGCACGGCGTTATTTGTCGTATCACCAGTCGCCCTCAACGGGTTGAGGTCAGAAGTCGGGTTGTAGATTTGGCACAGGATGTCAAACCGAGTTGTCCCCGATAGCGTCGAAAACAGTACGGTTCGTGCTAAACGTTAATTATCGTAAATTACATACATATTATAATATCCCCGCCTGCGGCGGCAATCCATAAATTTAGATTTACAGATTACCGTCGCAGGCGGGGAGTTGAGATGTCATCAACGCACTACCACAACTTTACGTGCAGGCAATGCTCCTACCTTGACCATATACACGCCCAAGGGCAATGAACGGTTAGGTACCATACGCCCTGCGATGTCGTACACTCGCACATATTCATCTGCGACGCCCTCAACACAGATATGGCCGTCAAGCACACTTATTTTGATGTCGCTTCCTTCAACATCGCCGATACCCTGTGTGCCACCATTTGAGACGAAATAGGCTATAATGGTGGTGTCGCTGGTAACGGTAAAAGTGTATGGGTTGTCGGTGCTGCCAGTACTCCAATGGTCGAAACGGTAGCCGTCGACTGGTACAGCGTACAGCACGGCATTAGGGTTGGTACAGGATGGTTCAGTCAAAATCTGCACCGTACCCATGCTTTCATCGTCCGACATGGCAGAGAAGTTAAGCATTGTTTCTACATAGTTAGAGAATTGTGGAATTTGGGCTGCATAGTATGCTATCCTTCCACATGGAATATACACGGGAATATCTGTTGGTATCCCTTCCAATGCTTCAGCGCCGAGTTGTGGCGGCATTTGCCCCAAGAACTTCATTGATGACATTCCATTACAACCAGAAAAGCCAGATTCCCCTATGCTGGTGACGGAGCTTCCAATTGTCACCGATGTCAAGCCTGTACATTGATAAAAGGCATAGGGACTAATGCTGGTGACGGAGTTTGGGATTGTCACCGATGTCAATCCAGTACAATTA
>CADCPQ010000038.1 GCA_902803395.1 uncultured Bacteroidota bacterium
CCTCGTGCAGGCCGCTCCCGAGATTGCCGAGATGGACCTCAACCCGCTCCTCGGCAACCCGCGCTACGTCACCGCCGTCGACGCCCGCATCCGCCTCGAAAAATAAAGATTTATATGTGATAGCAAAAACGGCAGGGTGCCACAAAGGTCGCCCCGCCGTTTTTTTTATTGCGATTTTTTTTGCCGTTCCGGAAATTTTTCGTAATTTTGCAGGCGGAAAATAAAGTCTGAACGGTATGGAAAATGCTAAAATTATCGGCGGGTGGCGCGTGGCGTCGGACCGCATCGCCGACCTCGGCGAGAACGAGATTTTCGTATTCGGAAGCAACATCCAAGGTGCCCACGGCGGCGGCGCGGCGTGGTTTGCCTACAAACAGTTCGGCGCCCAATGGGGCGTGGGCGAGGGCCTGACGGGCCGCACCTACGCACTGCCGACCATGGAAGGCGAGGCCTCGCTGAAGAAGGCCGTGGAGCGTTTCATAGCCTGCGCCCGCCAACACCCCGAACTCACTTTCCTCGTCACCGCCGTGGGCTGCGGCATAGCCGGTTACACGCCTGCCGTGGTGGCACCCCTTTTCGCCGAGGCAGCAAAGTTGGAGAACGTCTACCTGCCGCAGGTGTTCGTCGACGTGCTTGCCTCGAAATGAATAGGCAAGTGATTTTTTTTTGATTTTTTTCTCATCCAGACACAATATTAAAAAAAAATCGACGTTAAACTATTGTAATTTTAATAATTATTAACTAAAATCAAACAAAAAATGAAAAAAGTTTTCGCTTTTGTAGCAGTTGCAGCAGCACTGCTCGTGGCTGGCAAAGCCAACGCACAGTTGGGTGTCAATGTGGGTTATGCTCCCCAGACCTGGACGAGCACCTACACCAATGGTAACAACACCAACACTACCACCTCAAGCATGACTGGCTTCTTCGCTGGTGTCAACTACAACGTCAACATCTCAGGCGACCTCAACGTTAGCGTGGGCTTGCAGGGCCGCTTCAACACTGGCTCAGATACCACCGCTCTCAACGTGGTCGTTGCCGGTGCCAGCGTCGAGAACCACAAAAGCCAGCTTCTGCTCGATGTGCCCGTGCTGTTCAACTATGGTTTCGGCCTTGGCAGCGCCGCCAAATTGTCGGTCTTTGCTGGTCCCACCATCAGCTATGCCCTCAGCGGCAAGACCAAGACCATTACTACCGTCACTGCCCTTGGCAACACGACAAAGGATGAGAGTGTGTCTAACTGGTACGGCGACAACAGCAACCTCAAACAGCTCGATATCAGTGCCACTCTTGGCGTTGTCCTGAGCTACAACCAGCTCCGCTTCTTCGGCGGCTACAACATGGGTCTGCTGAACCTCACCACTGCCGACAACACCACCCTCAAGGCCAGCAACATCTTCTTCGGTGTTGGCTACGCCCTCTAATTCTTAAAAAAATGAAGTTTTGGTGCGGCCGCGCAAAGCGCGGCCGCACTTTTTATATGTCAAAAATCCAAACCGTTGAAAATCAGTGATTTATAAGAATTTTAATAACCTATTGAGAATCAATTAATTGGATAGGTTCGGGTCGGGTTTGGGTCGGCCTTACATCGGCCTTGCCTCGGCTTTGTCCGTCCGGGGTCGATGAATGCCCGATGTAGGTGTGTGTTAATTCGTGGGAATCAGCGACTTATCGACGCTATTTACTAAACTCAAGCGGCTCGGCGGTGCCATTCTCGCTGCCGTTTATGAACACGTGCTCGATGCGGGTGTGGAAAGTCTGTCCCTCGAGGGGGCTCCAGCCACACTTATATAATAATGATTCGCGTGTGACGGTTTCCTCGACACCCGTGCGCACCAACACGAGGTCGGCCTTGTAGCCGGGGCGTATGAATCCGCGGTCGCGGATGCCGAACAGCGTGGCCGGGTTGTGGCACATCTTCGTGATGAAAGTTGAAAGTTGAAAGTTGAAAGATGAAAGTTTCTCGGTCAGTTCTTCAGAACTTTCCGCTTTCCACTTCCCACTTTCCACTCCAAACACGGCCTCCAGCATCATCTGCAGCGAGTGCTGTATGCTCGGGATGCCGCTCGGGGCGTCGAAATATGGTTTGCGCTTGGCTTCGATGGGGTGGGGTGCATGGTCGGTGGCGATGGTGTCGATGAGGCCGTCGTCCAGCGCCGCCCAGAGGGCCAGACGGTCGTCGTTGCTCTTGATGGCGGGGTTGCACTTGATGAGGTTGCCAAGTTCGGCGTAGTCGCGGTCGTCGAACCACAGGTGGTTGGGCGTCACCTCAGCGGTGATGTTTTTCTTGTCGATGTCGAAGTTGCTGAGCAGGCTCAGCTCGGTGGCGGTGCTGAGGTGGGCTATGTGGAGGCGTGTTCCGTAGCGGCGGGCGCGCTCGACGGCGTGGTAGGTTGAGAGGAAACAGGCCTCGGTGTTGCGCACCTTGGGGTGCAGCTCGGCGGTTTCCTTGTCGGTGCCCTGAAATTCGAGCTTGAAGTTGCGTAGGTTGGCCTGGATGACGTTCTCGTCCTCGCAGTGCGCCACGATGAGTTTTTGGGCTTTTTCGAACAGGTGGTCCAGCTGCTCGGGGTCGTTGACGAGCATATTGCCGGTCGACGAGCCGAGGAAGAGCTTGATGGCGGCGTAGCGTGTGGGCTCGACGGCCAGCAGGTCGTCGATGTTGTCGTTTGTGGCGCCGAGCATGAATCCGTAGTTTACGGCTGAATCGCGGGCCGCGAGGGCCTCCTTGGCCTCCAGAGCCTCAATGGTGGTGGTCAGCGGCTTGGTGTTGGGCATATCAATCACCGACGTCACGCCGCCTTTGCGGGCCGCACGGCTCTCGGTGTAGAAATTGCCGGCTGGGTTTTCGCTGTTGCCGCCGTCGCGGAAATGCACGTGGGTGTCGATAACTCCGGGCAGAAGCAGCATGCCGGTGGCGTCGATGGTAATATCAGAATCCGAGTAATCGGAATTCTCCGAAACCTCGGCAATCCTGTCGTCCTCAATGAGCACCGACCCTGTGAAGACCCGTCCCTCGTTGACGATAGTAGCGTTATGGATTAGTGTGCGGCTCATACCCATGTGCACTTAATCAGAACTTATGGCCTTCGGCCCAGCGGCGGCCGGCAATCTGGGCCTCCGCCGAGGTGTTGTAGATGTTGGTGACGACGAACTGTCCGGTGTGGTCGATGCAGCCCCATTTGCCGTCCATCTTGGCAGGAGCCACGCGGTCGTTCCACACGAAGGTGAACAGTTTGGCGTCCTCGAAGATGGGCTTGATGACGTATATGCCCTTATAGTTTACGTAGCCCCAAGCCTGGGTGCCGGGGTCCTGCACAGGATAAAGCCAGTGGCCGAGTTCCTGGTGGGTGTCCCACTCGTTGCCAGCCAGCCAGGCTTCGCTGCTGAGGGTGAAGACGTTGCGCGAGAGGTGGTCGCCGGTGTCGCTGATGACGAGCCAGTAGCCGTCCAATTTGGCGGTGGCGAAAAGGCCTGTGTCGTTGGCAAAACGGGTGGCGTCCTCGTAGATGGGTTTAATGCGCCACTCGCCGCTCCAGTCGACCCAGCCCCACTTGTTGTTGACGGGGTTGGTGACAGGCAGGCGCCAGCCTTCGAGGCTGCGACCGTGCTCGTACTGGGCGAGGGCGTAGGCTGCGTCCTCCTTGGTGAAAAAAATGGGTGAAGAGACGATGTTGCCGTCGCGGTCGATGTTGCCCCAACGGCCGTCCTGCTTGACCTGGGTGTAGGTGTAGTTGTTGTCCTCGCCGAAGTAGTCATGGTCCTGATAGATGGGCGGCACGACCCAGCGGCCGAGGTAGTCGACAAAGCCCCAGAGACCTGTTTTGGGGTTGGTGACGGGGGTGCGCCACGTGTAGTAGTTGCGGCCGTGGATCCACTGTTTGCCGGCCTCGGCGGCCTGCTCGGCCGACATGAAAATCGGGTTGATGACCATCACGCCCTTGCCGTCGATGCAGCCCCAGCGGCCGTCCTTGCGCACGGTGGCGAAGGCTTTGGGGTCGGTGCCGTAGAAGGGGTTGGCGGCCTCGTACACGGGCTGGTATTTCCAGCGGCCGTAGTAGTCGACGAAGCCCCATTTACCGTCGCTTTGGTTGCGCGAGGGGTACACCCAGCGGCCGGGCTCGGCCACGAGCTGCCATTCTTTGCCGGCATCCTCGGCAACGCTGCGTTCGTCGAACAGATTGCGTACAATCATGTTGCCGTCGACATCGATGCAGCCCCATTTGCCGTCGATTTTCACTGCAGCCCAACGACGGGCGCCACTGCCTTGGAATTCGCCGGCGCGCTGGTATTGCGGCGAGATTCGCCATGTGCCGTTGTCGTTTTTGTAGCCGTAAAGACGCACCGCACTCTCCCATGCAGGAGTCTGAGCCTCAAGGGTGATGCTTGCCGCCAAGGTAAGCAGGATGATGGTAATTATTCTTTTCATTTTATATGTTGTTTCTATAATAATTCGAGGTGCAAAATTACACATTTTTTCGAAATTACAGAAATTTGTTTTCCGAAATCGCGGAAATTTGAAAAAAAATTGTATATTTGCAAAATACAAATATTTGTTAAAAATTTTATACATATCTGATATGCAAAGAGATACACAGATTTTTGACCTCATTCAGAAAGAGCGTGAGCGTCAGACCAAAGGCATCGAACTGATTGCCTCTGAAAACTTCGTCAGCGACCAGGTGATGGAAGCCATGGGCTCCGTCATGACCAACAAGTA
>CADCPQ010000039.1 GCA_902803395.1 uncultured Bacteroidota bacterium
CTGGTCGGGGTTCATCTCACCGAGACCTTTGTAGCGCTGGACGTGGATGCCCTTGTCGCCCACTTCCTCGAGTGCCTTGATGCGGTCTTCCTCTGTCCAGCAGTAGATGTTGCGGTTGCCTTTCTTGACGAGGTAGAGCGGCGGAGTGGCGAGATAGACGTAGCCGTTCTCGATGAGTTCGGGCATATAGCGGAAGAAGAAGGTGAGCATGAGAGTGTCGATATGCGCGCCGTCGACATCGGCATCGGTCATGATGATGACTTTGTGGTAGCGCAACTTGCTGAGGTTGAGGGCCTGACTGTCTTCAGGTGTTCCGACCGTGACACCGAGTGCGGTGTAGATGTTGCGGATTTCTTCGCTTTCGAAGGCGCGGTGACGCATGGCTTTCTCGACGTTGAGGATTTTTCCGCGGAGGGGCAGAATGGCCTGGAACCTGCGGTTGCGGCCTTGTTTGGCACTTCCGCCTGCCGAGTCGCCCTCGACAAAGTAAATCTCACAGTTCTCAGGGTCTCCGTCCTGGCAGTCGGCCAGTTTGCCAGGCAGTCCAGCGCTGCTGAAAACGTTGCCACGCTGCACCATTTCGCGAGCCTTGCGGGCGGCTTGGCGGGCGCGGGCTGCGAGGATGACTTTCTCGACGATGGTGCGAGCCTCATTGGGGTGTTCCTCGAGGTAGTTCTCGAGCATTTCGCTGACGGCTGAGTCGACGGCCCCGCGGACCTCGGTGTTGCCGAGCTTGGTCTTGGTTTGGCCCTCGAACTGAGGTTCTGCAACTTTTACGGAGATAATGGCGGTGAGGCCTTCGCGGAAGTCGTCGCCGCTGATTTCGACTTTGGCTTTCTGAAGCATTCCGCTCTTGTCGGCGTAGTTTTTCAGTGTGCGAGTTAAACCCGAACGGAAACCGGCCAGATGTGTACCACCTTCGTGAGTGTTGATATTATTGACGTATGAGTGGATGTTTTCGTTGTAAGTGTTGTTGTATTGCATCGCAATCTCGATGGGAATACCGTTGCGCTCGCCTTCGATGTATATGGCGTCGGGCATAAGTTTTTCGCGGTTTTCGTCGAGGTAGGCTATGAAGTCGCGCAGACCGTTTTCGCTGTAGAAATGGTTGCACTTGTGGGTGCCGTTATCGTCGGGACGGTTGTCCTCGATGGTTATGTCGATGCCTTTGTTGAGGTAGGCCAGTTCGCGCATTCTGTCGAGCAGGGTGTTATAGTCGTATTCACTTACGGTGAAAATCGACGGATCGGGATGGAACTCGACGTGTGTGCCGCGTTTTTCGGTTGTGCCGATTTGCTTGACATCGTAAAGTGGCTTGCCTTTGGAATATTCCTGTCGGTAAGCTATGCCGTCGCGGTAAACCTCGACGAGCATATGGTCGCTGAGGGCGTTGACGCACGAGACACCTACGCCGTGCAGACCTCCTGACACTTTGTATGAACCTTTGTCGAATTTACCGCCGGCGTGTAGCACTGTCATGACTACTTCGAGAGCTGAACGGTGCTCTTTCTCGTGCATATCTACGGGAATGCCGCGGCCGTTGTCCTCGACGGTGATGCTGTTGTCTTCGTTGATGCTGACGTTTATCTTTGTGCAGTATCCGGCCAAAGCCTCGTCGATGGAGTTGTCGACCACCTCGTAAACCAAGTGGTGCAAGCCCCTGAAGTTGACGTCGCCGATGTACATTGCGGGACGGACCCTTACGGCCTCAAGCCCTTCGAGCACTGTGATGTTGTTTGCGCTGTAGTTTCCGTTGTTCTTAACTTCTTCGCTCATTGTATTTTGTGTATTTTCGTTTCGATTAAATAATTTGCAAAAATACGAATAATATTTGTATTATGAGCGTTTTGACCGATATTTTTTTAACTTGTTTTCAACCGTTTCAGAAGAGTACTCGGCATAATAAAATCCGAACCCGCTTAATGCGTTTATTGTCAGCGGGTTCGGTGCGAGTTGAATTTGTATGACTTCTTGAATTTCAGCAGCACGAGTGGCCGTGGCATTCGCTCCCGACGGTCTCGAACTCAAGTGTCGAGTGGCTGATGCCGTGCTCCTCAAGACTGTGTTTGAGGTTGTGCTTTACGGCCTCCATATTTTCGAGACTGTTGATTACCACGTGTGCAGTGAGGGCGTTTTCGGTGGTGCTGATGGCCCAAATGTGGATATGGTGGACTTCTTCGACTTCTGGATCAGAAACCAATAAAGCTTCGATTTCGGTGGGGTCAACATCTTCGGGCAGGCCGTCGAGCGATAAGCGCAGGCTGCTGCTCAGCAGGCCCCATGTTGAAATAAGTATCACTATGGCTATAATTGAACTCACTATCGGGTCGATAATCAGCCATCCGGTAGCTGAAATCAGTATACCAGATACAACCACTCCTACAGAAACCAGTGTATCGGCAGCCATGTGTAGGAATGCACCGCGCACGTTGAGGTCGCCGCGCTGGCCTCGCATGAGTAGTAGTGCCGTGACTCCGTTGATGAGTATGCCGACCCCGGCTGTCCACGAAACGGCTGCGCCGTTGACCGGTGTCGGGTTCATGAACTTGTGGTAGCTCTCAACGAAAATGGCTCCCACGACAACCAAAAGTATTATAGCATTTAGGAGCGAAATCAAAATTGTCGACTTTTTGAAACCATAGGTAAATTTTTTAGTTTGCTGCATTTTAGCCAGCCTCATCGCAACAAGTACCAAAAGCAGGCTCAGTACATCGCTTAGGTTGTGACCTGCGTCGCTGAGCAGTGACAGTGAGTTTTGTGTGAATCCCACCAGTGCCTCGACCGCCACAAAAAGTAAATTGAGGGCGATAGATATTATTAGTATGCCGCGCATTTTTTCAGCATTAGCCGCGCTGACATGCTGGTGATGATGGTGATGACCGTGATGATGGTCGTGTTCGTGATTGTGAATATGTGTGTGTGTCATTGTGTTTTGTGATTTAAATTCGGCTGCAAAATTACACACACTTTGTTGCAACCTGGTTGCAAATGGCCTCTCAGGAACTCTTTTGCAACTTGGTTGCATTACTTGGTTTCTTGTTGCACGACGGACAAATACCCTTCAAGAGATAGTTTAATGAATTAAGTTTATATCCTTGAGGAAGAGTTGGTTGAGGTGCTTCGATTGAAGTAATACAATAAGTTTTCCGGCACACTTCGCAAAAGAAATGTGCGTGAGTGTCGTCGTCGTTGTGTTCGCTACTGCTATGACAGAGCTCGTAACGCACACCGTCGCCACCATCCTCGATTACGTGCACCAAATTGTGCTCGCGGAATGTTGTCAATGTGCGGAAAATGTTCGATTTGTCAACGCTGCCTATTTGAATTTCCAGTTCCGACATCGACAACGGGCGGCCTGCTGCAGCCAGAGTACGCGCCACAAGGGTGCGGTTGGCTGTGGGCCGTATGCCGTGGGCGGCGAGAATAGCTGTATAGTCGTGGTCGTTCATTGTTTATGTTTTAATAAAGTAACGCGTAATTTTTTATAATATTGTGCTACCAATTCAATTTTTTTTCGTAAATTTGCCAAATCAGTAATGAGGAAAATTTGGATTATATTGCTGGCAATCACTGCGTTGAGCGTTGCTCAGGCGCAGGAATTCCGTTGTGCCGTGTCGATAAACAGCCAGAAACTACTCAGTACGCAGCAGGCCTATGATTCTGGTGGCGACAAAAAAGTCTTCGACAACATGAAAACCGCGATCGAGGATTTTATCAATGGCC
>CADCPQ010000040.1 GCA_902803395.1 uncultured Bacteroidota bacterium
AAGGAAGTCATCGACGAAGCCGGCCTGCTCAAGCTGATGGCCGAACGCACCGACCTCAAATACATCACCGACATCATGCCCGACGCCGATGCCGAATTCGCAAAATTCGAAGGCCGCTACTTCGCCACTCCCAAGAAGATGGGTGCCCAGACCGAAGAGGCCAACATCAACGCCGGTATTGCCGCTGCTAACCAGATCAGCGAATACTTCAAGAGCGGTTGCACCAAATTCCAGGTCAACAAATAATACGATGCACCTGTGCATTTTCAACCCCGAGCACGACCTTTGCTTAGCCAAAGGTCGTGCTACTTATGTTCCGCCGCAGTCTGCCGTCGACTTTGCACGTCAAAATGCAGCGATTATGCAGCCACTGTACCCTGGCTGCATATACCGTTCGGCTTATGATTTGCAGAATCTACCGGAAATAACTAACGTCGTAACTTGGGGTTGGAATGTCACGCTGAAATGGCAATTGCAGCGAGCCGGTATCGACAGCGCTCTTCTGCCTACCGACGAATATCTCGACACGCTCCGCGCACTTCAGCACCGCACTACAATCCTGCCGCTGCAACCCGACTGCAAAGCCATTCATTCTATGGTCGAAGCCGAGGGTTTGTTTATTGGCGAGCAGCAACGATGGGTGCTCAAAGCCCCGTGGTCTGGAGCCGGCAGAGGCCTGCGCTGGGTGACAGGTGCGCTGAGCCCGAACGACCGAACCTGGATTTCGAAAACCATCGACTCTCAGCGTTGTGTCATCGCCGAACCTCGCCGAGCGGTCAAAGCCGACTTCGCCCTCGAATATTATGCGGCCGAAGGTTCTTTGCGTTTCGTCGGTTATTCGTTGTTTAATACCGAGGGAGGTGTATACCGGAGCAACGCGACGGCAACCGACGACGAGATCGTGGCTTATTTGAAATCGATTTCTCCATCAGAATTTGACGATGAGGTCGAAAATATAACGCACTGGCTGCAGGCAAACATCGTGCCACATTATTCCGGACCTATCGGAATCGACCTCATGGCTTGTGCCGACAGCCACATTTACGTGTCCGAGATGAATCTACGCCATACAATGGGCATGGTGGCACATTCAAAAATTAATCATAAACCCTTGACAATATGACTTTTTTTGAACAAATATTACTGGCTTTGGCATTATGCATCGATTCGCTCGTCGTTTCGACGGCGGCAGCGTTGCGTAGCCGGCTAAAGCTGACCCGTGGATTGCTTTTGGCGTTTACCTTCGCCGTTTTCCAAGGCCTGTTTCCTTTACTCGGAGCTCTTATTGGCGAGGCATTCAAAAGTTTTGCGGAATCTGTCGACCACTGGATAGCATTTGCACTACTCTCGGCATTAGGAGTGAAAATGATTATCGACGCCGTCAAATCGGGCGACGAAAACCATAAAAACCTTGACGTCAGTCATTTCGGTGTAATATGTCTGCTGGCCATCGCCACCAGCATTGATGCTTTCGTGGTTGGTATTCCACTTGGAATACAGTGCTCAACAGCTCAGATATTCGGCACCGCGGGACTCATATCTGCAGCCACGTTTGTCGTGTCCTTGTTAGGTGTGTACTTAGGCAGCCGTCAGATTTCTGTTCCTGAAAAAGTCAGCGGCATAATTGCCGGCGCCGTACTCATACTTCTCGGCGTTGAAATATTAGTCGAGCACCTCTGCCTTTAAAATGTTAAAATATTCCGGGTTAAAATGTTAAATTTTAACACTTTCGACGGGCTTTGTTCGGTCTCGACATACCCCGCAACCGCCTGAACGTCGGCAATTTGCAGCGGTTGGCCGAAGCAAGGCCGAACCAAGTACGACCCAAACCCGACGTCGACCCTGCTTTTCAGCGAGTTACAAATGTTAAAAACGGGGAAGTCGGAAATGTTAAATTTTAAGAAACCGATTTTTTACAGGAATTGTCCGGTAAAATCCAATCTGTTTCTAAATCCGTCACATTCTTTCGGGGACCTCAATGCCTAAAATGTTCATGGTGTTGCGCAGGGTGTTGGCCACCATGCTGCACAGCTGGACGCGGAAGGTCTTCAAATCGCTATCGGGCTCGCGCATAATCGGGGTGTCCTGATAGAAGCTGTTGAAGTTTTTGGCCAGTTCGTAGGCATAGTTGGCAATCATGGCCGGGCTGTAGTTCTGGGCGGCCTGACGCACCGTCGAAGGCAGGTCGTAAAGGTTTTTGATGATATTTTTCTCCTTGTCGGAAAGTGCCGACTTCAAAGTGACCGGCTTGCCGAGGTCGATACCTTCGGCTTCGCCTTTGCGGACTATGCTGCGAATGCGGGCATGGGTGTATTGGATGAACGGACCGGTATTGCCGTTGAAATCAATGCTTTCGGCGGGATTGAACAGCATATTTTTGGTCGGGTCGACCTTCAGGATAAAGTATTTCAGGGCTCCAAGGGCAAGGATGTGATACAGGTGTTTCTGCTGCTCGGCAGTCAACTCATCGTTTTTGCCATGCTCGAGACTCATTTCCTCGGCGGTGCGTTCCATCTCGGTAATGAGGTCGTCGGCATCGACCACGGTGCCTTCGCGCGATTTCATCTTACCGTTCGGAAGCTCGACCATTCCGTATGAGAGGTGGTACACTTTGTCGGCCCAGTCGAAACCCAGTTTGCCGAGCACGAGCTTAAGCACCGTAAAGTGGTAATCCTGCTCGTTTCCAACGACATACACCAGTTGCTCAGCGCCAAATTCATTGTGACGCAGCAGAGCGGTGCCAAGGTCCTGGGTCATGTAAACCGAAGTGCCGTCGCGACGCAGCAGAAGTTTCTGGTCGAGGCCGTCGGCCGTAAGGTCGCACCACACCGAACCGTCTTCCTTGCGGAACAGCACCCCCATGTCCAGGCCTTTCTGGACCAATTCCTTGCCGAGCCGATAGGTGTTCGATTCATAGTATATCTTATCGAAACCAACGCCAAGTCGGGCATACGTCTCATCGAAACCGGCATAAACCCACGAGTTCATTTTCTCCCACAGGTCGCGGATTTCTTTGTCGCCGTCCTCCCAACGTTTGAGCATGCTTTGTGCTTCGACCATCAGAGGGGCTTCCTTTTTGGCAGTTTCCTCGTCCTTGCCGTCGGCCATTAACTGCTGAATCTCAGCCTTGTAGTGCTTGTCGAACTCCACATAGTATTTGCCGACCAAGTGGTCGCCCTTCATGCCGCTCGACTCAGGGGTCTCGCCGTTTCCGTAGCGGAGCCATGCCAACATCGATTTGCAGATGTGGATGCCTCGGTCGTTGACAAGGTTGACTTTCTTGACGTTGGTACCATTGGCGGCTAACAACTGGCTGACCGACCATCCGAGCAGATTGTTGCGGATATGCCCGAGATGAAGGGGCTTGTTCGTGTTTGGCGACGAGTACTCGATAACCACAGGCGAGGCTGTCGGGTCCGGAGTTGTCATGCCATACGAGGTATCCCCCACCCTTTCTTCCACAAAACGAAGCCAATAACTGTCAGAAACCGAAAAGTTGAGGAACCCTTTAATCACGTTAAACCCCGATATTTCAGGCAGTTTCACGGCATTGCCGATTTCGTTGGCAACCATTTCAGGGCTCTTGCGCGCCTGTTTCACATAGGGGAACACGACGAGAGTGTAGTCGCCCTCGAACTCTTTTTTGGTCGTCTGGATGGTGATGCTATCGGGTTCAGCTTCAATATTATAGAGGGATTTTAGCGATTCGCTTATTACTTTTTGCAGTTTGTTGACAATCATTGGATGTGATTTTTAGTTTTGTTCTCTGTGTTTAAGAATAACGTTACAATCGAAATTTTGTTGTATGAAATGCGCAATTTTTTCGGCACAATAAACCGAGCGATGCTGGCCTCCAGTGCAGCCGAAACAAACCATCAAGCTACTGAATCGGCGCTCAATATATTTCTCAACCGATTGGGATACAAGTGCTTCCGCATTGTTGATAAAATCGTCTACCGCTTTTTCTTTTTCGAGGAACTCAATGACGGGGCGGTCTTTGCCGGTATATGCCTTGTATTGTTTGTAGCGACCTGGATTGGGAAGTGCGCGGCAGTCGAACACGAAACCGCCTCCGTTGCCACTGTCGTCCTGCGGAATGCCTTTTTTATAACTGAAACTATATATTTTTACTGTTAGCCGGTCGGAGCATGACGTGACAATCTGAGGCTCAAAAGTGGGATTGGTCGAACAAATATCGAGCCAAACCCGTTCCAAATGCGGCAATTTTATGTCAAGGGGATGATTCTCGATTATGTTGCGCAAATTGCCTATGGCAAGTGGTAAACTCTTGATAAAGTGGTCTTTACGTTCAAAGTAGCCACGGTAGCCGTACGCACCCATGGCTTGCATTATCCGTATGAGCACGTAGGCGTAAAAACGCGAAAGGAATTTTTCTTTTTCGTCACGGTTAAAACCACGACAAGCCATATAATGCTTGACCAATTCCTGCCGGATAGGCTCCGGCATATCGCTCCGAGCACTGTAAATCAACGAGGCAAGGTCGTATTGTGCTGCACCGCGTCGCCCACCCTGATAGTCAATATAATACAACTCGTTATTTTCTGTAAGCATTATATTGCGTGGCTGGAAGTCGCGATACATGAAATATGACGTATCGGCACTGAGAAGATACTTAATCAAATCGTTGAAGTCAAGCTCGATAAGTTGCTCATCGAACGGTATTTCTGCAGGTTTAAGAAAGTAATACTTAAAGTAATTCAAGTCCCATTGCATCGACTGCCGGTCGAAGTCGCTACGCGGAAAAGCCTGCGAGAAATCAAGGTCGCGACACTCGGTCTGAAAACGCGCAAGATCGGAAATCACACGTCGGTACAGACCAATCATTTCTGAATCAAAGCCGCCGCCGAGACGCTTCTTGTCGTAAAGATAGCTGAACAACGTGGTGTCGCCAAGGTCTTGCTGCAAATACATCAAGTGCGATTCGTCGACACAATATATTTCCGGAACCGGCAATCCTTTTTTCTTGAAGAATTCTGAATAGTACAGAAACGTATCATTCTCGCGACGGTCGTCATTGTATGCGGCGATACATTTCTTTGTTTTGCCGATAGCCCTGAAATACTGTCGCTTAGAGCCATGTGCACCAAGTGCTAATAGCTCCACGCAAGGCTCTTTGGCCCACTGTTCAAACAATCGTTTTATATGGCCGTTGATGTCTTGCACGACAAGTCGGTTTAGTTTTCCTGTTCCTCAGGTTTCGGCGCTTCGCTCTGATTGTGACGAACTTCATCGATCATGCGGCAAGTGCCTGAAAATGAAGCACCGGGTTCGATAGAGAGCTTGTTGATCAGGATATCGCCTTTCACATTGGCTGTGGCATGGAGCGACAGCAGTTCTTTGACGGAAATATTACCCACTACCGAGCCGATAATATTGGCGTTCTGGCAGATAATGTTGCCGTTGACCAAGCCAGTCTCGCCCACGACCAGTTTTCCGTTGAGCGATATGTTACCCTCAAGCGTTCCGTCCATGCGAAAATCGCCCATGGCCGTAATGTTGCCTTTAATGACCGACCCATTTGTGATTGTGTTGATGGGGCTGTTTTCAATTTCAATTGTTTTTGCCATGATGATACTATTTTATTTGTAATATTTTTCAAAGAATGCCGTATATGCTGCAATATTCTTGCGATTGTAGAATGTTGCGTAGTTTTGTGTCGATATCGGGAAGAAGGTGTAATCCGACGGACTGTATTGTCTGAGCGGGCTCTCTTCCTGTTTCAAATGTTTGTAGTAGTTGAGCGCCTCGGTAGCAGTTACAAAACGATGAATCGTAACAAGTTGTGTCGAATCGGTAAACAGAATAGCATTTGCCTTGTATCCCATGTTCGAGTAGTAGGTACTGTTGAAATCGATCAATTTGTATTGCAACTCCGTGGCATTGATGTTTTTGTCGTTGATGATTATTATGACGTAGTGTTGCTGGTTTTCGCGATAACGATACAGAAGCGCCTCCTCGGGCAATTCACTGTCAGAGTCTGCCGAATTGTCAGTCGGTTTTAGCGTGGCACTGTTTTTGCTAATATTGCCAGTGACACGTTCCTCGTCGAGGTCGGTAATCACCTCCGATGTGTCGCGCTCATATTTTTTGTCCGACTTAAGGTAAGCGAGTTGAGCTTTGGCCAAAGGTACGATAGAATCAGTCTTGGGATTATTGTCGACGATTGATTGAAGAATATTTATAGCCTCTGCTACATCGCCAGTGTTTGCGTAGGCCAGTCCCTGCCAATACTGAAATTTTGGCAGAGTTGGGTCTTTGGCATAAGTAGTGATAACATCGTTTGCATGGGTTATCACATCGTTGTATCGGCGACGCCTATACAGATTGTAGACCTCAGCATAGAGTTCTTTGACTTCTTGGTTACGGTTAATCAGCTCCTTATAATAGTTTTCGTTGCGTATCAGATTGGCAAAATCGCTGTCGGGGAATCCCAACAGAACCATGTCGCGATAATAATTGGCCGACGGCGTGTTGCCTTGCTTGTTGTATATTTTGTACAACATATAGAACGCCTGCACAATCTCTTCATACGATGTATATTCGTTGGCCATACGCAGATAGCATTCCAATGCACGTGTTGTGTTTTCAAGTCCATCGTAGAAAATATAGCCAGCATTCAGCAGGGATATTGCCGTCGCATAATCCATCGAATCAATTTGCTCTTGGGTTGTCGGCAAATCTTTAGTGTAATATGCCACACTGTGAGGGTCGTTGGGGTCGCCATCCTTGCCCAGCTTTTTCTTGTCGTTTAAGTCGGTTTTTGTTGAATCGATGTCGGTGGAATCTTTGACCTCATCACCACCATCATTATCCTCGTCAAAAAGGCTGTTCATGCTAATCATGCTTTTATGCGACAAGAACCAATTGTCCTCAAGCAGTCTCATGTTCCACCGCTGACGGAAAGTCTCCTTGCCCTTCTGGACGGTATTGGCATTGTAAAAATACCAATCACCAACCAAAGTGTTCGATTGAGCCTTCGAGTCGTTGATCATCTGCTCGAGCAGTTCCTTTTCTTTGGCAGCTGCCTCTTGCGCTTTTAAATCCTCGATTTTACTCTCAATCAAAGCCCTGCGTTCAGCCTCAGGCATCGCGGCAACAGCAAGCAAGCTGTCATTACGCTCATAGACACTGGTGTATGCCACAAGCGAAGTCAACAGGTCGTAACGGTTTTTGATTTCACGATAATTGGGATAATCTTTATTAATAATGTGGATGGCAGTGTCATAGTAAAGCTGAGCATGTGTGTAGTTCTCATAGGTTTCATAAAGTATCTCACCCAATCTTACCGACGATTTTGCTTTTTGAGCCTGATTCTGCGTTGCTGCGGCGACAGAAAGACGGAAATTGTCGCAAGCTTTTTGCGCATCTTTCAAGCCCATATACATCTCGCCTTTGGCATAATATATTTGGTCGCGAAACTCTTCATTTTTTTTGTCGGCAAGCATCTGATTCAGGATTTTCTCGAGTTTGCCAACGTCGCTGTGTTCCAAATCGGCACACGAAGCCGCATTGATTTTAGCATTGAACTCCATGACATAATCAGGGCCATAACTCAACACCTTGTTGTAATACTTTGCCGCAACTGGTCGTTTGTCGAGTTTCTGATATATCTGAGCCATTATGAAATTCAGTCTAGCCTTGGTGCGCAAATCGTTAGTAACGTTAAGAGCTTCTTTGATATACTGAACCGACTTTTTATATTTTTCCTGTGGCAAGCACGCCTCAACCATTGCCAAATACAACTTTTCTCGTTCCGACTGCGAGAAATTCCCTTTCTCCAAATCAACCAACAGATTGTCCAAATTGGCCTCGGCTTCGGTATATTGTTTCTCCATAGTGTAGCAACGGGCCTTCAATATGGCACCTTCGTCACCGGCACGTGTTCCCGAAAACTGGCCTGCCAATATCTGACAAGTGTTTATTGTCGATGCATAATCGTGTTTGTAGAATGTAGCGTATGCTGTAAGCAGGTAGCACTCTTTGATATATGGTACGTGTTCTTCACCTTTGACAAATATGCTGTGTTTTTTGATACCCTTCACTCCTTTCTCTATGGCGCGGTCCATCTGAGGATTTATGGAACGGGCATCATCGTCGGTGCCGGTCTTGTACACCGGAAGAATGGCGGTATAGTCATCCATGCACTTTTTGTCAAGTTGTTCGATACCGGCTTTAAGGCTTTCGTTGCCATTCCACCACACATTGTAGTGGCAAGTGGTGTTGTGATACTGAATGTTGGTCCACGTAGCCTTTTCGGTCGAGCAGGAAGTGAGCAACACGGAAAATGAAAAATGAAAAATGAAAATCAGGCCGACGCAGACACATCTGCGTAACCATTTGCAAGCCTTATTATGAATCTCAAATTTCACTTTTCAATTTTTCTTTACACGTTGAAACGGAAATGCATAATGTCCCCGTCCTGTACGACGTAGTCTTTGCCTTCGACGGCAATTTTTCCGGCCTCGCGGCATTTGGCTTCGCTGCCGAGAGTGACATAATCCTCGTATTTGATAACTTCGGCACGTATGAAACCACGTTCAAAGTCGCTATGGATAATGCCAGCGGTTTGAGGTGCTTTCATGCCTTTCTTAAATGTCCACGCGCGGCACTCTTTTGGTCCGGCGGTGAGGAACGTCTGCAGATTGAGCAGTTTGTAGGCGGCTTTGATAAGACGGTTGACACCTGATTCCTTGAGCCCAAGGTCCTCGAGAAACATCTGTTTCTCTTCGTAGGTTTCAAGCTCGGCAATGTCGGCCTCGATAGCAGCACCTATCACTAAAACCTCAGCATCCTCGTCTTTCACGGCATCACGCACAGCGTCGACATATTTGTTGCCAGTAACAACCGACCCTTCGTCGACATTGCAAACATACAATATCGGTTTGGACGTGAGTAGCATCAGGTCGCGGGCGGCTTCAAGTTGAGACTCCTCCAGTTGCACGGTGCGGGCGCTTCGGCCCGAAAGCAGCGCGGCTTTGTACAAATCCATCACCTCGACCAGCTTTTTTGCTTTAGGGTCGCCACCCGCCTTGGCTTTCTTTACCTCTTTTTCGTAACGGTTCTCGATGGTTTCGAGGTCCTTGAACTGCAGTTCGAGGTCGATTGTATTTTTGTCGCGTACAGGGTCGACAGTGCCGTCGACATGGGTGATGTTGTCGTTGTCGAAGCAGCGCAACACGTGAATTATGGCGTCGCAGTTGCGAATGTCTCCCAAAAACTTGTTGCCCAAACCCTCGCCTTTCGATGCGCCTTTGACCAATCCGGCAATGTCGACAATCTCGACTGTGGCGGGAACTACGCTGGCCGGACGCTCAATCTCGACCAGTTTGGCCAGTCGTTCATCAGGCACGGTGATCACACCCACGTTGGGCTCGATAGTACAGAACGGGAAGTTGGCAGCCTGAGCCTTAGCGTTGCTCAGGCAGTTGAACAGTGTAGATTTTCCGACGTTGGGCAACCCAACGATTCCGCATTGCAGTGACATTATACTAACTCTTTTTCAATTAAATACTGATTTCTCGTTGAACTGTTGCGACACACCAATTCGCCAATGAATCCCGCCAAGAACAACATGGTTCCCATCAGGATGAACAATATCGAGACATAGAACCACACGCTGTTGGTCAGCGATATCGAACCGGTGAGACGCATTATGCAAACCACCACGAAAGCAACGAATCCCAACAGGAATGCGAGGCTGCCGATGAGGCCGAAGAAATGCATCGGTTGCTTGCCGAATTTCGACATGAACATGATGCTCATCAGGTCGAGGTAGCCGTTGACGAAACGGTTCATTCCGAACTTGGTTACACCGAACTCGCGTTTGCGGTGTTGGACCACTTTCTCGCCGATTTTCGAAAATCCCGCCCATTTGGCAATGACGGGGATGTAACGGTGCATCTCGCCGTACACTTCGATGCTCTTGACGACATCGCGGCGGTATGCCTTGAGGCCGCAGTTGAAATCGTGCAGTTTTATGCCGCTCATTTTGCGGGTGGTCCAGTTGAAAAATTTCGAGGGAATGTTTTTGGCAATTTTCGAATCGTAGCGCACTTTCTTCCAGCCGCTTACCAGGTCGTAACCGTCCTCTTTTATCATGCGGTAGAGCTCGGGAACCTCGTCGGGCGAATCCTGAAGGTCGGCGTCCATGGTTATCACCACATCGCCCTGAGCCTGGCCGAAACCGACGTTGAGAGCGGCCGACTTGCCGTAGTTGCGACGGAATTTTATGCCTTTGTAGCAGTCGTTTTTGGCGCGCAGCTCCTCGATTACTTGCCACGAGTTGTCCTTGCTCCCGTCATCGACCATGATTACTTCATAGCTGAACCCGTGCTCGTTCATCACACGGTCTATCCATTCTGCCAGATGGGGCAGCGATTCGTCTTCGTTAAACAGTGGTACAACAATTGAAATGTCCATATATTTTTGATTTTTGATTTCAGATTTCTAATTTTTCAGTTCGTGGTTATTAGTTCTTGCGTCCTTTACCGGGGCCTTCTCGGTTCGAAGCAGTATGGCGGCGAAAAAGGCAATCAGCCCGCCCATCACTGCCGAACGGAAGAAACCGATAAAAGCCCAGTCGAAAGCCGAATAGTGCCTCACATGGTCGATGGCCACCTGCGCCTCGGCACCGCCCGTCTCGGGACTTTCCATCATCGCAATCCTCGCTTCGGCAAAAAGCGATGTCTGCCCTTTGTCGAGCACGCCGCAATAAAGCCACATAAACAACCCGTAAAGGAATGTGGCAACCAGCGTCATGCCGAGGCCGAAAAGCATCAGTTCCTTGAACGTGACTTTCTCGTCGGGGAGCGATTTGCGGTAGCGCAGCATGAACAGGATTAGGGCTATCAGCAGCACGGCGTCGGTGCCGTAAGTCTCCGGGGTCTGTATGGGCGAGCCGAGTAAGCGGCACATAGCCACATAGCCGGCCAAAACCACTGCCGTAATCGCACCACAGCGCACGTACGCCACCCGATAAGGGCCGTATATCGTTGATTGGTATCTTTTTATAATTTTAGCCATATATAAAATACAAATTGCAAATTTACATTTTTTTTTTGAATTAGCAACAATATGAGGCAAAAAAAAGCAAATACAGTGAAAATATGCGGTTTTGACGCACTTTCATCGGCCTCGAAACGGGGTTTGTTCGACCCATGTATGGACGTGGCCGAACCAAGGCCGATGTAAGGCCGAGCCAAGTACGACCCGAACCTATCCAAATGCCTGAATATCAGTGCGTTGAATTAAAACAAATCAAGTTGCTGATTTTCAGCAACTTGACTCGTTGTAAATAATTAATAACTGAAGTGTGTTTTCTTAATTTTCGATTTCCGAAGCATTCCACGAGCATTTAAACCTTTGCTCGTATTCTTCGATGAGCATGGGGCGGAAGTCGGGATGTGCTATGCGGATGAGGTCCTCGGCACGGTGCTGCAGTGTGCGGCCTTTGAGGCGTGCGACGCCGTATTCGGTCACGATGTAGTCGACGTCGTTGCGCGAGGTGCTGACGGCGGCGCCTTGTGTGAGAAACGGCTTGATGCGCGAGATTGTGCCACCTGCAGCGGTGCTCGGCATAGCGATTATTGCCTTGCCTTCGCGAGCCAGCGAAGCCCCGCGGATGAAGTCGACCTGGCCGCCGATGCCGCTGTACTGGCGCATACCGATTGTCTCGCTGGACACTTGCCCCATCAGGTCAACCTCGAGGCACGAGTTGATTGAAATCATGCGGTCGTTTTTGGCGATGATGAGCGGGCTGTTGACATAGTCGACGGGGTGGAACTCCACGTCGGTGTTGTTGTCGACAAAGTCGTACAGCTCCCGCGAACCCATAATGAATGTGACCACAGCTTTTCCGCGATGGAGCGTCTTGCGGCGGCCGTTGATAACGCCACTTTTCATCAGTTCCATCACACCGTTGGAAAACATTTCGCTATGGATTCCGAGGTCGTTCTTGTCGGTAAGCGACTGAAGCACAGCGTCTGGGATGGCGCCGATGCCGAGTTGCAAGGTGGAGCCGTCGGCCACCAGCGAGGCGCAGTTGCGGCCAATGGCCAGTTCGACCTCGCCGGGCTCCGGCAAGTTGAGTTCCTGCAAGTGATAGGCACATGGAATTATGTGGTTCACTTGCGACACGTGTATCATCGTGTCGCCATAGGTGAACGGCATCATTTCGTTGGTCTCGATGATTACCGTTTTGGCTGCACGGATGGCGGCTAGCGCATAGTCGCAACTGACTCCGAGCGAGCAGTAGCCTTCGGCGTTGGGAGGCGTGGTCTGGAACACGGCCACATCGCACGGAATGTCGCTGCCGATCATGGCAGGTACGTCCTTAAAGTAGGCCGGGAAGAAATCGCCCTCGCGACGCTCTATTACCTCGCGTGAATTGGCCGAAAGGAAATTGCTCACATGGCGAAAATGGCCGTAACACTGCGGTTTGTAGCACGGGTTGTCGCCGAGCGTGGTCATGTGGAATATCAGCACGTCGTTGTAGTCCTCGCAATGGTCGGCAAGGGTTTGCTGTATCAATCTCGGCGCAGCGGCGGCATGACCCATCACCACACACTGGCCGTCGTGGATGTCCTTGATAGCCTCGGTAGGCTTCGACACTTTTCTTTTGTAGTCTTCTTTCCAGTTCATATTTGCTCTATTTTACTTTATACTTCATGTTCCAACATCACCTTGGGGCAATGCGGTCACGTGGCGTAAAATATTGCAAATTGCTGTAATTGGACGACAGTGTGTCCATGGAGCGAATGGCTTTTGACGCGAAAGCATTGTCCGAAACAAAAAGGCAGGTATCCTGGCTTTCACTACCCATTCGGTACCTTCTCAGACATTGTTTCTGTCCAATGGCATATCGCCGTAGGAATTTTATTGTGATTTACAGTTGCGCGACAGCTCACGATTTGCACGTGATTCCCTCTTGGCCGCCCGTTTTTGCGGGGCAGAACCTAATTGTTCATCATTTCAAAGTGCTGTCACATTGATTTATATGCAACGTCGGTTGCCTTTCAACGTTGTTGCAAAGATACGAAAAATTTTATGGCTACATAATTTTTTTAATGAATTCCCGAAAAAATATGTAACTTTGCAGCGCAATTTTTTACTATAATTCCTAAAACTATATGCTGAGAAAAATTCGAATTCCATTGGCCGTGATTTTTTACGTTGGGGTGACGTTGCTCTTCCTCGACTATACCGGCGCTGTCCACCACTGGCTCGGCTGGATGGCTAAAATCCAATTCCTGCCGGCCGTATCGGCACTTAATGTGCTGGTTATCATCGGCCTTGTTCTGTTGACTTTCGTTTTCGGGAGGGTGTATTGCTCGATTATCTGTCCGCTGGGCATCACCCAAGACATCATAGCGCGGCTGAACCCGAAAAAGAACCGCTATACCTATTCAAAGGCCAAAAACTGGCTGCGCTATACGGTGTGGGGTGTTTTTGCAGTGACTATTGTCCTCGGCATCGGCTCGCTGACGGCGCTGCTCGATCCCTATGGCGCTTTCGGACGTATAGCCTCGAATTTGCTGCAGCCTGTTTGGATGTGGCTCGGCAACTTGCTGGCCGGAATAGCCGAACACTACGGGAGCTATGCTTTCTATAGCAAAGAGGTGTGGCTCAAGAGTTTGCCAACATTTATAGTGGCCGTGGTGACGTTGGTTGCCATAGCCGTTCTGGCGTGGCGCAATGGCCGCACTTATTGCAACACCATCTGCCCCGTCGGCACTACTTTGGGTTTTATTTCGCGCATATCGCTGTTCAAAATACGTTTCGACGAGAGTAAATGCAAAAACTGTTCGATGTGTACCACCAACTGCAAAGCATCGTGCATTGACTATAAAACTCATAGTGTCGACCACAGTCGTTGTGTGGCCTGTGGCGACTGCGTGGCAAAATGCAAGTTTGGCGCCCTGCGTTATAGTTTTGCCCCGTGCAGCAAAAAGGCTGACGCGAAAGTTGATGAGAGCAAGCGGGCTTTCCTGACGGCTTCGGCCATGGTTGCCGCCACTGCAATGGCTCAGGAAACCAAAAAAGTTGACGGCGGTTTGGCTCCGCTTCTCGACCGTTCGGTTCCCGAACGCAAAACGCCGATAACACCTCCGGGGTCGCTGTCGGCCCGCAACATGGCTCGTCATTGCACTGGTTGTCAGTTGTGTGTGAGCGGCTGTCCCAACAAGGTTTTGCGGCCGTCGACCGACCTGACCACAATGATGCAGCCCGTGATGTCATACGAGAAGGGCTACTGCCGACCGGAATGCACTCACTGCAGCGAGGTCTGTCCCACAGGAGCGATACGAAAAATCGACGCCGTCGAGAAATCGTCGCTCCAGATTGGTCGTGCCGTGTGGGTGGCTGCCAACTGCGTGGTGCTGACCGACGATGTATCGTGTGGCAATTGTGCCCGTCACTGCCCGACACAAGCCATCGAGATGGTTCACGCCAATCCCAACAACGAAGCCTCGCCTATGGTGCCATCAATCAACGAGAACCGCTGCATTGGCTGCGGCGCCTGCGAGAACCTCTGCCCTGCCCGTCCGTTCTCAGCCATCTATGTTGAGGGCTATGAAGAACACCACTCGTATTAATCGCCTAAATATCAACGAACAATGAAGAATAAAAATATATCGCGTCGCAGTTTTTTGAAATCCATCGGAGCCGCCACGGTTGCAACTGCTGCACTTTCGGCCTGCCGTCGTACCGGAGTAGCGTCCGAAGTGACTAATGATTACAACAACCTTGCCGAGCCTCCAATCGGACAGATGGCTTACCGAACCAACCCCACAAACGGCGACCGTGTGTCGCTGCTGGGCTATGGCATGATGAGGCTTCCTGTTGAAGGGGGCGGTTCGGCCCGCGAGAGCAAGTCAGTTATCGACCAAGAACAGGTCAACCGATTGGTTGACTACGCTATAGAACACGGTGTCAACTACTTCGACACGTCACCGACGTACTGCCAAGGTCAGTCCGAGACGTCTACAGGCATTGCTCTGCACCGCCATCCTCGCGACAAATATTTTGTGGCTACGAAGCTATCGAATTTTGCTCCTGCCAATTGGTCACGCGAAGAATCGATGAAAATGTATCGCAATTCGTTCCGTCAGCTGCAAGTCGACTATATCGACTACTATCTGCTTCATGGCATAGGTATGGGTGGTATGGATAATCTCAACGGCCGATATATCGACAATGGAATGCTCGATTTTCTGGTCGATGAGCGTAAAGCCGGACGTATCCGCAACCTCGGGTTCTCCTACCACGGCGACATCGCGGTTTTTGACTATTTGCTCTCGCAGCACGACAAATACCATTGGGATTTTGTGCAAATCGAACTCAACTACCTCGATTGGGACTACGCCAACGAAATCAATGACCGTAATACCGATGCCAGATACCTGTACGACGAACTGCAAAAACGTGGCATTCCGTCAGTTATCATGGAACCGCTACTGGGTGGTCGACTGTCGAACCTTCCGCAATATCTAGCTGCCGAACTTAAGCGCCGTGCTCCGCAAAGCACCATTGCGTCGTGGGCTTTCCGCTACGCCGGCACTCCAGAGGGTGTACTGACGGTGCTGAGTGGTATGACTTACATGGAACATCTGAAAGACAACCTCTTGACCTACTGTCCGTTCCAACCTGTTACAACAGAAGAAGAACAGTTTTTGTATCACATTGCTGAAGAAATTGTCGGAATGGAAACCATACCTTGCAATGACTGTAAATATTGTATGCCTTGTCCCTACGGAATTGATATTCCTGGTATTTTTACTCACTATAATAAATGCAAGAACGAAGGTACGCTGCCCACCAACACCAACAACGAAAACTATGCTCGTTTGCGTCGCGAATACTTGATTAGCATCGACAGAACTATACCCTCACTAAGACAAGCCGACCATTGCATAGGTTGTCACCAATGTGAAGAACATTGTCCGCAAAATATCAGGATTCCGTATGAGATGGACAAAATCGACAAATTTATCGACAAATTAAAACGTAATGGTATTGTTTAAAGTAGTACTTTAGATTATTATGCGTAAAGGTCTGAAAATAACGATAAAAATTATCGCAATATTATTGGCGGTTAACGGATTATTGATATTGATTGCTTCGCCTACAGCCAAATTCTATGTAAACCATCATGGAGAAGATTTAGTTGGGCGAAAAATCCATGTCAAACATCTGCGAATCAATCCTTTAACTGGAACTATCTCAATTAAAGATTTAACTTTGTTTGAGGATAACGGAACCACCCCATTTGTAAGTTTCGAGAAGTTTAATGTTTCTGCCAAACTACTCAAGCTGCTGTCACATGAAGTTTACATTAAACACTTGCTTCTTACTGAATTAAATGTCAATATTTTACAGAATGACAACAAGTTCAACTTCACTTCGATGCTCGACCATTTCAAGTCCGACGACGAAGATGACGATACCACATCGTCGACCCCATGGACATTGCGTTTCTACAATATTGAATTGCTCCATGCAAAAGTTCTATACAACGACCTGCAACGTAATAAAGAATGGAATATACCCAACCTTAATTTAGTAATTCCAGGATTTGTCATTGGTACCGATGACAAAAGTGAAGCTGGTCTGACATTTGCCCTTGCGGACGGTGGTTGGGTTAATGTCGACGCAAACTATGACGTTGAAAGCAACAATTTTGACGCAAAACTCAATATTGAACGGTTTGCATTGTCGAACATAAGAGAATATCTGACACCACTGCTGAATATCAGTGACATAGAAGGTTATGTCGGACTCAACGCCAAAGCTCGCGGCAACGTGAGCGAAATAATGAAAACCGACATTTCTGGCACTGTAAGTATCGACAGTGTAGCACTCCTCGACCTTAACAATGAATCAATTGCAAAACTTGGAAAACTGTTCATCGACATAAATCAAATAAATATAGAAAATAATCGCTTTTATGTCAATGAACTCTCCATCGATAGACTCAGTGGCCAGTTCGAACGTTACGACGACCATACGAATTTCTCGACATTGATTGTGAAATCAAATTCCGTGCCAGACACTACCACGAAGTCCGAACCTGACACATTGTCAGCCAAAAACGAGAAACCGCTGGATGTGCGTGTCGGCCATTTCGAGTTGAAAAACAGCAACTTCGCATATGTCGACCACACTCTCCCTGATCCGTTTGAGTTGCCAGTCAACAACATACATTTCGTGGCCGACAACCTGACAACTACAGGTCACAACAATGCCAAAATGACAGCCTCGCTGCCAGGTGGTGCACATGCAATGTTCCGCTGGTCGGGGAATATCAACGACTGGAAGCAGAACCAGAACATTTTTCTGGCAATCAAAGGTCTGGACATGAAGATGTTAAGTCCGTGGCTCGTAGCATATATGGGTGTTCCGTTTACAGATGGCATTTTCGGCTTTACTTCGCACAACACTATCAACAACAGTGCCCTCAACGGCAAAAATCAACTTGACATATACAAGGTTCAAGTTGGCGATCGGCGCAAAGATGTTGACCCGAAACTACGCCTGCCACTCAAATCTGCCCTTTATGTGCTGAAAGACAAGGATGACAAGATTTTGCTTGATGTTCCAATCAAGGGCAATATCGACAATCCTGAGTTCAACTACATGAAATTAGTATGGAAAACCCTGCAAAACTTGCTCGTAAAAGTTGCAACCTCGCCAGTCCGTGCCCTCGGCAACGTTCTCGGAATGAATTCCAAGGATTTGGATTTCATTAAACTGGATAACAAGCAGCGCGGTTTTACTTCCGAACAATACCATCAGTTGAACGAGTTGGCTCAGATTGCCAACTATGACACATCCGTTGTCATAACTTTTGAATTACAGGTTCCGCCAGCAGCCAACGACACTATCAGACATTATTACGCCATACGTAACGAAATGTTGATGCGTTATATGACCGAACAAGGCGTCGACGAAAGCCAGATAATTATTACCACAAACGAACAACCAAACTGGAAACAAACCGGTTACGCAATATCTTCGGAGATACGCTCCGACATAACCATAGAGCTGCCTGACGATTACGAATTCACAGACGATTGAGTTGAAATGTGCATATTTTTCAGCTTTCGCAAAATCCATATAGCGTATGGTATCGAAAGCAGAAATGTGCACAAATCAGCTACAGATTGAGATATCTGTACCCCGGTCATTCCTAAGAACTGTGGAAGTATCAAAACCGCAGGAATGAAAAACAAGCCCTGGCGGCCAATGCTGATTATGGTCGATTTAAACGTCATTCGGATGTTCTGGAACAGCATATTTGTTGTGGTCGACAATCCAATTAGCGGAAACGATAGGCACTGCCAACGCAAAGTTTCGACACCAATACGTATAAGTTCCGGATCCTCACTTCTGAATAGGCGCACAATGACTGGCGCAAAAATGTATCCTAATGTCGAAATCACAAACAAAAAAGCTGTCGACACGGTTAACGCAAACATATACGATTGGCGCACTCGTTTGTAAAGGCCGGCGCCATAGTTGAAACCACTAACTGGCTGAAAGCCTTGGCAAAATCCGAGTACAATGCTGAAAGCGAACATCATGACGCGACTGACGACGGCGAAAGCGGCCACTGCCGAAGCTTCCTGTCCCGGTGCCGCCCATCTCGCCGCCGCATAGTTCAAAAAAATGACTGCCGTGCAGTTGAAAGCCTGTCGACATAACGACGGCAATCCACCTCGTAAGATTTCATAATAGTTTCGCAACGTGGGACGGAATGCCGAGAAACGGATATGAATACTGTCGTTCCTCATTGTGCCACGCAGCAATAGACCCCAGGCAAACAGTTGACTTACAGCTGTTGCCACCGATGCACCTGTTACGCCCATATTCAACGCGAAGATGAATATGGGGTCGAGCACTATGTTCAAAATCGCACCTGACACAATCCCTATCATCGCAAACTGAGAGTTGCCTTGCAGTCGCAATTGGTTGTTGAGCGTCAACGCAGACATCATAAATGGGCTCGCGAGAACGATATAACGCAAATAATCGTTGGCACTTTGGACTACATCTGGAGTCGCACCGAGCAATATCGACAGCGGTGTGAGCCAAATCAAACCTGCCACCGCAGATATCAGACCAATGAAAAGAGGTGTGAAAAATCCCGTCGCGGCCATTTCAGCGGCATCGTCGTACTTTTGTGCTCCCAAAGCCCTTGAAATGTGGTTGCCGGAGCCGTGCCCGAAAAAGAACCCAACAGCTTGAATAAAAGTCATGTAGGCGAACGAAATGCCTATTCCTGCTGTTGCCTCGGTAGAGAGTCGACCGACGAAAGCTGCATCGACAACGTTGTAAAGCGCCGTGACGACCATGCTGACAATTGTGGGTACAGCCAACCGCACCACCAGCCTGCGGACTGGAGTGCGCGTCATCTGCTCATATTTCGCTTGGAGTGCGTCAGCTTCGGACATGACTCAGTGTCACTTACGGATAATCGATGTTGTCCCTTTTGAATTCAGAAGTGTCACCGTGGCGGTCATTTGGGTACCGAGGCGGACAAATTTCACCTTAATGACATCTCCGGGACTGAATCGACCCAGCTCCTCCATCATCTCGGCGTAGGTATTTACCTCATAGCCCGCCACATCGGTAATAATATCGCCAATTTCGATACCAGCGTTGGCGGCAGCACCCGACGAGGCCATTTTGGCGATATATAGGCCTTTGGCTTGCGTTGTGCCCAACTCTGTGGCCAGACGTGGAGTCATTTCAAGCACATTGACACCGAGATATGCCCGCTGAACGTAGCCGTAACGACGCAAATCGCCCGAAACTTTGAGAGCGAGATTCGACGGTATGGCAAACGAGTAGCCGATATAATTACCGTTGCCAGAGGCTATTGCGGTGATAATACCGATTAATTTCGCATCAGCGTTTACGAGTGCGCCACCCGAATTGCCGGAGTTGACGGCGGCATCGGTTTGTAGGAACGACTCGATAGGACTCTCCAACCCACCGGGATTTTCAATGATGTTCATGTTGCGGGCTTTGGCGCTGATAATACCGGCCGTGACTGTCGACGTGAGATTGAACGGGTTGCCGATTGCCAGCACAGGCTCACCGATACGTACGTTATCGCTGTTGGCAAACTTGATGAAAGTCAGGCCTTCAGCTTCGACTTTGATTACGGCCAGGTCGGTCGCGGGGTCATGGCCTACAAGTCTCGCCGGCAGCTCGCGACGGTCGTTGAGTGTGACGGTAATCCGTTCGGCATCCTGAACCACATGGTTGTTGGTCAGAATGTAGCCGTCAGAGGTTATAATCACCCCCGAACCGTAGGCGCTATAGGTTTGGCGCTGAAGCCCTTGGTTTATTATCATGCCGAAAAACGACTGGTACAGCGGCGTCAGCTTGGTCATTTCGGTTTTGATGTGGACAACGCCGTCGATGGTTTGCGAGGCCACTTCGGTAAAGTCGGTTTGTTTTTGTGCGCACGACACCTGAGTCATGCAAAGCACTGCAAACAATGCAAAAAAGAACTTTTTCATATTTTCAATAACACAAAAAAATAAAAAATATTGTGCGGAACGGCTCAAAATCGAAAAAAAAATGTAATTTTGCAAATTGTTATGAAGATAGTGATACTTAGTCCGGCATACCCTTATCGCGGTGGAATAGCGGCTTTTACCGAGCGGCTTGCCACCGAGTATGTCCGTCAAGGCAACGATGTCGAGATTGTAACTTTCACGTTGCAGTACCCGTCGTTTCTTTTCCCAGGCAAAACACAATACAGCGACGCACCCGCCCCGAAAGAGCTTAAAATCAGCCGAATGTTAAGTTCGGTCAATCCAATTTCGTGGATTAAGACCGGCCGCAAAATCCGCAGCCTGCGTCCAGATATGCTCATCGTGGCCCACTGGATGTCGTTCATGGTGCCGAGCCTCGCCACTGTGTGCCGCATTGTGCGTCGCAACCGCCACACCCGCATCGTGGCTCTGGTTCACAATATGCTGCCGCACGAGCAGCATTTCTTCGACAAGCCGCTGGCCGCCTACTTCGCCAAGTCGGTCGATGCCTTTGCCTCGATGAGCAACCTCGTGATGAACGACATCGCTCTTTTTGATACGGCAAAACCTCGCGTCTGTTCCCCCCATCCGCTCTACGACCACTACGGCGACATCATCGGCCGCGACGAGGCTCTCCGTATGCTCGGCCTGTCGGCCAACGAACGTTACGCTCTGTTTTTCGGCTTCATCCGCGAATATAAGGGGCTCGACCTGCTTATCGACGCTTTTGCCGACCACCGTCTGTTCGACCTCGGTGTCAAGCTCATCGTCGCCGGCGAGTTCTACGGCGACCCACAGCCCCACATTGACCGCATTAAGCGACTCGACCTCACCGACCGAATCATTCTTTGCAACGACTACATCCCCGACCCCGAGGTCAACCGCTATTTCTGCGCCGCCGACTGCGTGGTGCTGCCCTACCGTAGCGCGACACAGAGCGGCATAACCCAGACCGCCATGTATTTCGAGCGTCCCATGATTGCCACCAACGTGGGCGGTCTGCCCGACATTGTCCACGACGGCGAGACCGGACTGGTGGTCAACGTCGACGCGCAAAGCATCGCCGACGCCCTCGTGCGTTTCTTCCGCGACGGCCTTGCCGATCAACTCTCGGCAAAAGTGCGCGAGGAAAAGAAAAAGTATGCATGGTCCAACTTTGTCGAAGCTGTCAACAGCCTTATTCCAAATAAATAATCGCTAACCCATGACCGACTGCTGCCACATAAAGACCGGAGGCTCGCTGTTTTTGGACCGCGACGGGGTACTCAACAAAATCGGCGAGGGCGAGTTCGTCACCAGTCCCGACCAGCTCGAGATGATCGACGGCGCCGCCGAGGCCGTGGCTTTGTGCAACCGGTTTTTCAAGTACGTATTCGTCGTCACCAACCAGCAGTGCGTCGGCGAAGGCTTGCTCAGCAGCGAAACACTCGACAGCATACATATTAAAATAATGAATGCCGTCGAAGCCGCCGGAGGCCACATCGACCACATCTACGCCTGCACCGACGTCAAGGAGGACTACAGCCTCGACCGCAAGCCCAACATCGGCATGGCGCTGAGGGCACGGCGCGACTTCCCGGGCGTCAAGCTCCGCAATTCGGTCATGGTCGGCGACAGCTACATCGATATGCTTTTCGGCCGTCGCAGCAAGATGCAGACCGTGCTCATCGGCAGCAAATCCAATGTGGCCGAGCTCAACCCCCACATCGTCCACTTCCGCTACCCTACCCTTTTGGAATTCGCAAAAAGTCTCAGCAATGAATAAGTCACTGATTTTGGCGGCACTGCTGCTCTCGGCACTGCTCGCCCCGGCACAAGAAACGTATCAATATGCCACCCGCAACGACACCACCCGTCTGATGCTCGATGTCTACCGTCCTGCACACCAGCGCGCCGACCGAGCCTGCGTCGTGTATATGTTCGGCGGCGGATTTTACCTCGGACAGCGCAACGGCGAGCCCGACGTGTTGGCCTGCAGCAAACTGGCCGACCTCGGCTTCACCGTCGTATCCATCGACTACCGCCTCGGCCTGCGCCAAATCGACCCCTCCGATGCCAGCCTGTTCAAGGTCAGCACATACTTCGGTAACGCCGTCAGCATGGCTGTGCAGGACTGCTCGGCAGCCATAGCCTACATTTGCGCACATGCCGACGAACTCAACATCGATACCGCCCACATAGTCCTCACTGGCAGCAGCGCTGGAGCCATCACGGTGCTGCAGACCGACTACTGCCGTGCCAACAGCCTGCCCGACGCCAAGGAATTGCCGCCGACGTTCCGTCCATTGGCAGTCATTCCCTATGCCGGAGGCATCCTGTGCCGCAACCGCGACATGAAATACGCCACCCCTCCGGCGCCGACCTGCTTTTTTCACGGCACCAAGGACCGCATTGTCAACTACAAACGGTTTCCGATGTCGTTCTCGTCGTCGCAATTCGGAGCCGACCGTGTGGCCAAGATTTTCAAAAAGAACAAGTTCAGCTACTGGATTTTGCGTTACGACGGTATCGGCCACGAGATAGCCGGCGCACTGCCAAAAACAACCGAGGAGTTCACCGCCTTTGTCGACGCGGTCGAGGCTGGCCGTCGGATGAATTACGACGCCCACTGCAACGACTCGAAAATCGTTGCCTCGGAATGGTCAAAACGCACCGTCATCGACCTCTACCTCAAATAATATAGCCGTTTTGCTAACTTGTTGAAAATCAGCACCTTGCATTTATGAATATAACACACTGACATTCAGTGTGTTGGATAGGTTCGGGTCGTATTAAGGTCGGCCTTACATCGGCCTTGCTTCGGCCATGTATTGTCGGCAGCCGACGAAAGGGCATAAAAAACCGAAGGTTAGAAGCATCAAGCCTCTAACCTTCAGCAAATTATACCCGAATTATTAATTATTCAGCAGCGCTGATGAAGGGGTACTTGTAGTCGCGGGCGGGGTCGAAGGTCTCCTTGATGGCCTGCGGCGAGGTCCAACGGATGAGGTTGAGATACGAACCAGCCTTGTCGTTGGTGCCGCTGGCGCGGGCGCCGCCGAAGGGTTGCTGACCGACCACGGCTCCGGTGGGTTTGTCGTTGAAATACATATTGCCAGCGGCATTCTTCAGCAGGTCGTAGCCAGCACGTAGAGCCTTGCGGTCGGTGGCGAAGATGGCACCCGTCAGAGCATAGGGCGAAGTCTCGTTGCACAGA
>CADCPQ010000041.1 GCA_902803395.1 uncultured Bacteroidota bacterium
TCCGGTAGTTCAGTTTGGTTAGAATACATGCCTGTCACGCATGGGGTCGCGAGTTCGAGTCTCGTCCGGACCGCCAAACAAAAAAGAGGGCTCTCATCAACGAGAGCCTTTTTTTTGCGAAACAACACCCGGAAACCATGGGGCTGCTCGGTTTTGACAGCAAGGATAATGGGTTTGTAAGCATGCAGGCTGACGCGCCAGAAGCCTTGAAAACAGACGCAGAACAATAATTGGCGAAAATAACTACGCTCTTGCTGCCTAACCGAAGCACAGTAAGTTCGGCTTAATCGCCGCGAAAGTCGCGGCGACAAGACATCTCCCACCAGCCCGGCCCTTCGGCGTGTGACAAGGAGGTGCTAAAAAAGAGGGGATAGCCGGCAGGTCGCCCCGCCCTGACGGTGAAAATTTAGAGGCTAAGGGCTGTCTTGGGTGTCCGCGTCCGTCTCAGCCCCGACAAACAACCACGGAATAAGCATGTAGAAAGCACATCTGTTACTTGTTTGGACGAGGGTTCGACTCCCTCCAGCTCCACTGAAGCCACGCGCGAGCCGTACCCTCGTCCGGACGGAGCTTGCTCCACTTCGGTCGCAAGGCGTTGCCACGACTCAGCCCGGCCCAACTAAAAATTTGAGACTATGATTTGGATAATTTTCATTGCGCTGACGGTGGTCAGCATGATAGCAAGCAAGAACGTTGAACGCAAGTTCAAAAAGTATGCACACATTGCCACCGAGGGCGGCCTGACGGGTCGCGAGGTGGCCGAACGGATGCTCTACGACAACGACATCCACAACGTCACCGTGCAGATGGTACAAGGCACCCTGACGGACCACTACAACCCCACCAACCGCACGCTCAACCTGAGCCCCGACGTCTACAACGGCCGCAGTGTGGCCGCCGCCGCCGTCGCCGCCCACGAGTGTGGTCACGCGGTGCAGCACGCTACGGCCTACAGCTGGCTTCGCATGAGGTCGATACTGGTGCCGGTGGTGTCGTTCTCCAACCGCTGGGTGTCGTGGGTGCTGCTGGCCGGGCTGCTGCTCATCAAGACCTTCCCGCAGCTGATGCTGATAGGCATAGCCCTCTTTGCACTCACCACGCTGTTTTCGGTCATCACCCTGCCGGTCGAAATCAACGCCTCGCAGCGGGCCTTGGCATGGATCGAGGGGCGCGGCATAACGTCGGCCGAGACCCATCCCTACGCCCAGTCGGCCCTGCGCGCCGCCGCCTATACTTACGTGATTGCCGCCGTCACCTCGCTGGCTACGTTGCTGTATTACATCATGATATACCTCGACAGGCGATAGATTCCTGCCCCTTTCTTCGGCCCCGGTATGGGCCCCGCCGAAGCAAGGCCGATGTAAGGCCGACCTTAATACGACCCGAACCTATTCAACCCGCTGGAAATCAGTGGGTTGAATATTTTTATATTAATCATCTGATTTTTAGGCAGTTAAGACTATGCAGCCGCCCGGCTGCGGTTGACGATGTAAACTCCGGCGAAAACCAGCAGGGCGGCGGCGGCTTTGGTCAGCGTCAGGCTGTCCATTCCCATCCACACCCCGACCACGGCGGCAATGATGGGCTGCATATAGCCGTACATGCTCACCAGGGTGGGGCGTATGCGCTGCTGCGCCACCGGAATGAGGAAATAGGCCACAAAGGTGGCGAAAAATATGAGGTAGGCCACCTCCCACCAGGCCGACGCGGGCACGGCAGCCCAATCGGTGCGCCCCAGGCCCCAGAGGCTCTGCGGCAGGGTGACGATGAAGGCGATGAGGAACATCCACTTCATGAGGTTGACCGAGTGGTAGCGGCGGATGAGGGGGCGGAATATGCCGAGGTAGCAGGCGAACGAGACGGAGTTGACCACACAAAGCAACACGCCCAGCATCGACGAGCTGCCCGCGCCGTCGCTGCGCTGCATGATGAGCCACAGCACTCCGCCGAAGCTTACGGCCACGCCCAGCGCTTTCTTCCACGTTATAGGCTCGCGCAGGAATATGGCTGCCAGGAACATGGTGACGATGGGCGTTATCGAGTTGACAACCGACAGGGTGATGGGTGCCGTCATGGTGATGGCGTAGAGGAAAGTCGTTTGCGGAATGACCAGTCCGAGCAATGCGGCGCCGGCCATAGCCAGCAGGTCGCGCCACGTCACCGGCTCGCGCTTGACGAATGCCGACGCGGCCCAGAAGAGTGCGGCGGCCACTAAGGCCCTCATGCCGAAAAGCAGGCCGGGGTTGATGCCGCCGCTGTTGGCCATGTCTTTGCAGAACACGACGTTGAGGCCAAAGATGAGGTAGGCCCCGAAGGCGGCAAGGTGGCCGGTGGCTATGGGGTGGGGTTTCGGCATGACGGTGAGTGGGCTACATCAGTTTGGCGTCGACAAAATCGAGGTCGGGGTAAAGGCCGCGGAGGTCGCGCAGGGCCTTGTCGGGGCTGCTGCCGCCCGAGGTGGCGAAAAGGTGTATGCGCTTGCCGCCGAGGCGATAGTGCTCGACGAAAGTGTTGATGATGTGCGGCGCAGTGTACCACCAGACGGGAAAGCCGATGTACAGTTCGTCGTACTGCTCGGGGTTGCGGTCGGGCAGTTCCATGTTGGGGCGGCTGGCCAGGTCGGCCATCTCGACCGACGAGCGCGAGGTCTTCTTTGTCCAATCCAAATCGGCGGCGGAGTAGGGGACGGCGGGCCGTATTTCGGTCAGGTCAGCGCCAAGCTCTTTGGCCAGGCGTTCGGCGGCGCGGCGGGTGACGCCGGAGGCCGAGAAAAAGGTGACGAGAGTTTTCATGTTTGAAAAAATGTTTTGTTAAAATAACGCCACAATGCGAAAAATATTTTGTCAATTCGGAAAAATATCGTATCTTTGAACTCTCAATACAAGAGCAAAAACGACGTAAATAAAGAAAAATCAAATAAATAGATAAAATTATGAAAATATTAGTTCTCAATTGCGGAAGTTCGTCAATCAAGTACCAACTTATCGACATGGCCAACAACGCCCAAGTTATGGCCAAGGGTTTGCTGGAGCGTATCGGTCTCGAAATGGGTGAATTCACCCACAAGTACAATGGCCAGAAACATTACGAGCAGGTGCCGATAGCCGACCACGTGGCCGGTATCAAAATCGTACTCAACGCCCTGACCGACAGTAAGATTGGCGTGATTAAAGACCTCAACGAAATCGGTGCCGTCGGCAACCGCGTTGCCCACGGTGGCGAGATTTTCAAGGAGAGCTGCCTCGTGACCGACAAAGTCATCGAGCAAATCAAGAGCCTCGAGCACCTCGCCCCGCTGCACACCCCCGGCAACCTGGCCGGTATCTACGCCATGCGCGAAGTGCTGCCCGGAGTGCCGCAGGCCGTCGTGTTCGACACCGCCTTCCACAGCACCCTGCCGCCGAAATCGTACCTCTACGGCCTGCCCTATGAGATGTACGAGAAATATGGCATCCGCCGCTACGGCTTCCACGGCACCAGCCACAAATTCGTGGCCGAGAAAGCCGCCAAAATGATAGGCCGCGACTGGAACGACCTGAAAATCATCTCCTGCCACCTCGGCTCCGGCGCATCCATCGCCGCCATCGACCACGGCAAGAGCTTCGACACCACCATGGGCCTCACCGCCCTCGAGGGCCTCGTCATGGGCTCGCGCTGCGGCGACGTCGACCCCGGCGTCATCCTCTATCTCATGGACCAGGGCTACGACAGCAAAGCCCTCACCAAGATGCTCTACAAGCAGAGCGGCCTCATCGGCATCAGCGGCGACAAACAGGATATGCGCGACATCCGCGCCGGTCGCGATGCAGGCGACGAACGCGCCACCTACGCTTTCGATATGTTCGCTCAGAAAGTCAAAAAGTACATCGGCGGCTACATGGCCGAGATGGGCGGCTGCGACATCCTGCTCTTCACCGGCGGCATCGGCGAGAACGCATGGTTCATGCGCCGTCCCATCCTCGAGAACATGGAGTGCCTCGGCATCAAGATCGACTTCTCGAAGAACGACAA
>CADCPQ010000042.1 GCA_902803395.1 uncultured Bacteroidota bacterium
TGGCGTGTAGTATGCGGCGCTGCACGGGCTTCAGACCGTCGTCGATATCGGGCACCGAGCGGTCAAGAATAACGTCCGAAGCGTAGTCAATCCAATAGTCGCGAAACATCGAGCCGAGCGACAAAGTGGTGCCTTCGTCGACGTGCTGGGTTTCGGTTTTGTTCAGTTCTTCATCCATTTGCGTACAAAAAATCGGGTGCAAAGATACGATTTTTTTTTGAAATGGCAAATATTTCTCATCCACGTCAAGATTTTTTCGTAAATTTGCATTTTGGCTCTCGTCGGTTGACGGAGCCGGACAACAATGCTAACCATCTGAAATGTCCGACATTATAAACATATTGCCCGATAGTGTCGCCAACCAAATTGCCGCTGGCGAGGTGGTCGACCGCCCCGCGTCGGCCGTCAAGGAGTTGCTCGAAAACGCCATGGATGCCGGCGCTACCGACATCCAACTGATAGTGAAAGATGCCGGACGCACACTCATCCAGGTCATCGACAACGGCAGCGGTATGTCCGACACCGACGCCCGCCTTTGCTTCGAACGTCACGCCACCTCGAAAATCAAGCAGGCCGGCGACCTGTTCGACATCCACACCATGGGGTTCAGGGGCGAGGCATTGGCTTCGATTGCCGCTATCGCTCAGGTCGAGTTGCGCACCCGTCTGCACGACGCCGAGCTCGGCACCGAGGTCGTCATCGAGGGCTCGACAGTCAAATCGCAAAACCCCGTGCAGTGTCCGGCAGGGACCTCTATCGCGGTCAAGAACCTGTTTTACAATGTCCCGGCCCGCCGCAACTTCCTCAAGAAGGATTCTGTCGAGCTGAGCCACATCGAGGAGGTCTTGCGCCGCATAGCACTGATTCACTGCGAGATAAGTTTCTCATTTTATCATAACGGACGCCTCCTGTACGACCTCAAGGCCGGCAATATGGCGCAGCGCATATCGCAGTTTTTCTCGCCAGCCTACAAGGAACGCCTGTACGCCGTCGACGAGACGAGCGACGTGGTGCGCGTGAAGGGGTACATCGGCAAGGCCGAGTTCGCCCGCAAGACTCGCGGCGAACAGTATCTGTTCGTCAACGGCCGTTTCATCAAGCACCCGGCTTTGAGCGCTGCCGTCGAAAAGGCCTACGCAGATATGCTCCCCGACCGGTCCTACCCGAGTTATTTCATCGGGCTGACCGTCGACCCGTCGCGTATCGACGTCAACATCCACCCCACCAAGACCGAGGTCAAGTTCATCGACGAACACGCCATTTTCGCCATCCTGCGCGCCGCCGCCAAAAAGGCTCTCGGCCAGTTCTCGCTGGCTTCCGAGTTCGAGTTCAACCCTTCGGACGAGATTGATTTCAGCCCGGCTCCAAAGGGCTACATCCCTCCGGAACCGAAGATAAGCTACAATCATTCCTACAATCCTTTCTCAAGCTCGCAACATCATGAAAATGTGTCACATAAGGACACTCGCGAATGGGATAACTTTTTCGACACCAAGCCCGTCGACAAACCAGCGTTTGAACCGACTATCGAGGCCTGCACCCCCACCCTGCCGTCGCTCGAGACGCAACAACCGAGCATGACTTCGGCCTGTATGCAGGTGCAGGGACGCTACATCGTGTCGGCAATGGCGTCGGGCGTCATCGTGGTCGACCAACAACGCGCCCACGAGCGCATCATCTACGACCGCCTGATGAATCGCAACGCCGGCACGACCCACCCGCAGCAGCTGCTCTTCCCTGTCAATTGCTCGTTCACGCCCGCCGACGCCGACATTTTCAACGAACTGCTGCCCGACATCAAGGCTCGCGGTTTCGAAATCGAACCCCTCGGGCAATGCACTTTTGTTGTCACGGCGACCCCGACCGATGTAGCCGACACGGAGCTGCAACAGCTTTTCGACCAGACACTTGCGGAATACAAGAGCTCGATGTTGCAGAAATTTTCAAACCGCGACCAGTGCCTCTGTCGCTCGCTGGCGCGCCAAATGGCTGTGAAAGCGGGCCGCCAACTCGAACAGGAGGAGATGCAGCAAATAATGGTCGACCTCTTCAGTTCGCCCATGCCCGACCGCTCACCCGACGGTCGCAAGACGTTTGTTGTCATCGACCCAAAAGACCTATTAAACTAAAAATCAACACTTAAACAGAACCTACCGACACATGAGCCAATACTCTCCACAAGGATTCCGAATGCTGCCGACGGCAGTGAAACACCTGCTGATAATCAACGTCATCATGTACCTCGCCACAGTCGTGCTCGAGCGCCGCGGGATGTTCGGCATCACCAACGCACTCGCTCTGTGGTCGTTCGAAAGCGGCAATTTCCACATCTGGCAACTCGTCACCTATATGTTCATGCACGCCAATGTGAGCCACCTATTTTTCAATATGTTCGCCCTTTGGATGTTCGGCTATGTACTTGAAAACTACTGGGGTACGCGCCGCTACCTCATCTACTACTTTGTGTGCGGAATCGGTGCGGGACTAATCAACGCCCTCATTCCCGGGGCCTTGACGGTGGGTGCCTCGGGCGCGGTTTACGGACTGCTGCTGGCGTTCGGAATGCTGTTCCCCAACGAGCGCATCTACCTTTATTTTCTGGTTCCCATCAAGGCCAAATGGTTCGTCATAGGCTATGCACTCATCGAACTGTTTGAAGGCGTGGTAGGTACGGCCGACCATGTGGCTCATTTCGCACACCTCGGCGGCATGGTCTTCGGCCTCATCCTCATCCTCTACTGGCGCAAACATCCCTTCAGCCGCTTCTGAACCGTAAAACCCTAAAAACCAATAGATTAACGCCGATTTACCAAAACTACTGAAAATCAAGTGGTTGGATAGGTTCGGGTCGTATTTGGTTCGGCCTTACATCGGCCTTGCCTCGGCCTTGTTCGCACGGGTTCGATAAAAATCCGACGCAAGCAGGTCAACAGACTGAGAATGAGGTTAATCGAAGAATTTCCATATCACGCCGTACATCAGCCCGAATTTCTGACCCGGATAGTGCGGCAGAATGAAGTAGTTGGGCGACATCTCCCACAACGCATTCACATGGCCGGCCTTGACATAGATTGTAGCACGTTTAACTTGCAGATTAACAAACACATCGCCCCAAAAATAGTTGCCAACCTCGACCTCGTTCTGACGGTAGAAATAGCCACCAATGGGTTGGTACGAATCGGCGTAAAAAGCTGTGTGATAGCGCACATCGAGGCCGATTTGTGTTCTCAGTGCCCGCCCGAAAAGGGTAATATCGAAATACAGTGAGTTTTTCGAAGCAAAAAGCGGAACGCGAAGTTGCTCATTGTCAGTGCTGTACTGCAAAAGTTGCTGCATATCGCAATGGAAATGGCCCAGAGCGAGGTTCATATTCATACGGCCTTGGAACAACCACACATCGCCTGGCGCCTGGACGGTTGCACCAGTGGCGTCGATCCATGTGTTGTGGCCGATGTTACGGGCCGTCGCCGCAATGTCAATCATCGAGCCACACTTGAAGCCAGCCTCGAGCTTCATGACATTGACGGGCTGCAAATCAGCACCATTGTTAGAGGTATGATAGAAATAAATCAAGTCTGCCGGTGTCGACTGCAGCGAAGCGTTGGCAAAAATTGAATTTAGACTGTCGATGCTCAGCGTGGCGTTGGCCGAAAGGCGGGTTGCGTTCATGCGAGCATCAGTTGCTATACGCTGTTCCGCGTTGAAAACCAGACTAAAACGTGTGGCCGTCGAAAGTTCGGCTTTAACCAGTGGCGTCATGCTCGCAAACTCAATTTTATACAGCGAATCGATATCCGACTTGAAATGCTCCGACTTGACTCCCAACGTGATTTTCAATGGGTTATGCCAACGATAGTTCATGTAGGCGTCGTTTGTCCAGAACAGCATTGCCGACGTGTGCTGCCACAACTGCTTCGGGCCGTAGACAAGCGTATCGCTCTCCAACGAGAGGTCGAGGCCGAAAACGCCAGTGTTGAACATCATTGGTGCAGGGGGCTCAATTGTGTCGACCACGACCACCGAATCGGCTATGCTGTCAATCACAACCAGTTCTGTATGAGAATTATAGCGCGGAAGCTGGCGAACCGTATTGAAGCTTTGATGAACAAAAGCCGACAATTTCTTGTCCTTGCTCACAACGTCGTACAAATTGACGGGGATTCCAGCGCTATTGCTCTCCAAACGCTGGGTGAAAATCGAGTCGGCCGCAATGCCGCCGCTTTCATCCATGTTGAAGTGCTGCCAGATGATACCACCCTGCAATTGATAGCGGGAATCCTTTGAATAATAGTTAGTTGTAAAATCCAGATAGTGGTTCGTAACGCTCGATGAGGCATACACGCCTTCGGGCGCAATCAGGTCGTAGTCGAAAGCCACGTTCCACCGCGGAGTGATGTTTTGTGCGTGACTTACAGACACTTGGTAGTCATCGTTTAAAGAACTGCTGTAAGCCAGCTCCGAATACGGTGTCTGGGATATAAAAAGGTTGATACTGCGCAGGTTCTTTGAGTAGCCTTCATTAATATCCGGCTTGATTTTCAGCCCTATATCGTCGCCTTTGGTCACAAACAGGGGGTAATGCGACTGGCCCACATTTCCCTTTGAGAGGTAATAGTTTCCGTTTAGAGCGTCGAGCCTGTCGGAAAACTGAGCTCCGGTTGGCGAAAGCGACGGGTTTACATAACTCAATATTTTAACATCCAATGGGTTGTAGTGAAAAATATAAACCTGTCCTTGAAGTATCGAGTCGGGGATATCAACGTGGTCGACAAGTCCCTTCATCGCAGTATCCTCGGTTCGCGTGGTGTCGGTAGTCCACGTGTTTGGCGACGACGAGGATGATGAGGACGACGACGATGACGACGGGACCATACCGCCGGGTCGGACTCTGCCTCGCGACATATCGATAGGCACAATCTGAGCCGATGTCGAGACTGAAACAATCACGAAAATCAACGCCAGAAAACGGCGCAAAACCCGACGTGAACCGGTGAACTTCAAAATGCTACTGCTGATTTTGCAGGAAACGTTCAACATCCATGGCAGCCATGCAACCGCGACCGGCAGCCACTATAGCCTGGCGATAGTTCGGGTCGCAGACGTCGCCGGCGGCAAAAACGCCTTCGACGTTAGTGGCGCTGTGCGGGTGGTTGATTTTGATGTACCCCTGCTCGTCGACTTCAACCTGTCCGTTGAGGAACGCCGTGTTGGGGCTATGGCCGATGGCGATGAAAACGCCTGTAACTTCTTTGTTATAGAACTCGCCGGTCTTGACGTTTTCGAGCTTTATTCCGGTCACACCGTCAAGGTCGTCACCCAAAATCTCGCTGATGCGGCTGTTCCAAAGCATCTCAATCTTCGGGTTGTTGAGAACACGAGCCTGCATGGCTTTCGAAGCGCGCAACTCGTCGCGACGGTGGATGAGATAAACCTTGCTGCAAAGGGTCGACAGATAGTTGGCCTCTTCACAAGCCGTATCGCCACCTCCGACAACTGCAACTTCCTGATTTTTATAAAAATAGCCATCACACGTGGCGCAAGCCGAAACGCCCTGGCCATAATATTTCTTTTCGCTGTCGAGTCCGAGCCACTTGGCCGATGCCCCTGTTGCAATTATGACAGCCTCGGCCTCGAGTTCATTGCCGTGGTCGTCGACACAATGAAAAGGACGATGGCTGAGGTCGATTTTTTCGATATAACCGGGACGGATGTCGACACCGAAACGCTGGGCTTGCTTTTTAAGGTCGGCCATCATTTCAGTGCCGGAAATACCTTCGGGATAGCCAGGGAAATTCTCGATTTCTGTGGTAATTGTCAACTGGCCACCGGGGAGCATTCCTTCATAAAGAATGGGGTTGATGTCGGCGCGTCCGGTGTAAATACCAGCCGTGTAGCCGGCAGGGCCGGAACCGATTATCAAACAACGTGTATGTTCCATATTACTAAGCTTTTAACTGTTTCTTCTTAAATGAAAAGTATACCAAAAACATCAGGCCGATAACGATGACGACAATCTGCTGCGAACCCCAAAGCAACCAGCCGGCAGCGGTTCCGACGGCAGCACTGACACCATAGATGGACAACGCCATCTGAATCAGAACCGGATAAACACCGATGCCGCCTTGCGAGAATGTCATGCCAACTGTGCCGAACAGATAAATCACAAACGCAACCACCAGAGGCAGACCCGCCGACTCGCTGAATGCCAGGCAGATAATGTAACCTGAAAGCATATACAAGGCGTAGGTGACGAGACTGTAAACGACGAAAAGGATAACATCGGCGGTATTGAGGAAAAGTATGCTCTTGACGCCGTCGACACAACCTTTGGCGAAGGTGTTTAATCTGCGGAACAGATTGAATCGCAGTAATTTAGTCCAAAACAACTTATATCCGACAAACAGTAGTGCCAGCCCCAGAACCGCGACTCCAATCAACATCCATAGGCTCGGCAGTGAATCGAACTTTGACGAAAGGGTGTCGTAAAGCCAATCCTTGGCATCGCCGAACAGGAAAATCATGCCGACCAACACTATCAACGCAAACGAGATCACGTCGACTATGCGCTCCGTCGCAACTGTGCCGATAGATTTTTCGAGTGGTATTTTTTCGCTGGTACGCATTGTCACACAGCGCATTACCTCGCCGAGACGAGGGAAAGCCAAATTAGCCATGTAGCTTATCACGACCGAACCGAAGACATGGAAAAGACTGGTTTTGTAACCCATTGATTTATAGAGCAGTTGCCAACGGGCTGCACGTGTGAGGTGGCTGGCAATGCCCATCAGGACTGCAACCAGGACCCACCAATAATTGGCTTGAGTAAACGAGTCCCAGATGGCTCGTTTCTGCTCCGGTTCAAGCTTGATGAGGAACCAGTAGATGAAAAACAGACCTACTCCGAAAAAAATGGCAAACTTCAGAACATCGCCGAGGCGGCTTTTTTTCTTGGTCTCAGCCGACTCCATAACTATGCCAACTTGTTGTTTTTCGGGAAGATAACCGTCGGGTGCCACTGCTTGGCCTCTTCAAAATCCATCAAGGCGTAGCTGGCGATGATGATGAGACTGCCGACTGGAGCCTTATGGGCGGCGGCGCCATTGATGCCGATGACACCCGTGCCGCGTTCGCCGCGAATGGCGTAGGTGGCGAACCTTTCGCCGTTGGTTATGTTGTAAATTTCGACGCGCTCATTCTCGATAATGCCCGAAGCGTCCATCAAATCGGCGTCGATGGTGATGCTCCCTATATAGTCGAGGTCGGCCTCAGTGACCGTAACTCTGTGAATCTTAGACTTTAAGACCTGAATTTGCATTCCAATATTTTTTTGCAAAGATACACAATATTTTCGAATTTCCTGCGTTAAAATAATATCCAAAAGAGCAAAACGCACACGAGGAAGGCGTAGAGCATAATGCGTCCGGCGGGCATGGGTTTCATGTAGTCGTCGTCGCTGATGTCGAAACGCCGCTTGATTTTAAGGCTTTTGTGCGGCTGCGGAGCGACCTCCTGCACTGTGCCATCATCCGCTTTCTGGAACCTCGGAGTGTAGTTGAATGTCGGCATCGGCCGCTTGCGGAAGAGGTCTTTGACACCAAATTTCGATTGTTTCTGCCGCTCGTCGCGGTCCAGACGGCGCACCTTGGCCTCGAAATAGGCCAGTTCGTCGTCAATCGGCGCCGCTGTAGCCTCACTTTCAGCCGTCTGCGTTTCAGCCTCGGCCTTTGCCTGTTTTTCGGCGTACTTCTGTTTCAAGGCCTCCCAACGCTCTTTTTCGGGGTCGTAGAAACGCGGCGTGTAGTGGAACTGGCGCGGTTTGGGGGTGTAGAACATTGGCATCGCTAAGGGTCTCCTATTTTTCGGTAATCACTTGATTCATCGGCACATCGAACTCTTCGACGGGTATGGTGTCGAACATCTGGAACCGGAACGCAACCCCGACCTTATAGGCGTTGGGGGTAGACTTGAGCAGACGGTCGTAGAAACCTCTCCCCCGCCCCATCCGGTTGTTTTTCAGGTCGAAAGCCACGCCCGGCACGACTATCATGTCGATTGCCTCAAGGTCGGTAAACTCCTCGCCTACAGGCTCCGGAATGCCGAACTGCGGGCCTTCGCGCAACGAGTCGGGGCCTGTGTAGCGGCGCAACCGCAGGTCGTCGCCGTCGACGCAGGGTAGCAGCAGAGTCTTCCGCTCGTACCAACGCCCGACAAAGGCGTGGGTGTGCACCTCGTCGTCCATCGACCAGTAAAGCAACACGGTGCGCGCCTCGGCAAATTGCGGCAACGCCTCGACCTGACGCATGATTCCCTCGGAGCGGGCAATCTTGTCGCTCAACGGCACGGCGCGTTTGGCCGCCCTCACCTGTCGACGCAGTTCCTGTTTGTCCATAGTGTGCGTAGCGAAATGTCAGAACGGCAAATCGTCCTCGGGCTGCGGCATGGCGTTGGCCGGAGGCGTGGCGAAAGCCGGTGCGGCGGGCTGCTGCGGCTGCTGGGGCTGGGCCGGCTGAGCGGCGGCAGGCTGCTGGGGATTGGGAGTCCACGCATAGCCACCGGCGGCGGGAGGCATCTGACCCGGCACGTAGTTCTGTATGCGGCTGCAACGCAGGTTGGTGTACCACTTGTCGTTGAACTCGCGCGACTCGGGCATGAAAGTCACCACCACGGGGCTGTTGAGCTGCACGGCGTGAACCATGGCCACACGGTCTTCGCCGAAGCAGACGAAGGCCACCTGACGCGGGTATTCGCCATCGGTCTCAATCACAAAGCCACCACGCACCCACGGGCCGCGGGCCGATTCGCCACGGTTTTCGGGCAAAATCTTAATCAATTTTCCTGTAATCTCCATTTTCTATTTATAGTTTTAATTATCAAATAATTATACGTTGCCGCATTTTTCACGGCGAAATACAAAAGTATGATTTTTTTTCGACATAGCAAGCAAAAAGTTTCAACCGATGCCAAAATCCGCCATCAAAGCGCTGATAGGCAAAGGTTTAAGGCTTGAAAAAATCGCCCGACACCAGCCACTGGACGGCGTTTCGTCGGCCGGCGGACTAACAAGGCAAAACCGGGCCCGAACCAAGGCCGAACCAAGGCCGAGCCAAGTACGACCCAAACCCCTCCAACCCGCTGGTTTACAGTGAGTTGTGCGAAATTTTACAATTCGTTGATTTTCAGCCGTTTGCTACTGGTTGATTCGACGGCGGAAGAAAAGGATGAGGGCGGCGACGAGAATGACCATGGCGGCCACGATGCACCAGAAGGCATTGGTGTTGGTCAGGAACGGGAAATCGACGTTCATGCCGAACAGGCCCGTCACCACCGTCAAGGGCAGCATGATGGTGCTGAAATAGGTGAACACCTTCATGATTTCGTTGCTCTTGTTGGCCTGCAACGAGTCGAAAGTTTTCGACAGGCCCTCGATCAACTCGCCGTAATCCTCGATGGAGTCGAACATCTTCTGGTACTGGTCCAGGATGTTGCCCCAGTAGTCTTCCATGTCCATCACCTCGGGGTCGACGAATCCGCGGATGCCGCCGCTCTCGAACATATGCAGCACTCGCAGCTGCGGACGGAACGTGGTGTTGAGCAGGATGATGTTGCGTCGCGTTATCGAGATAAGTTCGATGATGGAGCGGGCGCGTTTGTTGAAGATGTCGTAGTTGATGAGGTCCACCTCGGCGCCGACGCGCATGATGAGGGTGTAGGTCTCGAGCATCAGGCGATCGAGGATGTGGTAGAGCAGCAGGTCGCTCGACGAGAACATCGACTCGGCCTCCTCGTCGTGCTTCTCGAGGTCCTCCTGCATCTCCTCGAACAGTTTCTGCACCACCCAGTGCGACTTGCCGATGGTGATGATGTAGTCCTTGCCCCAGAAGATTTTCACCTCCTTGATACGGATAAACTTGTTGCCCTTGTCGAAATAGGGGAAATGCAGAATGAGGAAATAATAATCGTCGTATTCGTCGATTTTAGGTCGCTGGTTCGAACCCCGGCAGTCCTCAATATCAAGGGGGTGAAACTGATAGTCTTCTAACAAAAAACGGTAATCGTCTTCGCTCGGATTGGTTATCTGCAGCCATTTCAAGGCGTTGTGCTGAATGGTCTCTACCATTGGAAATCCTCCCTTAATAATTGATTTTGCGACTGTTAAGCCTTGTTCTACATTCCAGTAACTGTTAAAATTTCAAATTGCAAAGATACGAAAAAAAAATGAAATTCAAAGAATGAAAAACAAAAAAATCCTCACGGGACGACAATTGCCGTTATTATTTTGACGTTAATTCCCGTCAATTGACCGTGAATTAATTTACGATAATTGGCAGCACATTCACGGTAATTCACGTTTATCTGTTTTTTAACGTCAATACCCGTCAATTAACCGTGAATTGCCAGAAATTAATTCATGAAAATTGACGGCACATTTACGGTAATTCTCGTTAATCTGTTTTTGACGTTAATTTCCGTCAATTGACCGTGAATTACCAGAAATAATTTACGATAATTGATGGCATATTCACGGCAATTCACGTTTAAAAAGGAAAAGTCAATTACCGTTTCAGGAACTTTTTGGTGGTGGAGCCGGACACGGTGTTGACTCGCAGTACGTAGGAGCCTGCCGGCAGCTGCGACACGTCGACCGTCGTCGCCACGCCCGAGGCCGGCTGGCGGCTGAGCATACGGCCCGCGGCGTCGTATACCTCGACGCCCTCCAGATGGAACGACGACAGCACCGTCACCGTCCCGCCGTCTGCCACCGTGGGATACACGTTGATGTACCTCTCCAGCAACTGCGCCGAAATGCCGTTGTGAGTGGTGTCGACATGGGTCGTGTCGGTGCCGGCGGTGTCCCACGGGTAGTGGTAGGGGTTGGCGATGGTGTCGCGGTTCGGGTCCGGCGTCAGTATGGGGTAGCAGATATATGACGTTCGCGCCTCTCCATACATCATAGTATAATGTTCCCATGTCTGACCCATAGTTGACCATCGCCACGAATTACCATTATCATAAGAATATCTGAATAATGAATATGGACGAGACTCAACAGGTATTGTCGGGTCAAGATAATATCCATTCCAATACCGGCGTACAGCGATAGCAGAACAAAAAGTGCTACGAAGAGAAGATACTGAGTCTTGGTATCTTTCAGCTGCTAAGGTCGAGCCGATATAGAATGAGTCTGCAACCACAGCAACATCTTCAAAATAGGTCTCATACAGCGGCAGGCTTATCGTAACAGGGCCTAATGCTGGTATTCCACTAGTATATGGTGGCAAATAGTATGGCGTAGTTGCATAAACGTTATAAACGCCCTCGCCGAGAAGTGTCATTGTGCCGTCAGTACCAGGTTTGTATAGACGAGTCCTTTCAGTACCGTCGAATGTAATAAGACTGGTATCAAACGACGGATGTATCACGGTTAGATTGAGTGCAGATATAACCACACCATAAACAACAAGTTGTGTATCTGTGTGTCGTAGTTCGGTTGCCACCATGTTTGAACTTGCATTTGTAAAATAGCCAACCATACTGTCGAACAATACATCTTCTGGATATGTATAATAGTTGCTATCTGACAAGTCGATATAGACAGTGTCGCTCTGAGAAAATCCGTTCATTGTAACTGCGAACAGAAAGGCTATTGCCAAAAATACTTTTTTCATAATGCGGTTTTTATTAAAAATTTTAATTATACCAATTGATATTTTCACGAATTACTTTGATATTATCACAAGTCACTGACATTCAGTGGTGTTGCTATATGGTATAACCGTAACAGAATAAGGATACATTACAAATGGATTATTGGGAGTATCATAGTTAACATTATAACTATTGAGAGGATATCTTACATTATCCAAAGTATAACTGCCCGTTGACGAGCATGGTGTGGTTGACAAGACATCCCTATGGTATATCCGTGTTTCTCCAGTCGACATGACACCCGACGATTCCGCTTTGTTGGGATAAGATGCATTTGCGTCAAGCGAGTTAAGGACATCTATATTTGAAGGAATAACGTGGTCGGCAGTCAGATATACAGTAGACAATGGGTCAAGATTGAAGACAAGACTCTTGTCGGAACCTGACGTGTGGAAGTCCTGCAAGAAATACAGGTTCTGCGATGACGGATGGTAAGCCATATCCTTGATGAGGCTCACAGGCTTGTCGGGGGTTGATTTTATGGAGTACTGCGAATTCAGTGCCATGCCGGCGTATTCTGTAAGTATTGTCTTTGCGTTGCCACCGTCGTCAAAAACAGAGGCCGTGACGAAGTAATCCTGCTCGCAGTGCTCAATGGCGACAGGCTGTAGTGGTTTGTAATTGCTGTAATATGTTGTTTGGTACAGCATTGTCGAGAAAAGGTTGGTACTGTTTGAGACAGGTTTGTCGTAGAATCGTATGGAATTAATATCGCCAAAACCTGCCAGAACACCCGAGGTGGCGACATAAGTCTTGCCGACGGCTATGTCGTCAAAACGTTCCAAATTTTTCTGGTACGCCATCAGCTCAATGTCCCACGATTGATATGGCACAATCACTTTTGTATGCATGTCAACGACGCAATAGTTCTTGTGGTCGCCTATCTCGCAGTAGCAGTCGCCAACCATAACGACGTGGACATAGTTGCCAGGATCGGAATACACTTCCAGCCTTTTCAGATTGGTAATTGTATAATTAAAATTAAATGTCATGGTTGTATACTGGTAATATACTGTCGGCGCAGTAGATGAAAAAACGTCTACAAGGTCGAAGTAGCCGATGAGGCCAAACCCGGAGCCGTCGTTGCCGCAGAAGAAAACGTATTGGCTGTCAAGAATCTCGAAGTCGTTGATTTCCACTCCAGTGAACGGCATACGCGCCTCGATTGTGGTTGTGCTGTCGACCAGACAAAAAAGATGAGTGCTGCCGTCGGTTTTGTACACAATGTCATGTGTCTCCGACAGGTTTCGAATAATTGTTTTTTGGATCCGTAACGAACTGCCGTTGGGACTCTCGATGGTGAATTCCTGAGCGTTGAGCGCATTGATGGAGCACACGGCACAAATTAAAATGAGCGTAACCACTTTTAATCTTTGGACTTGAATTTTGATAAAATTGCACATAATATTTTGGTTTTAAGGTTATTGGGATATTGTTTCATGTTTGGTTATCACTGCAAATATAAAAATATTTTTCAAAACTGCAAAGCAAAAGAGGAAAAAAATAATGCGGCCGGAACGAATGTTCCGGCCGCATTGTGTTACTGCAACTGCAGCGAGCTATTTGCGCTCGGCTTTACGTGCGTTGTAGAAGATTTTGAGAGCTCCGGCATTACGCAGTTCCTGCTTGATGTCGGAAATCATGCCCATACGCACCTCCTTGTCGGCTTTGATGGCCGTGGTGATGAAGGGGCGGTCGGCTTCGTTGCGGGCCTGTTTCTCGAGTTCGACGAACTGGCCGATGTCGGAGACTTCGGCGATCTGGTCGTTGAGCTGGATACGCGGCTCGGTGCCGTATTTGGCCTGATGTTCCTGAATGGGGGTACCTACGTTGATGTAGCTTACCAGGCTCTTCTTTTCCAATTTGCTGGCCTCGGAACCTTGCGGAGGGACTATCTTGACATAGAGCGAACTTTCGCGCATGGTCGTGATAACCATGAAGAAGAACAGCAGCATGAAGATAATGTCGGACATCGAGCCCATGTTGAGGGCGGGTGTCTCTTTAGCTTTTTTACCTGTGAATCTTGCCATTACTTCTTCTCTCCTATTTTAGTGGGCTCAGCCTCGGAGATAGCCACGGGGATGGCTTGGTCGATGGCTTCGCGCTGTGGTTCGGTAAGGTCTGCATACTTGCGGCCGAAACGCTGCGTCGAGAGTTCGTTGCGCATTTCGCTGATAGCAGCAGAGAGTTCGTTTTGTACCTGAAGGTACATATCATACGATGTGCCGCGGTCGTTTCGCAAAGAAATAACGCCCTTGGAGACATCCATTCTGCCTAACAGAGGAATATCGGTCTGGACCTTTTCGGGCAGGTTGGGGAGGTTGTTGGGGTTGCCGAGGAATTCCTTGGCACGGTCCTTCAAATCCTCAATGCGACCATATTCCTTGTTGAACAGCAGTCTGTCGTCTTTGTTCACCATTACCACGAAGATGTTGCGTTCGCGAACTTCGGGGGTGTCCTGATTGGGCGGTAGCGGTGGCGGCAGCTTGCGCGCGATACCCGAATCGGAGTTGATGTTGGAGACCATCAGGAAGAAGGCCAACAACAGGAACGAGATGTCGGACATGGCGCTTGTGTTCAATCCAGGAGTTTTTCTACCCATAATTATTTCTTTTTAAAGAGTTTTGAGCACTCTACATAGAGGATGGAGCAAGCGGCCCCGATAACCAGGATGTAGACCACGATGCAGGCAGCACCGATGAGTTTCGATGAGCCTTCGGTGAGATTGTTCTTCTCGAGCAGGGCGCTGTTGACGTCATTGCCAGTGGCGAGCAGATAGGACACCACGAGCACCACGACTACAAGGCCTATGAGGAGAAGGAATTTCTTGAGATAGCCGGGTTGGGTTTTGAAACGGTCGGCGAGCTTCTTGCAGAGGAAGACAACGATAGCGACTATCGAGACTCCGAGCAGGAGGAGCAGCATCCAGTAGGTAATGCCGTAGAAAAATGCGTTGTTGTCGATGTCAAGCGCGAAGACTACAGCAAAAACCGTAGCAAGCACGGCAAGCCCGAGGCATACCAAAGTTACTAATTTATCGGTTTTTTCTTTCATAACAGTTTAAGGATTAAAGTTAACAAATAAGTTTAAGATTCTCCTTAGACTATTATTTCTTGTTCTTCACGAGGATGTCCATGAAGGTGATGGAACCGTCTTCCATCTGGCCGACAAGGCTTTCGATTTTGGTAAGGAGATAGTTGTAGAAAATCTGGAGGACGATGGCGGAAATAAGACCGAAGATGGTTGTCAACAGAGCGACTTTCATACCACCAGCGACGACGGTCGGGCTGATATCACCGGCAACTTCGATGTCATCGAAAGCCTGGACCATACCGACAACGGTGCCGAGGAATCCGAACGAAGGAGCAAGGGCGATGAACAGCGAAATCCAGGTCATGTTGCTCTCGAGGCGGGCCATCTGGACACCACCGTAGGAGGTGACGGCTTTTTCGACATTGTCGAGACCTTCATCGATGCGGTCAAGACCCTGATAGAAGATGCTGGCAACGGGGCCACGGGTGTTGCGGCAGAGCTCTTTGGCGCCTTCGTAGTTGCCCTTCTTGACATTGTCCTCAATGCCTTCGAGAAGTTTCTGGACATTGGTGGTTGCCATGTTGAGGTACAGGATGCGCTCGATAACGAGAGCCATACCGAAAATAAGGCAGAGGAGCACGGGGGTCATCCAGCCAGCACCACCCTGAATGTACTTTTCCTTCAGGACCTGATGGAAGGACTTGGTGGTCTCTTCGGGCACGGGGGCCTCTTCGGCGACGGCCTCTTCGGCGGGGGCGACGGAATCGTTAGCCTCATCGAGGACTTCGGTTGCTTCGGCGGCGGGAGCTTCAACAGCGTCCTGAGCCATCAAACCATTGAGATTGGTGAATGTCAATAAGCCAATTACTGACATCAATGCAATTACTTTTTTCATGACTTGTGTAGTTAGTGTTTTGATTATTAATTAATTGTTTAAAATTTTCTTTTTTCTAAACTAATTGCAAATATACAATATTTTTCTAATTTACAAGCGTTTTGAACTATTTTTTTTATTTTTTGCGCCCCAAAAGGCTTTCGGAAAGTTGCACGAGTGGGAGTTTTGCCGACTCCGATACTTTGAGTCTGTCAAGCGATTCATAGGCCTTCGCAAACTCGGCAGCTATTGCATTTTCGGCTTCGGCACGAAGTCCCACGGCGGAATATATCGACAGCACATCGGATATTTTTTTTGCGCTTTCGCCATCGGTTTGCGTATTTTGACCAAATAGGCGGTGGAGCTCGTCGCACTGTGCCGGCGATGCCAACTCGCAGGCTCTCAGAATCATGTACGTTTTTTTATTGTCGATAATATCCTGTCCGGTTTGTTTGCCGAACAAAGCCACATCGCCATATGTGTCGAGCCAGTCGTCCTGCAGCTGGAAAGCGAGACCGAGATGGATGCCGAAGTCATACAGGTTGGCGATGTCGTCGGAATCGGCATTGGCAATCGTTGCGCCAATCTGCAAGGCTCCCGCGAGGAGCACGGCTGTTTTCTTGCGAATCATCATCATGTAATCGGCAATCGACACGTCTTGCTGTTGCTCGAAATCCATATCATATTGCTGGCCTTCGCACACTTCGATGGCGGTCTCGTTGAAGCAGTTAAGGATGTCGCTGAGGCGGGTGGTCTCGGTTTTGAGCATATACCGCCACGCGAGCGCAAACATCGTGTCGCCAGAGAGAATGGCTGTGTTCGGGTTCCACTTGCGGTACACCGTCGCTTTGCCGCGACGGAGTGGCGACTGATCCATCAAATCGTCATGTAGCAGGGTGAAGTTGTGGAAGAGTTCTATTCCAATGGCAGCATTTACGGCATTTCTTTCGTCGCCGCCAAACATCTGGTTTGCAGCCAACAACATAGTCGGGCGAATACGTTTACCGCCAAGACTCATGGTATATTCTATCGGTTCGTACAAGCCTTTGGGGGCTGCGAGGAATGTTTCCTCCCTGAACAGCTGTTCCACCGTAGTTAATATTGCTTTTAAATCCTTCATATTCTTATGTTTAGAATGGGTAATCGATACCGAAGTTAGTAACCATCTGGTTGAATCTCCAATGAGGCAGACGCCAACGTTCACGCTTGTCGTAGCCTGGATCATAAAGCGGTATACCAAAATCGACACGCAACGTTACAATCGACACATTTACACGCAAGCCCAGACCTACTCCCACAGCTATCTCGTCTAAGAATTTGTCCAGACGGAACTCGCCATCGGGAAAATCGTCCGACTGGTTGAGAAGCCACACATTGCCCATATCGGCAAACGCCGCCCCCTCGAAAATACCGAATATCGGGAATCGCTCCTCGACATTGAGCACAAGAGTCATATCACCCATACGTTCGATAACGTCGTTGCTCGTGTTCTTGTATGATCCCGGGCCGAGATAGCGCAACTGCCATGCTCTCATCGTGGTAGAGCCGCCCCCGAAGAAACTTTTTTCATACGGCATAGCGCTTGAGTTGGCATAGGGTATACCCAAGCCGAGCAATGTCCGAGCCACCAGCGAGTTCTTTGTCCCATGATAAAGGTAGCGTTTTATTTCGGCATTGAACCGGACGTATTGTGAGTATGGAACTTCGAAAATCTGACGTATTCCATTGTCGTCGACAGGGCCATGAAACGCATAACTCAAGCCAGAAAGCAGGTTACCCGCCGACTCGACCTGGAATCGGAAATAAGTGAAATCATTACGGCTACCGACTGTCTGGTTGCTGTAAATATAGTCATACCGCGCATCCATGATAAAGTGGTCGCTGTACAAGTACTTGAGGCGTAAATCGCTCACTGACGACAGACGCGAGACAAAATTATTGTCAAGGTTGAAAAAATTGGCATAGGTGAACTCCAACGGCAACAATTGGTGTTGTACTTGACGGTTGTGGCTCCAGCTATAACCAAACGAGACATTCGCCAACATCCTCTCGAAATAGCTGCGATACTGATAGTTGGCACCCACCGACAGCAGGGTGTGTGGTTTTATTCGCTGCCAAAAAATATTCTTAGTGAACGGCAAGAAGAACCGCGGCATATTGAGCGAAATATCGAGACCCGTTTCAAACGCGGTAAAGTTGTCGTAAAATTGGCCGGCACCAGTACGGAAAATATTTTTGGGCAACTCGACCAATAATGAGCCCTGAACTTTAAGCAATTCTGCCCCACCGAATATGTTTTTATGCTGATATTCCAACACACTTTCGACCCCGAAATTACCGTTAGTCAAGAAGTTACCTGTTTCTTGAGTGCCAAACGGCGAAGCATTGGTCAGTTCCAGCGAAAGGCTAATTTTTTGTTGGGTGCTGTTGAGCAGGCGAACACGCGCGTCGACAAGACGCAGTGAGTCGGAACTGGCCGGCGACTCAACAAAATCGATGTTTATATATTTGAAATTCCGCAACGCAAGCAACGAGTTGTAGGTTGTGGAAATATTCCTCGGGCGATAGGTCTGACCAGGAAACAGAAACAGGTTGCGACTGATTGTCCGCGGGTCGATAGTCATTTTTTTATCGAACACAAACTGGTAGTCGACTGTGCGAGTCCGCAATGGGTATGTGTGTATTAACGTGTCGTAATTCGACGCCTCGTTCAGCAATCCTGCATTACTGTTCGGGAAGATAAAAATGTTGTTTATATGGTACACTTGCAAATTGTCGCCATTGACGTAGACATCGATACTCAACAAGCCTTCGCTGTATGTGGTGTCGACAACAAATGTCACCATTTCCTTTGTCAGTTTGAAGTAACCCTCGTTGCGGAGATTCTCAACTATTCTGGTGCGTTCCGAAACGATATTCGCCTGGTCGTACCAATCGCCCACCTTCAGATATGAATCCGGCTTCCAACGCTCAAGCAATGTTGCAACGGCCTTTGTTTCGGCATGGAAATTGACTTCGTCAATTTTATAGCGGTTACGCAGTCGTATCTTGTATTGGATTGAAATGTCGCGACCGTCAATCTCGGCAGTATCAAAAGTGACTTTCGAGCCGAAACAACCCTTCGATTCAAGCAAGCCCTCCAACTGGCCAGCCGAGCGCAAGGCCGAGTATTCGTCGTACACTACAGGCGCCTGCCAGTTACGTCGCAAATACCTGTTTATAGGGCCGTTGCGGTTGGGGTTGGACAGGCAATACATCCTCATCGAGAAACGAGTCAATCCCAACACCTTTGAGTTCGGTTTCTGGATGAGATATGTTCGTTTTGCCTCGAGTGCATCTTCGACTTCTTTCGGCACTTTCGTGCTGTCGCACATGGCAATGTCGAATGTGTTTTTGTACAAAACATGGTCATTCTCGCCTATGAATTTGTCGACACTGCACGACGTCGCCGCGAACAAAAGGACTGCAGCAAAAAACAGCTTATATAATATGTAACTATATTTCTTTATAGCAAGTCCTCCTTTATATGGTTTAAAACGATGTCGGTCACACCGGTATTTTCAGATATGTAGGCACAGCAGTTGCCGCTGGCTTCGGCATACGACTTATCGTCGTCGAGCAGTCTTGACAGATGGCTGTCCAGTTCTTCAAAAGTCGAGTATGTAAACCCACCCTTTCGCGCTATCAAATCGTGAGCCTCCTTGAACTTGCGGTAGTTTGGGCCAAAAACGACAGGTTTGCCCCACGTGACTGCCTCAAGCAGGTTGTGGATGCCCCTGCCCCACCCTCCGCCGATGTAGGCGACCTGAGCATAGCGATAAAGCGACGAAAGCATACCATAATTGTCTATCACAAGCACTTTGCGTCCGTTGCAACTAACATTTTTCTCCAATTCTGAATAGCGGATACAATTGCTCGGTCCAAAAAGTTCCTCGATGAATTTAAGGTGTTTGTCGCTGATGACATGGGGAGCCAATATTATTCCCATCGAACCTTGGTTCGATTCGACATACCTTGCAATGTACTCTTCGTCAGGCTCCCACGAGCTTCCGGCGACCAAAACCCGACCCAAACCCGAGGCGAACCCCTCAACAAGCGGAAATTCAGCGGCTTGTGCAGCGATGTCGGCAACACGGTCGAAACGGGTGTCGCCAGCACGGGATATGTTGCTCAAACCGTGAGACTTAAGCAGGTTGAGCGAGGCTTCGTCCTGAACAAAAATATGTTTGAAGCAAACCTTGAGTTGTTTCAGGAACCACCCACCGTACCAACTGAAGAAATATTGCTGCGGACGGAAGATTGCCGAAAATATATATGTCGGTATTCCTCTCTTTCTAAGAACGTTAAGGCAATTGAACCAGAAATCGTATTTGACAAAAAATGCGACATTGGGATTGATTGCCTCAACCATACGCAAGGCGTTGTGCGGTGTGTCGAGCGGCAGATATTTTATCACATCGGCGCCCGGATAGTTTTTCCTCACCTCGTAGCCTGATGGCGAAAAGAAAGTCAACACAATGCGCCAATCAGGATGTTGAACACGGAATTTCTCCATAACAGGACGGGCCTGCTCGAACTCGCCGAGGCTCGAAACATGGAACCAGGCTGTGGCTCTTTTTTCGGCAGCTATTGAATACGAGTCGCGCCAACCTTCGACCATCAGCCTTGCCTTGCCGCCAAACAAAGCCGCAATTCTGACACCGAGTCCGTAAAAAGCTATTCCTATGTTATATAAAATTCTCATGTCGATTAATAAAAATAATAGTCATACGCCGACTTGCCGCGCAGTGGGAACATCCATGTGAACTTGACTCCGTAGAGCATATCGAAATAGGTGTTGCCATCCTTGCCGTTGAGCCCCATGCGATTGTCGAGCATATATTTACGTGACGACCAACTGAGACATTGCGAAACCTGGAATTCAATTGAAAAATTCACCAAGTTCAAGTTGTTGCTCATAAACCAGAAGCCAACACCTTCGCTCAGTATCAATCCGTTACGGTAGTGGTCGTAGAGCTTGCGGTAGCGGCCGCTCAGCTGCGGAACCGGATTTTCGTTGAGGTTTTGCGAGAAAACTGTGCGCTGCATGAACCAGCCGGCATTCAGACGCGCCGTGATGCCTGAGTTGGGGTTGCCAGGTATGACCGGGAAAATCTTACCTCCGCCGGCCCGCACTGCGATGGCGCGGTTGTAACAAGTCACCACCCCGTCGGAACCGCCGTAGCTGATGATGATATCCTCGGATGTGAAGATGTCACCCATACGCTCTTTGCGATAGGTCAAGTTGTCGTTATTGGCCCCGAACCAGATATCGCCGTCCAGCGTCACGAGCCAGTTGCTCTGGAACTTCCAAGCGGCGTTGATGCAGAAATCGAGGTACGGCGCGGCATACAAATCGGCCATTGTGCCAGCCGTCGACTGCGAGCCGTCAATTGCCGTTGCCGTCGACAGACCACCGAACGGTGCCACCAGGCCGACGCCGAAGCCGATGGCCGGGCAGTCGAGGGTGTCTTGTTTGAGTTTGATTTGAGCCTCTGACGACGGCAAAAAAGCCGCCAAAAATGCCGCCAAAAACACCCCCGAAAATATTTTTTTTACTATTTTCATTTTTTTAATCGCCTAATTGCTATTATTTTCGTACTTTTGCAGTCCGTAATAAATAACGGCAAAATTACAAAAATATTTGATAATAAGGAAATAAAATTATAAAAATGGCAAAAGATTTTGTAAAACGCTCTGAAAATTACTCCGAATGGTACAACGAGTTGGTGTCGCGAGCCGACTTGGCGGAGAACTCTGCGGTGCGTGGTTGCATGGTCATCAAACCCTACGGCTACGCCATCTGGGAAAAAATGCAACGCGCCCTTGACGATATGTTCAAGGCCACCGGCCACGTCAACGCCTACTTCCCCCTCTTCATCCCGAAATCATTCCTGAGCCGCGAGGCCGAACACGTCGAGGGTTTCGCTAAAGAATGCGCCGTGGTGACGCACCACCGCCTCATGAACGCTCCCGACGGCAGCGGCGTGGTGGTCGACCCCAACGCCAAACTCGAAGAAGAGCTCATTGTGCGCCCGACCTCCGAGACCATCATCTGGAGCACCTATAAAAACTGGATCAAGTCGTACCGCGACCTGCCGATTCTCTGCAACCAGTGGGCCAACGTCGTCCGCTGGGAGATGCGCACCCGTATGTTCCTCCGCACCGCCGAATTCCTCTGGCAGGAGGGACACACCGCCCACGCCACCCGCGAGGAGGCCGAAGCCGAGGCCCGCAAGATGCTCGATGTCTACGCCGACTTTGTCGAAGGCTGGATGTCGGTGCCAGTGGTCAAAGGCGTCAAGTCGCCCAACGAGCGTTTCGCCGGTGCCCTCGACACCTACTGCATCGAAGCCATGATGCAGGACGGCAA
>CADCPQ010000043.1 GCA_902803395.1 uncultured Bacteroidota bacterium
AAAAATTGTTGCTCCCCCGATAAAAAGTTTTTCACCGCGGGGTATAAAAAAAACGTTGCACTTTTCGGTGCAACGTTTTTTTTATACCCCGCGGTGAAAAACTTTTTATCGGGTGGGCAACAATTTTTTTGCCTTTTCTGCGTTACTACTATTAAACGAATAGCCATGGCACGGATTTTGATTGTCGACGACGAGCCCGACCTGCGGGAAATCCTCAGCTTCAACCTCGAGGCCGAGTGTTTCGACGTGCTCTGCGCCGCCAGCGGCGAGGAGGCCCTCGACACTCTCGGCGGCACCAGCGTCGACCTCATCCTGCTCGACGTGATGATGGAGCGTATGTCGGGCTTCGACATGGCCCGGCGGCTACGCGAAAGCGGCGACAACACACCCGTCATCTTCCTCACCGCCCTCGGCGACGAGGCCAGCCAGCTCGAGGGTTTCGGCACCGGCGCCGACGACTATGTGAGCAAACCCTTCGCCTTCAGCACCGTGCTGGCGCGCATTCGAGCCGTTCTGCGACGTTCGGCAGCCACGCCCTCGCCCACCCCGGCCACTCTGGCTTTCGGCCCCTTGACCATCGACACCGCCACCGGCGTGGCCAGCATCGACGGCTCGCCCATCGAGCTGACACGCAAGGAGATGCACATCCTGCGACTGCTGGCCGAGAACGCCGGCACCTATTTCAGCCGCGACGACATCATGCATCAGGTGTGGGGCGACGAGATATGTGTGAGCGACCGCAGCGTCGACGTCCACATCGCACGTCTGCGCAAGAAACTCGGCACCGCCGCCAACCTCATCACCAACAAAACCAACTTCGGGTACCGGATGGAAAATCAGAACACTCTGAACACTCCGGGCACTCAGAATAATCAGAATATTCAGTCATGACCTCCACCGAAACCATACTCCTCGTTGCTTTGGGCGTCGTGGCAGCCGCGTGGCTGTTCCGCGAGGTCGCCCGCCACCGTCAGGCCCGCCGGCTGCGCACCCTCGCCGCCGAAGCCGAGGCGTCGAAGCAGCAGATTATCGTCGAGCAGCGCCGCAATCGCCAGCTCAAACAGGAGATGACCAACAACATCGCCCACGAGCTCAAGACCCCAGTCAGCTCCATCCGCGGCTACCTCGAGATTCTGCTCGGCGACAAGCCGGTGAGCGACGAGCGCCGCCATTGGTTCCTCGAACGCTGCTACAGCCAGACCCTACGTCTCAGCGACCTCATCACCGACGTGTCAATCATCAACAAGTTGGAGGAGTCGGCCGACCTGTTCCCCAAGGAGCACGTCGACGTGCGCGCCACTGCCGACGAAGCCCTCGTCGAGCTCGCCTATCGCCTTGAAAGCCAAAATATTTCGGCCACCAACAGCCTGCCCGCCGACATGGCCGTCACGGGCAACCACAGCCTGCTCTACGCCGTGTTCCGCAACCTCGTCGAAAACTCCGCCGCCTACGCCGGCGAGGGCGCACAGGTGGTCATCGAATGCTACAAAGAGGACCCCGAACGCTACTACCTGCACTATTACGACACCGGCCGGGGTGTAGCGCCTGAGTACATCCCCGTCATCTTCGACCGTTTCCTGCGCATCGAGGAGGGTCGCAGCCGCCAAACCGGCGGCACCGGCCTCGGACTGTCGATTGTCAAACACGCCGTCGAGTTCCACGGCGGCGAAATCTACGCCCAGTTGCGCGCCGGTGGCGGACTCGAGTTCTTCTTCTCCCTCAAAAAGTCTTAAACCTCTGAAAATCAAACAATTGATTACAATACACATAACATCGTGATTGTCAAGCATTTGAATAGGTTCGGGTCGGGTTTGGTTCGGCCTTACATCGGCCTTGCCTCGGCGGGGTCCATCCTGATGCCGAACAAACACCATTCAGAACACTGACAAACAAAAAGTTAAGCTCAATCACAACCTGATATGCACACACTTCCAATACAAATCCGTTTCAACGACGTGGACATGATGGGCCACGTCAACAATGCCGTCATCATGGAGTACTTCGACCTCGGCAAATCGGCCTTCCTCACATCCGTCGGCCTGCCGCCCGAGGAGGGCGACTTCACGGTGATGATAGTCCATCTCGAGGTCGATTTCGTGGGCCAGATTCACGCCCACGACCTTATCGAAGTCCAGACCGACGTGGTGCGTTTCGGCACCAAAAGCCTCACCGTCGAGCAAAAAGTTGTCAATCAAAAAACGTGCCAAACCTACGCCGTCTGCCATACTGTCATGTCGGGCTACCTGCGCTCCGAAGGCCGCAGCGCCGTCATACCCGACGACGTCAAGGCGAGGATAGCGGCTAATTGAGTGCGTCCGACTCGTCGTCGTAGTCCTTCTCGACGGCGTTGCGGCGCTGTTTGCGGCGTTGATGGCGGTACACCTCCATGGTTTCGCCGGCCACGATGCCGGTGGGTACGGCTATGATGGCGTAGCCGAGCAGCATGACAATCACCGCCAGGAAACGTCCGGCCGGGGTGACGGGAGCCACGTCGCCGTAGCCCACGGTGGTCATGGTGACGACGGCCCAGTATATGCCCTCGGGTATGCTGTGCAGCTCGGGGTTGTGCTTGCCCTCGATGGCGTAGATGATGGTCCCGAGGATAACGGCGGCGATGAACACGAAGAGCATGAAAATCATGATTTTGACGGCGCTGCGGCGCAATGCCTCAAGCAGCCTGCCGGCTTCGAGCTGGAAACGTTCGAGCTTAAAGATGCGGAAAATCCTCAGCACACGGAGCAGACGCAGCACGGTGAGAGCTTGGGTGGCCGGGATGAAGAGGCTGAGGTAGGCCGGGAAGATGGACAGGAAGTCTATAAAGCCCCAGAACGACAGCACGTAGCGCCACGGATGCTTGAGACAGTAGATGCGAAGGTAGTACTCGAAGGTGAAAAACAGCGTGAAGGCCCACTCCAGCGCCACCAGTATCCAGTGGATGAAGGGGGTGTCGTGTTCCGTTGGCATGAGGCCGTCCTCGATTATCATGCTGTCAATCATCAGCAGCACGATGTTGACGGCAATGAGGACCAGCAGCCACACGTCGAACTTCTTGCCGGCGGGGGTGTCGGCCTTGAAAATTATCTCGTATATTTCGCGTTTGCTGATGTTGCGGTAGCGTTTGGGCAGCAGCCACTCGAACAGCACCATGTGCATGACGCTGCCTATGGCGTTGATGACCTGTTTGGCCATGGCGCGATAGTTGGCCTCGCGAATGCGGCCCCAGAGGCGCCACAGGCTGTCGGTTATGTTGTTCCAGAGTTTCATGGTTCTTATTATTTTAATGGAGTGAAAAGGAGTGAAGTGGAGTGAGGGGGAGTGAGGTGACAAATGATTAGCTCATATCCATTGTCTCAATACTCCCTACCACGTCCTTTCACCTCTTACAACTCCTTGTATTCATAATTTTTAGTATATCGATTAATCCATCGTCCCTTCACTCCCCTTTCACTCCCTCTCTCACTCCTCACTCACTCCCCCTTACAATAATACATCACATTCTCGTTCTCCCGCCTGAAAATCCGCTCGGCGGTGGCGCGCAGCTGCTCCGCCGTCACGCGGCGGTAGTTGTCGGGTTCGCTGTTGACCCAGCCGGTGTGGCCGAGCATACGGTAGTAGCAGAGGCTGTAGGCTCGGTCGGCGGCCTTGTACTGCGAAAAGGCGAAAGTCGATTCGTAGTGATTCTGCACCTTCTCGAGCTCGTAGGCGCTCACGCCGTCGGTAGCCAAAGCGGCCAATTCGGCATCGATGGCGGCCTCGGCGCGCTCCATGGTCACGCCCGCGGCCAGCTTGCCCGTCACCACCAGCAGGCCGGGGTCGACGTCGCCGGTGATGTAGGCGTTCACCTCGCTCATCAAGCCGTCGCGGCGCACCAGATGGTCGTACAGACGCGACGAGTGGCCGTTGGAGAGTATGTCGGTCATAAGGTCGCACACATAGTAGTCGTCGCTAAGGCGGCCACCCATGTGGTAGGCCTTGTAGATGGTGTCCGACGGCACGTTGCGGCATACCTCCAGCTCGCGGCGGCCAGTCTGCTCGGGCTCCGCCTTTAGTTGTACATTTTCGCTTCTCGCTTCTCGCTTTGATCCAGTTTCGCTTTTCGCTTTTCGCTTTTCGCTTTGGTCCAGTTTCGCTTCTCGCTTTTCACTTTTCGCTTTCAAAGTCGAGATAATGTCGAGCACACGCTGCTCGCTGTCGAAATTGCCGCACACAGCCAGGATGGCGTTGTCGGGACGGTAGTGACGGGCATGGAAGGCGCGCACATCGTCCAACGTGGCCTCCTGCACATGGCGTATGTCGGCGCCGATGGTGGCCCAGCGGTAGGGGTGCACCTTGTAGCATAGGCCGCGCAGCAACATCCACACGTCGCCGTAGGGCTGGTTGAGGTAGCGCTGCTTGTACTCCTCGGTGACGACCTGACGCTGCACATCCAACGCCCGCTGCGACACATCGAGGCCGGTCATGCGGTCGAGCTCAAGCTGCAGCGCCAGCTCCAGACCGTCGGCCGGCACGGTGAGGTAATAGTTGGTGAAATCGTTGTTGGTGAAGGCGTTCGACTCGCCGCCCATGCCGTTGACCTCGGCGTCGTAGTCGGGAAACCGGCGGGTGCCGCTGAACATCAAATGCTCGAACAGATGGGCGAAACCCGTGCGGTCGGGACTCTCGTTGCGGGCCCCCACACGATAGAGCATATTGAGCGCAACCATAGGCGTGGTGCGGTCGACATGGGTTATGAGGGTCAGCCCTCCGGGCAGTGTATGTTCGCAATATTCAATCATAATTGAAATTGCAAAAATACAAAAAAAATGAAAAATGTAAAATGAAAAATAAAAATTCTCTGGTGTTCCGTCAGTTAGGCCGACATCTTTTCACGTTTTATGTTTTTCAATTCTCGATTTTCGATTTTCATTTTTCGATTTTCAACTCCCTTTTCAGTATCGCCCTGTACTGTGCCTCGTTGTCGAGGTGGAACACGCTCACGGTGCGCAGCCGCCGCGACGCCACCACGTAGTCGTTGCCGACAGGATTTGCGCCTTTGAGCTTGACGTCCGGACGGTTGCGCGGCGCCAGGCGGAACAGTTTGACATCGGCGGCACTGTCGGCTATGTTGAACGAAAACTCACGCTCCAGCCACCGCCACTCGTCGTCGCTGTGGGCCAGAAACACCGTGGCCGTCACCGTCACGGCGCTGTCGACCTCGAAGCCCTCGACGTAGGCCACGCCCACGTCGCCGCGCTGGGCGTAACGCCAGTACAGCTCGTCCTGAGCCTCGGCGCAGCACATCAGCATGACGGCCAGCAAGATATAGCAGACTTGCTTTTTCATGACATCAACACATTTAAACTATTGGCGACTTCGGCGGCGTTGCAGGTTGCGTTGCAGGTCACGGCCAGCTGGTCGGGCTGCGGCGGCTCCTGTCGCGAGAGCGCTATGGCTCCCGCAGCCACGGCGGCCACTGCCGCCACCGACACCACGGCGCCACGCACCGTGCGGCGACGCCGTTCATAACGATGGTAATCGTCCACGGCGCGACGCAGATACTCGCCACCCTGCTCGCGCAGCTGCTCCTTTGCGCGCTCCTGGTAATATTGTCTCAAAGCATTATAGTCCATATATTTTTGATTTCTAAATTCTAATTTATGATTTCTAAATATTCACACATTCAAACATTTACACATTCACAAATTCTTAAACTTCCTCCTAATCCTGTACAGCCTCATGCTCACCGCTGCGGTGCTCAGCCCCGTCACGGCAGCAATCTCGGCGTCGCTGTAGCCCTCGAGGTCGAGGCGAAGAATGGCGCTGTCGGTGCTGTCGAGCTGCGCCATCATCTCGTCGACAAGGCGGGCCGCCTCGTCGGCGTCGGGGCTGGCGTCGGGCATCCAGTTCTGGCCGTGCCGCTTACGGGCATCCTCGGACTTGACGTAGTTGGCCGCCACATTGCGGGCCACGGTGCGCACCCAGCCCGACTCGACCCTGACGTTGGAGGCCTCCATGCGGCCCAGCTTGAGCCACAGCTCTATCAGCACCTCCTGCAGCAGGTCCTCCACCGGCACACGGCTGATACGGCCATAGTGATGGCACACCTTGTAGATGGTCCACCTGTGCCGCTCCGTCACCTCGTCAAACCGTTTCAGCCGTTCGTCGTCCATAAAATGCCATGAATACAATTAAAACTATTTTTTTCATATTTACCATATTTTAAAATACAACAGAAAAGCGGTACGCAGAAGACGCCATTGGCAAAATGGCTGATGGCATTCTGTACACACAATATTCCGACATTGATATAGTATCGATGCAGTATGTAGCTATTATTGATCCATCAGGTTCAGCCAGGATGGTGCCATCATTCATATATAAATATTCAAATTCCAATGTATTAACTTCCCCAGGCAGTCTTGTATGTGGTTTCCGAGAAAAACGATATTTTACCAAGTTGCTATAATATACCACATCGAATAATCTTAGTATAACATTACTTGTATCTGGTCCGTCAATGTACAGCATCGAGTCATTCCAAAACATAAGTCGGATTGTAGAGCCGTTAGTATCGCACTGCCACATATGCTGGCAGGTAGAGCGCGGTACAATCTGGGCCTTGCAGTGGTAGGTGCCAGTGGTTTCGTCGTAGCGAACCAGCACGTCGTATCCGCTGTAGTTCATCCGCTCAATCCACTCCATGACGAGCTCAAGGCTGTCGCTCACCAGCACGGTGTCAATTGACTTTGTCGGCACGGTGCGGAACTCCACGTTGTCCAGCACCACGCTGATCTCGCTGCCCTCACGGGTCTTGCCTACGAGGTCGCCAACCAACGAGCGGTAGGCCGCCACACTCTTGAGCGTCACGTGGTTAGGCTCCGCATCGACAGTGTAAGTCACCGTCAGCCGCTGCTCCTGCCGCGTAGCGACCTCATTATCAACTTTTTCCTTTTCCGTACAGGCAACCATAAACAAACTAAACAATGCCACAAAAATAATTAATGATAATCTTTTCATATTTACCATATTTTAAAATACAACAGAAAAGCGGTACGCAGGATATGCTACACAAGGACCGTCGGGATTTATTCTTTTCCTAAACAAATTATACTCAAACGGCGCAATAGTATCAATACAATATGTCCTGAACGGTGTTCCATCAGGTTCTGCAAAAATATGGCCATTATCCATATATACAGAATGCAACACCAATGTATTTTTCTCTGTGCTATCATAGTCAAACCGTTGTTGGGAAAAATAATATTTTATCCAATTTCCGAAATACACCAATTCAAAGAAATCCTGCATAGTTTGATTTGTGACAGGATCAGGTCCGTCAATATAAAGCATCGAATCGCTCCAGAACATCAGGTTAATAATTGTACCGTCCTTTTCACACCGCCATAGGTGTTGAATGCTGCGCAACACTGTCTGGGCTTTGCAGTGGTAGGTGCCGGTGGTTTCGTCGTAGCGGACCAGCACGTCGTAGCCGCAGTAGTTCATCCGCTCGATCCACTCCATCACGAGTTCGAGGCTGTCGCTCACCAGCACGGTGTCGATAGCCTTGGTAGCCACGGTGCGGAACTCCACGCCGTCCAGCACAAGTTCAATCTCTTTGCCCTCTCTGGTTTTGCCAACGAGGTCGCCGACCAACGAGCGATATGCCTCTACACCATTAAGTGTCACAAAGTTAGGCACCCTATCGATGGTGTAGGTTGCTTTAATCTGCTGCACTTTTTGTGTAGTGACTTCAGTTTCAGGTTTTTCCTTTTCGGTGCAGGCGGCAAAAGTTATCATCAAGGCCGCCAAAATGGTGATTACGTGAATGTTTTTCATCGTTTTGAAATTTTATACTGATTGCAAAAATAAAAAATTCTACTATAATATACAATTCTCGAAGGCCAAAATTAACAAAAGGGGTGTGAGATTTAACATTTTTTAACATCCATTAAGTTTAACTTATAAATGTAACTCCCAAAAAAACTTAGAAATCAGAATTTAGAAATTAGAATTTTTTGTGTATCTTTGCATTTACAGTCTCACCTCGTCAAGGCGGGTTAATATGTTGTATAATAATTAATTGTATATATAATAATATGGATAAGACTAATCTGAAAAATGAAATTTTCGCCTATCTTCTGGTGATTTTGGGTAGCGCCCTGTTCGCAGTGGGCGACGTTATGTTTGTCAACCCCTACCATCTGGCCCCTGGCGGTGTGTACGGTCTGGCCAACGTGGCCAACGCTCTGTGGGGATGGAAGATTTCGGTGGCGGGTATCTGCATGGACATCCCGCTGCTGATTATCGGCACCATCATCCTCGGGCCGCGTTTCGGTATCAAGACCATAGTGTCGGTCATACTGATACCAATCTTCACATTTATCCTTGAGAGCACCTGGGGCTACGCTCCGCTGATTCACGACGGTGCCTTTTTCGATGCCGAGGCCCAGTCGGCCCTCTATTACATGGACGGCGACGTGAAGCATTGGTTTATGCCCGATTTCTTCCTCAACACCATTGTGTCGGGCCTGATTTATGGCGCTGCCATAGGCATCATATTCCGCGCCGGCGCCACCTCGGGCGGCTCGGACATCATCTCGATGATTATCCACAAGTACACCAAGATTTCGCTCGGTGTGCTGGTGCTGATTGTCGACAGCTGCATCTCGCTCACCACCCTCATCGCTTTCGAGGACATCCGACTGCCTATCTACTCGGTAATCCTCATCTTCATCGAGAGCAAGATTATCGACCTGATTGTCGACGGCATGAAGAGCTACAAGACCATGTTCATCATCACCGACAACACCGAGGCGATACGCGACTATGTGGTCAACGAACTTGAACGCGGCGGCACCTGCCTGACCGGCAGCGGCCTCTACCAGGGCGCCGAGCGCAAGATGGTGTACGTCACCCTCGACCGTGCCGACATGGTCAAGCTGCGCAGCAACCTCCATCGTCTGGACCCCAAAGCCTTCGTCAACATCATCGACTCGTCGGAAATCATGGGCCTCGGATTCAAGTCGTTGCCCAAAGAATAAAGCCCATTGAAAGTTTTTCATACGTCGCGGTACTAATATAACGATGAAAGTCCTTCAGCTCTGCACCAAACCACCCTATCCGCCGGTCGACGGCGGGACGCTGGCCATGAACAGCGTCACGCAGGGCTTGACGGCCGCCGGCCATGAGGTGACGGTGCTGACGGTGTGCTCCGACAAACATCCGGTCATCGCCGACGATGGCGACGGAATCCGTATGGAATCGGTCTATATCGACCTGCGGCCCAACGTGATGGACGCCACCGTGGCCATGCTGTGCGGCGAGTCGTACCATGTGCGCCGCTACCGCAGCCACGATTTCGAGGCCAAACTGACCGAGCTGCTGAAGAACAACGACTACGACATCGTCCACGTCGAGAGCATATTCCTTTCCGACTATGTGCCCGTCATCCGCCGCCACACTAAGGCCCCTGTGGTACTTCGCGCCCACAATGTGGAGCACCTGATATGGCAACGGGCCGCCAAGGGTTGCCGCAACCCATTGAAACGCTGGTATTTCAAACATCTCGCGCTGACGTTGAAGGTTTACGAGCTGGAGCACGTGAACCACTACGACGCCGTTATATGTATAACGCGAAACGACGCAGAATATTTTGTAAAAAACGGCTGCCGAAAAAAAGTTTTCGACCTGCCTTTCGGCATCAATCCCGAAGGACTTGAAAATGTGCCTGTTGAGGAGAACTCGCTGTTCCACATCGGCTCGATGGACTGGATTCCCAACCAGGAGGGTGTGAAATGGCTCGTCGAGGAGATATGGCCCGCGATACATTCCGCCGTGCCCGAGGCCAAGCTCTATCTGGCTGGCCGCAAAATGCCCGAATCGCTGATGAACGCCGCCATCGACGGCGTCACGGTGGTCGGCGAGGTGTCAGACGCGATGTATTTCATCGGCTCGAAACAAATCAACATCGTGCCCCTGCTGAGTGGCAGCGGCATACGGGTCAAGATAATCGAGGCCATGAGCGCCGGCAAGACCGTCATCTCGACCACCATCGGAGCCGAAGGTATATTGTGCACCGACGGCGTCGACATACTTCTGGCCGACACTCCCGAACAGTTCGCAACCCATGTGAAACGCTGCATCGACGACAAAGATTTCTGCCAATCCATAGGCCGTAACGCCTATAACCTGATTGCGGAAAAATACAATAACAAAACCTTAACCAGCCGTCTTACAGACATCTATGGCAAATTAATTGAAAAATGAAAATCAAACACCTCATCACATCAATCATCATGGTCGTAATGACTTTGGCCGCTTCGGCCCAGATGACCATACCCGGCACGAAAATAACATACGACATCGACGCCGACGAATGGAAATTCCTGAAAACCATCGATATCGACAAAAACACCAAGGTGTACCTATTCTCGTACAAAGCCGAGTTGCTGGTCGACGCCGACGGCGAGGAGACCCTGCCATACCTGAAAATCTTTGTCCAGAAGAATTACAAAAAATCAGTCTATGAACTGGTCTACGAACGCTATCTACAACAGCCCTACCAGGCCATCGATGAATATTCGAGCGGCTACGGGCTGCCCGAAAAAGACGGACTGGGCTACGTAGGAATCTACACCAACCTGCAGGACGACAAAATCTATATGTTCCGCATGAACTATTGCATCACCGCCGGCACGGCAGTGGAGTTCCGTATCGAGACCACGCAGAACAACTATAGCCACCTCGAGAGTAAGATTTCCGAAATATTCAACTCCATCAGTTTCGAATGATGAGAAAAACCGTCGCCATAGCATTAACCCTGATTTTTGCGGCATTGGCCGTGCCGTCGCAGGCTCAGACCGACGACAGCGAGAGTTACAGCGCACAATTCGCACAGTTGCACAAAACATACGCCAAAAATCCTCGCGACGTTGAGAATCTTGTGCTTATGGCGCAGTTCTATTTCGACAACGCCAATCCCATGCGCAATCTGCCATTGGCCATGAACTACATCAATCAGGCCGAGTCCGTCTACATCGAGGTTGTGAAAAGCAACAAATACAGCGAGTCGGCTCGCCTGGTTGGCAAGGGCATAACTATAGTGTCGGTGCGCGAACTCAGGGCCAACATCATCGATGCGGCCAAACGTACAGTATCTTTCCGCGACGAAATGAGCGATGCCGAAATTGCAAGCTACAGCGCCACTTTTGCCTCGGTGCCTGAAATAATGCGCAGCATCAAACAACTGCAACTAAAACAAACCAACCTACGAGCCATCGAGGCTGGAACCGTCGAATCATACTACAACATTATCGAGACCTACCCGGCCACCACCGAAGCCGAAAACGCCGAAAAGAATATTTCGGGTATGGCCAACTCTCTGTTTGAAAACGTCAACACAATATCTGCCGCCGACTCGATTGCCGACCTCTACCCCAACAGCCCGTCGATTCGCCGCGCCGCTATACGCCGCAAAAGTGGCATAGCCTATGCCGAGGCCAGCCGTGTCGGCACTGTCGAAGCTTATATCGACTTTTTGGAACAATACCCGTCAAGCGACGAGTTTGTGGAAGCGTCGGAGCAATACGACAACCTACTCGCCGCCGAGTTCGCATCGCTGAATCGTGCCACACAACTGGCTGATTTCGCCGAGAAGCACAGCGACAATCCTCTGGCCGACAGCGCGGTAAACAAAATCGTATCGCTCATTGTCGACGACAACGATGTAGCCGCAACCAAACTATACATCGAGAAATTCCCTAACGACAGCCGCTACAACGAAATATTCATGCGCTACTACATCCGGCACTCCGAGGAGGGTAACGCCGGACCCATCGAGGCTTTTGCCGAGCAGTACCCCGACTTTCCTTTCCCGACAGTGCTCGACCCCGACCTCGACCGTGCCCGCGAGGCCGACAAATACAACTTCAACGTGCGTTTCGACGAGTCAATGTTGTCGCTCTACGGCACCTATGTACGCCGCCTCATGGGCAAGAAGATAGCTTTCGTACCCATGCAGCGAATGATTCAACAGCTTGTAGCTCAACGCAACTGGTTTGCGGCAGGCGAACGGCTATGGCAGTTCGACATCTGTTTCGAGACAACCTCGGCCGACGAATACAAAGAGCTCGTCAGCATCATCCAGGCCCCTGCCAACAAACACCGAACCCCGGTGCTGGAATGCTCCCAGAAGTTCAGTATGCTCCATCCTGCCATCAACGAACTCGACAAAAAGATATATTATGGTCGTACCAAGGACGGCCATACCACCATCGAGGCCATGGCCCGACAGGGCAAAAAATGGGGTACCCCACAGCCCGTGGAGTTCGACAACATCGAAAACCACGACCTCACCCTGTTTGGATTCTTCGACGGCGGCCGTTCCATGCTGCTCGGCCATGGTGGCGACATCTGGGTTGCCTCTCTCGAAAAGGGGCAGTGGCGTGTTACCGACATCCTGCCCTACCCCGTCAACACCGACTACATTGAAACCGACGCTTTCATGCTGCCCGACGGCACTGGACTGTTGCTGGCCTCCGATCGTCCCAACGGACACAACTTTCAGGTCTCCGGCTCCAATTTCCACGGCGACACCGCCGCTGCCACCGACCTCTACTTCATACCGCACAGTCAGGACGGATGGGGTGAGCCCGTGAATCTCGGTGCCATCGTCAACACCGCCTACTGCGAACGCAGCCCCCTGCTCAGCCGCAACCTCAAGACGCTCTACTACATCACCGACAGCCGCGGCATCGGCTATGGCGACATCTATATGACGACACGCGACAACGCTGACGACTGGCGCCACTGGTCGGAACCTGTCAATGTCGGCAAAGAGATAAACACCGGTTTCGACGAAGCCTCTATCACCTTTGCCAACGGCGAACGACGCATTGTCTACTCGTCCAACGCGCAAGCCTCGGGGTTGTTTGCCGCCTACGCCTTCAACACGTGGCACAACGCCGACGACTCCTACCGCGAAATTAGCCTCGAGGTCAACGGCGCCCGCGACTACCTGCTCAATATCACCGTGTGCGACGTTGAAAACCAGTCAATAGTGCGTACTCTCGACTACTGGGGAGAGACCCCGACCATTGACCTCTATCTGCACAAGAATAAGAACTACCTCGTGATGGCTGCCGCCGATCGCTATTTTGTACCCGCCGTGGCCGTCAACCCCGACACCACGTTGCAGCCTCACCTCCACGGCTTCACTTTCCAAACCTTGGTAGCCATGGAAGAGCCTGTCGAGCTGGCAACCGTTCAATTTGTCGAGAACTCCGACACCCTCCTGCCACTGGCTTTGGTTCAGCTCGACGCACTGGCTCAGTTTTTGCTCGCCAATCCAAACGGTGGCGTTGAATTTCTCGTCAACGTCAAAGGCCAAGACGACGCGATGTGCTACACCTTATCGCAGCAACGGGCTGCCGCATTGCGCCGCCATCTGCAAAACCGCGGCATAGCTCCAGAGCGTGTCCACCTATCGCCCTACGGCAACGCCAACACTAAAATCAAACGCGCAACACCCGAAGTTTCGATACGTTTCCGCGAACGATAAAAAGCTGCTTCGCAAGTTATTAACACCAGCCTGATGATTTCTTTTTCAAAAATCGGGCTGTATGTCGTGAAAAAGTTGTAATTTTGCCACCGATTAATCACAACTCCGGTCAGGCCATGGAACAACACCGCACACTGCAATTCGAAGGCAAAACGATACATTATCGCGACGAGGGTCGCGAGCATTCACGCACCCTTGTACTGCTGCATGGTTTCATGCAGAACCTCGATGTATGGAGTGCCTACACGCTTTGGTATATGCGGAATATGCGAGTCATTTGCATCGACCTTCCGGGCCATGGCTTGAGCTCCACCTATGGAGATGTCCACACTATGGATTTCATGGCCAAAGCGGTGCGCGCCGTGCTGGCCGACGCCGGCGTGGACCAGTGTGTCATGGCTGGCCACTCGATGGGCGGCTACGTGGCTCTGGCTTTCGCTGAGAACTATCCTTTCCTGCTGCGCGGTCTGGCACTGCTCAACTCTCACGCCCTTGCCGACTCGCCCGAAACCCGCAAGAGCCGCCGCGAGGTGTGTGAGCAGGTGATGGTCAACCGTGCCAGCTACATCGTGGGCTTCATCCCGCCACTGTTCGACGAGAGCCGCCGTGGGCCCATGTCGCAAGACATCAAAGACTTGCGTGACCAGTGCCTCGAAACCACGGCCGAAAGCATCGTGGCCGCACAAGTGGGTATGGCACAACGCCCGTCGCGCATGAACGTGCTTGAGCAGCTCGAAGTGCCGGTGCTGTTCGTTTTCGGCAAAAACGACAGCCGTATTTCGCTCGAACTCGGTGTGTCGCAGGCACTTGTGCCGCACTATTCCGAGATAATGATACTCGACAAAGTGGGACACATGTCGTTCATGGAAGAGCGCGAATATGTTCGCCCGCGCCTGAAAAACTTCGTCGACACCTGCTACGCTTAACCGCCGACTTTTTTTCAACACAGACAATATTTTTGCATTTCGGACGTTATTACCAGTATGGACAAGTTCGAAGTGCTGAAACAGTATTGGGGCTTTGATGCTTTCCGGCCGCAACAGGAGTCCATCGTTGACCATGTGCTGGCAGGGGGCGACGCTCTGGCTCTGCTGCCAACAGGCGGCGGCAAGTCGCTGTGCTACCAGCTGCCAGCACTGATGATGGACGGGATTTGCCTTGTCGTGTCGCCGCTCATAGCGCTGATGAAGGACCAGGTGGAGCACCTGCGCCGCCGTGGCATAAAAGCGGCCTGTCTCACCTCGGGCATCACTACGGCAGAGGCCGAAATCGTCCTCAACAACTGCCTGTACGGCAAAGTCAAGCTCCTGTACGTGTCGCCGGAACGTCTGCGCAACAAACTGTTCATCAACTACTTCCGTCGCATGAAGGTATCGTTTGTGGCTGTCGACGAGGCACACTGCATTTCGCAGTGGGGCTACGATTTCCGCCCGTCGTACCTGCAAGTGGCCGATGTGCGCCTGCACCACCCCGGGGTTCCAATCCTGGCGCTGACTGCCACTGCCACTCCCGAAGTCGTCAAGGACATAATGGAAAAACTGCAACTACGTGGCAACACATTGTTCCAGAGCAGTTTCCATCGCGAAAACCTGGCCTATATGGTCATCCACGATGCCGATAAACGCGGACGCCTGCTGCGCATAATCAGGACGGTTGGCGGCGCAGGTGTTGTGTATGTCCGCAACCGGCGCCGGACACAGGAAACCGCCGACTTCCTGGCCCACGAAGGCATCCGTGCCACCTACTACCACGCCGGACTGACGGCTGTGGAGCGCGACGTACGTCAGCGCGAATGGATGAATTCACCCGAGGGCGTGATTGTGGCCACCAACGCTTTCGGCATGGGCATCGACCGCCCCGACGTGCGTTTCGTCATCCACCTCGACGTGCCATCATCACTCGAGGCCTACTTTCAGGAGGCCGGACGAGCCGGCCGCGACGGCAAAAAGGCTTACGCCGTGCTGCTTGTCGACGGCGGCGACGCCAGCCGACTCGACCTTGCCGTCGAAACAACCTATCCGCCAATGGAATACGTGCGCAACGTTTATCGCGCCGTGTGCAACTACTACAACGTGCCCGTAGGCAGCGGCTGCGACACACGCTACGACTTCGATATACAATCAATATGCTCGACCTACGGGTTGGACGTGACGATGTTCTACTCGTCGATGAAGCTGCTCGAAGCCGAAGGTCTCGTGTCGCTGCCCGACCGCAACGACCCCTACTCGAAACTGCACCTGTTGCTCGACCGCGACGAGGCCTACCGCTACCAGGTGGAGCACGTGCGCGAGGGCAACCTGCTGCAGGTTGTGATGAGAATGTACGGCGGCGTAACCTCCGACTACGTCGACATCAACGAGCGCGAGCTGGCCCGCAAACTCTACGCCGAGCCCGACTTGATATACGCCACCTTGCGCCAGATGGCCGAACAGGGCGTGGTGGCCTACCGCCCCGTCACCACACGGCCGCAAATCATCTTTACCGCCAACCGAATCGACGTAGCCTCACTCTACCTCAGCGACAGCAACTACCGACTGCTCAAGCAGGCGGCACAGCGGCGCGTCGACACCATGAAACGCTACCTTGCCGACGACAGCACGTGCCGTAGCCGCC
>CADCPQ010000044.1 GCA_902803395.1 uncultured Bacteroidota bacterium
CCTCAGCTGGAGCAAGAAAATCAAACACCCCGCCGAGTTCACCAAGATTGGCGACAAGATCGATGTCGTCGTCCTCGAAGTCGATGCTGACAACCGTCGCCTGAGCCTCGGCCACAAACAGCTCGAAGAGAACCCGTGGGATGTCTACGAAAGCATCTTCACCATCGGCAGCGTCCACCAGGGCACCATCGCCAACCTCAACGAAAAAGGCGCCACCGTCGTGATGCCTTACGATGTCGAAGCTTTCGCCCCCATGCGTCACCTCGAGAAAGCCGACAAATCCAAAGCCCACCAGGGCGAGACCCTCGAATTCAAGGTCATCGAATTCTCAAAAGACAACAAGAAAATCGTTGTCTCGCACACCCGCACCTTCCAGGACAACGTCGAAGGCAGCAAGGAAAGCGACGAGAAGAAGGCCCGCGCCACCCAGAAAACCGTCAAGAAAATCAACGAGACCCTCGAAAAGACCACTCTCGGCGACCTCGACGTTCTGGCCAACCTCAAAGCCGACCTCGAAAAAGAAGGCAACAACGAATAACCAATGGACAACTAATGTAAATTTTGTTTCATAATTTGTTGTTTTAGACGAAAGGCCGCCGCAAGGCGGCCTTTCAATTTTATTGAATGTCAATTTCAGTAAATTAGCCGTCAATCCTCCCCTCCTACGGAGGGGTGCCTCGAAGAGGCGGGGTGGGCTGAAAATTCACGGTAATTCACGTTCAAGTTTAAAAGCGGGGAGGACTAAAATAAATGTTAAAATCACACCGCTCCGAAAACGCACATTTTAACATTTCGCAACGCACTGAAAAGCAGGCCCATGTTCGGGTTCGGGTCGTACTTGGTTCGGACCAACATCGGCCACCGCTCCCATTAGCCTGATACTCATACGCTTGGAGTCGATTTTCGCCCGATGAAACCCCATCCCGAAATGTTAAAATTTAACATAATTCCACCCCCGCAGCTCATGAAAAAACCACCGCGAACATCTCCGCAGTGGTAAAATGTCATGTGTGATTTTCAGAAAGGGTTAAAAGATTCCCTAAGAGCACGGCAAAAATGTTGAGCTTGTGTTAATGTACAATATTTCAGTCATTAAACCGTAAAAATACTGTTAATGAACATAATTCAAGGCATTATATAGAAAGGCAAAGGTTGTTTTTTATCTCGTCAACCATCTCCTGTGGTATGTCGGATTCCATATAGTTGTCGATATTGCTCATTACCGCGATAGTTTCATTGATGATGTTCTCGGCCTTTTTGATGTTTGCGTTTCTGGCCACGGTCAGGAGGTCGTCCCTTGTTATATTGTCACGTTTGCCGTTTATTGTCATCTGGTGGTGTGCGGTGTAGCCGCCAGCGGGGTTGTAGGCATAGACCATGTCGTATGCAGGTGCAAGTTTCCATACGCCGTCGGTATCCATCAGGAATGAAACGTTCTTGGTATGGTCGTCCTGGTTCCGGCCCACGACGTTGAATACCATTCGCCGGTACGCCTGCTCGGCGTCGTAGTATGGAAGATGCAACCGTCTCATAATATCAAACATCTGTTCGTAGGAGTAGGAACCAGGGGCGTTGAAATCCATATGCGCTATACCGCAGAGGGATGTCATATGTATTTTGCCGTCGCCGCCTTTGCGGTCGAAACGTTTTGTCATGAAGTGACGTCGAGCCCCCTCGTTGTACAGGTTGCATTCGTTCATGATAATACCACAATCGATAGCCATCTTGTAGAACGAGTATTCGATACTGCCGAAATGGGCAGGGTCTCCCAGAATGCCGTTAGTGACGCCGTCGAGTTTCAAGAGATAGTGTTCAAAGCCGTCGGGTGCCGCAGTCTGCCCCGAACGTATTTCGCCGGTGGCTTTGTTGTAGGCTACCACCGCTTTGGCGCGCGAGCCTCCGGCCGAAGCCCCGACACGCAGGATTGATTTTATGGCCTCGCTCGATTCGTTAAGGTTTGTGTTGAGGCTTGAACGTTCATCAAGTATCGCTATTGCGGTGTTGACAAGGTCGGTAAGTTCTATCGCTACAGAGGCCGACAAGTCTGGTCTTGTTTGAGGTTCGAATTCAAGGGCTCCCATGGCGCGCCGGCCTTGATATAGCAGGCGTTCCACCGAATTGTATGAATCTTTTGGGCGTCCGTTGCGCGCCAGCCACTGGTTGATGAGGTCGTTGCCGAACTTGTCGGGCAGTGAGTCGGCCAGAAAACCGGGCAGTCCTTTGTAGGTTTCGTGGTTTAATGCCGGAAACGAGTATACCTTGCCGGCCTGTAGTGGCATGAATATTGGTGACAACTCGTATCCGCTATGTATGAATTCCGGGCTGTACTCGAAATTGGCGACACCGGTGTTGTCGTCCATGGCCACACTGCCTACGTGCAAACCCCATAGTTTTATGTTGGCGTAGTTTACCATTCGCTTTTATATTGTATTACGGGTGAAATTGCAGTCGCGTTGCGTACCCGTTTTACTAATCGGCCCTTTTGCTTGGCTATTGCTATCGGGCTGACAGTTGCAGGGGCGTAGAAAGTATTCAACACCTCAAGCTGGTTCATGCCGCGAAGCAAGGCTATGATGCTCAGGAACGAAACGTTTTCACCGTTTTCGATGTGAGTTATAGTGCTGCGTGGAACACCCGACCGCTGCGACAATTGTTGTTGCGTGAGTTGTGCGTTGATTCTCATCTGTCTGATTTGCAAGCCGATAGATTTTAGGACTTCGGTGTCAGACATGGCATATGTCACTAATCTTCGTTCCATAATACAACTGTATTTCAAAATGCAAAGATATAAATTTTTTTTTAATTGGCAAAATTTAATGCATAAAATTTCAGTCATTAACATCAAGAATTAGTGCTAATGACTGACATATTGAGCATTAAGTTGATTGGCTTAAACCAATCATCCTTCATTATAGTTGTATGTCACTCTTGTACAGTTGATGGCCCATCCACAGCCCACTTTGTTTTCGCAACATTGACAGAATCTATAGGGATTCGTTTGAGTTTTTTTGCCTTTCTGGGGGCTACTCTGCGACGTTGCGGATGATTGGTGGTATCAAGAATAGAGGGGATTATGATAACCTGGTTCACTACCCAGCGACCCTCTTCTTTGATCATACGAAGTGTGTCGTTGATATTGGTGAGGGGCGAGGATTTGTGATAGACGGCGTAAGCGGTGGTGTCGGTTAGTTGCTTGATATTCAGTATTGTGATGTCGGCGGGGGTGTTGGCGGCAATGTCGGCAGGATCGAGTTTTCCTACAACCATGCGGTAGAAATTGAGTGTGACTTCCGAAGTGCGGTGCGAAGCGTAGGGGACAGCGTCGTCGACGCGGTAGTCGGCTAAAGCCTGGGCGTACCCCTTGGCTGCTGATTCAATAGCTGTGTTCTCGTTGTTGCCACAGGCGGCTGCCAGCAACATTAGGGCTGTAAGGATTGCGTGGTATTTTCTCATCGTTTTTTTTCCGTAATAAAAAAGAGAGTATCTCGAGTTGGATACTCTCTTTTTCTTGATTTTAGATTCTGGGCTTACTTCTTGATGGCAGCCTTGCGGGGATCCTTCTTGCCACTTTGGGGAGCCAGAACGTTTTCTTTGCTGGAAACAGTTTGGGCGTCACTGACTTTAGCCTCACCGGCAACGCTTCTCGGGTCGGCTTTCTGGGTGGCTATTTTGGATTTGACAGTAGGCTCTTCGGCCTTGGTTTCAGCCTTTTTGGTAGCGGTGGCGGCAGGTTTTGCAACAGGGACTTCCTCAACCACAGCGGTGGTATCGATTGAATCAACTTCCTCGACCACGGCCTCAATGGCAGTGGAATCGATCAAAGAATCGGTATTCTCGGTGTTGGCGTTATTTTTGCAAGAAGCAACGGTCAACATGGCCAGAACGGCAAGACCCAGAACTTTAATGCTTTTTTTCATGTCTTATGAAATGTTTTATGATACTATTTCAAGAGATTCTTATTGCTGAGCAACGGTGAAGATGTAGTTGGTCATGTTGAAAACGAGGTTCTTTCTCTCGGCAGCTTCGTAAGCGGCATCTTCGTCGGTACCATTGTCAACAGCATCGGTGTAGCTGGCATAGTCCCACATCTTGAGGGTCTGGGCGCAGCTCAGCATATGTTTGTTAAGGTCGACTTTAGTGAACTCGAATGTGGTGCTTTCGTCATACTGCCAGTCGCCATATTGATTTCCATCTTCATCCTCAATAACATCATTTAAGTAAAGCTCGGTGTAGAGAGGATAAATCTGCATATCGGTAGTGGAAGCACCAACCAACATCTCACTGAAGTAAGGGAGAGCGAGGCTATTGCCGCTGCGGCTTTTGGCGCATTCGAACAGCCACATAGTCTGACCCTGCTGCTCGGCGGTCATGGCGTTGCTGTAAGCCTGATTGGTGATGGCAGTACCATCGAAGACAAGGGAGTAAGTACCCTGAGTGGGCTGCTGCTCTTCCTGGTTGGTGTCGTTGTTGGTGTTGGTGTCGGTTTCATCTTTCTTGCAAGCAGTGAACATCAAGCTGCCGGCGATGAGGGCGAGGCCCATGATTTTGAAAATGTTTTTCATTGTGATTTTTGTTTTAAGTTAATAATTGTTGTTTTCTTTTTAAAAAATGTTTGTTTTTTTGTGTCTCAAAAATTTTTGCAAAAGTACACATTATTTTTGAATTAGCAATTTTTTTTAAGATTTTTTATGAAACGGTGCTGTTGATAGCCGCATATTGAGCCCACCCCGTCGCTTCGCGCCACCCCTCCAGGGAGGGGAGAGAGAGTGACCTGCGGCAGCCTCCCCTCCCACGGAGGGGTGCCTGCAGGGCGGGGTGGGCCAAAAGACAAATTCCACCATCTACGGCAAAATCAGGACGGTGTAACCCCAAAACATATCTATTGGTAATACTATTTATTATAAAAAATGTGATATTTTTTTTTGTATTTGCAACAAAATGTTGTATATTTGTGTCTTAATAGTAGACAAGAAAAATAATACAAAACGATAAAAATTAACGTGTTATGAATATAATGGAATGCCGTAGAGCGCTATTTTGTGCAGTTTTTGCCGTTGCGATGGGCGTTTTTGCCTCTCATGCAGCCGCCCAGGTCGATGCCACCCCGGGCTTGACCAACCCCGTAGAGTTCGAAACCTACGACCCGCTGTATTTCTGGTCCGGCCAGGTGGGTACCAAAGAGGAATATTTCTACCCAGATGCCATAACCGGAGAGACCGGCAGCTGTTTCGGCGACAGTTGTGTGTATATTACAACTAACTGGTCGGGTCAACAGGTCCGTACAGTGGTTAGACCAAGGGTGCCGGATGTAATATATGGCAACAACCTCGATACTTTGCAACGTGTATATAAAGGTTATGCCGGCTGGGATGGCGACTCGTCGTTGATTATGGAACCGAAGAAGCATTTCCGTATAATGTACAATACCGACACCAAAACTCCCGATAACCCCAACTCGGTAGGTATGGATCCATACACAAAATACCACTTGCCCTATTGTCCGCCAGGTTTCACCAGCTCAATCCGTATCGGTAATGCCGGTGGCGGCGGTGAATCAGACGCTTTGTATTATACTATGTATGTCAGGCCGGAAAATGCGTTGCTGCTCATTTATTATGCTTGTGTTATCGAGTGTCCATACGGCACAGGACACAGCCGTAAAGAAGACCCCGTTTTTATTATCCGTGTTATGGAAGAAGCAGCGGATGACCAAGGGAACCCGATATTGGACGACCAAGGAGACCCTGTATGGCAGCAGGTGAGTGACAAAATGTGCTATATGGCACCCAGTACGCCATGCTCGAACAGCGATGCAGTACAGGGGCAGTGCGTTGTGATCAATCGCAACGACCCTAACTACGGTGTGACTGGCTGGCATTACGATACGTTGCCAGGTAGATATAGTTATTCTGGAGACCCTGTTACGTGGAAAGAATGGACACCGGTTGCAATAAGCCTTAACGATTTTATATATCAAAATGTCAGAATCGAGATTTATGTAGGTGACTGCTCAATGACTCAGCATTTTGGTTATGCATACATCGCCGGAGAGAGCCAGCCAATGGTGTTGACGGGTTCGGGCTGCCCGGTGGGCGAGTCGACAGCCGTTGACACTCTTAATGCCCCGAAAGGATTGAGCAACTATATTTTCTACAAGCAGGTGAATGTTGTGGCTGGCGTGAACGACAATCCCGAGGCCAACGCGCTGTCGATGAAACTGCTTGACTCGACGGGCTACCAAACCATCCGTACCAAGGATGGCAACGGAACCATCTACAACTGGGAGCGCATAACGCGTAGCGAGGTAACCAACAGCAACAACCGTTTTGCTTTGGAGCAGGGTGACTTCGAACAGCCTGACGGCAGCTATGTCGGCTCGATGAACTTCATGTGCAAAATGCGCTCGTTCATGGACCCCATCAAACCAATCACATCGATGGTTTTCACCAACGTGCAGTACAAGAAGCCCTTAGCCATAATAGAGCAGGAGCCGACGTGCGACAAGACGATAAAACTTGTCAACAAGAGCAAGTCGTACAGCTCGACTACCACCCTTCAGCCCGAAGCGACCTACTGGGTGCTGTATGAAGACCCGGAGTGCACGGTGTCGACCGGCGACACCACGTGGGCCAGCGAGATGACTGGCGACACTGCTGTGCTGCAGTTCGAGCACGGCGGCACCAACGGCGTGTCGCTATACGTCAAAACAATGAATACCGCTACCGACACCGCCCTTTGCTACACCGTCACCAAGATGAAGCTTGAGGTCCTCGAGGAGCCCCGTACGCGCCTGCAGATTGTACCCAAGGAGCTGTGCGATGGCCAACAGGCCGAGCTCAAGGACATGACCTACCCCAATAACGAGGATTCGGTGTACCGCCGTATATGGCGTTACGAAGGAATCGACACGTTGGTGTTCGAGCGCTACAGTTACGACTCGATATTCGACGAGGAGACTGGCGATTTTGTGCGCATCGACACCACCGACAACAACAGCGCCGACCACATGGTGACGCGGCGCGAAGCCTTCACTCACAGCGTGGTGCCCGTGGAACTGGATGTCTACAACGGCTACTACTATGTGGTAGAGGGCGACACGACATGGTGCCACAAAGTGGCGCGCGACACGGTGCGAGTGTTCCTGAACCCCGAAATCCGTGTCGACGGCGACTCGGTGGTGTGCGAAGGCACACGTACCGACTTGGAGGCCGTGTCGGAGAACCCCGACTACACCTTCGAGTACCAGTGGTCGACCGACAGCGGCTACGTGAACGGCAGCTTGCCGGCAGGGCCATACCTGCGTGTAGCCCCGTCGTATGACACCACGAGATATTTCGTCAAAGTGAAAAACGACAAAGGCTGCGTGGCATGGAAAGGCTTCAACACCTTCCTGGTCAAGCCCAAGATAAACATCATACCCGGCATAGGCCGCAGCGCCAACGGCGAGATATGCCCCGGCGAGACGGCAACGCTGTTCGGCAGCAAGGCTGACCACTACACATGGTCGTCGTCGCCCGTCGACCCATCGCTGGGCGGTCAGGAGACTCTCGACACGATACGTGTGACACCAGAGAAGACAACCCGCTACACCATGGTGGGCCACGGCAGCAACGACTGCAACGCCACCCCGAAATCGAAGGACATCATCATCGTGCCGCTGCCGGTGCCTACGGTGCAGACCTCGCCGAGCATCATCGACTCGGAAGACCCGACAGTGACGTTCCGCGACGTGTCGCCCGGAAGCGTGTCGACAATTTGGAACATGGGCGACGGCTCAGAACCCATTAGCGGCAGCGAGGTGACTTACACCTTCGAAGAGACATACGACGACACAGTGTATGTGACCATGACGGCCTTCAACAAACTGGGCTGCTTCGATTCGACGACCATCCCGATGCCGGTGGTGCAGTTCACGGCCTGGACGCCCAACATCTTCACGCCGGCTCTGGAGACCAACAACCGCTTCAGCCTATACACCATCAACGACTACGAGTATTTCACAGTCTACATCTACGACCGCCGCGGCCGCCTGATATATGAGTCGGATGACGCTAAGTTCGAGTGGGACGGCCGCGACATGAACGGCACCGAGTGCTCGCAGGGAGCCTACGTGTGGATAATGCGCTACCGCCGACCCGGCACCTCCGACATCGTGACCCGCAAGGGCTCGGTGACGATACTGAGGTAAGTTGCATTGAGAATTGTAATATTCGGAGTGTTCGGAGCAATCTGAATGCTCCGATTTTTTTTAACTTTTTTTAATTTTTTTGCAAAAAAAATCTACCATTACAAAAAAAATTAGTATATTTGTTGTCCCAAAGTAAATTAAGTTTTAACACAAAACACTGTATATCATGAAAGTAAACGAAATTATGGCTAACCTGGAGGCCAAACATCCGGGCGAAAACGAGTACTTGCAGGCTGTCCGCGAGGTTC
>CADCPQ010000045.1 GCA_902803395.1 uncultured Bacteroidota bacterium
CGGATCGAAGAAAAACACTCCGTACGCCGCTCAGATGGCTGCGGAAGATTGCGGCAAAGTTGCTTATGATTTGGGCCTAAGAAAAGTAAAGGTCTTTGTCAAAGGACCTGGTTCAGGACGTGAATCTGCAATACGCGCAATCAACGGCTGCGGCATCGAAGTGACCGAAATCGTCGACATCACCCCGCTGCCCCACAATGGCTGCCGTCCCCCGAAACGTCGTCGTGTCTAATTATTAATCATTAACATCAACAAGGATTTAAGCAATGGCAAGATACACTGGTCCTAAAACCAAAATCGCACGAAAATTCCACGACCCCATATACGGTCCTGATAAAAATTACGAGAGAAAGCCTTATGCCCCTGGTATGCACGGGCAGAACAAGCGCCGCAACAAAGTGTCGGAGTACGGCACCCAGCTGCAGGAGAAACAGAAAGCCAAATACACTTATGGCATCCTCGAGCGCCAGTTCCGCAAACTCTACTCCGAGGCTTCGCGCCGCGGCGGCATCACCGGTGAGGAACTCATGAAACTCATCGAGGCCCGCCTCGACAACGTGGTCTACCGTCTCGGCATCGCCCGCAGCCGCGCCCAGGCCCGCCAGCTTGTCTCTCACCGTCATATAGCCGTCAACGGCAATGTCGTCAATGTTCCTTCCTATTCCCTTAAAGAAGGTGACGTCATTTCAGTACGCGAACGTTCCAAATCGCTCGAGGTGATTACCGATTCTCTCGCCTCGCGCACCAACAGCTATGCATGGCTTGAATGGGACGCCAGCTCAATGTCGGGTAAGTTTGTCAACTACCCGCAGCGCGCCGATATTCCCGAGAATATCAACGAACAGCTCATCGTCGACCTCTACTCCAAGTAGTAGTTAAACCGTAAGGGCTTGCTACCTCAAGCTCTTCAATAAAAAAGAAAGGAACAAAAATGGCAATATTATCATTCCAAAAACCCGACAAGGTGGTCATGCTTGACGCCGACGATTTCAGAGGCACATTCGAATTCCGTCCTCTTGAGCCCGGCTACGGCATCACCATCGGCAACGCTCTGCGTCGTGTCCTTCTCTCTTCGCTCGAGGGATTTGCTATCACCTCGGTGCGTATCGAGGGTGTCGATCACGAGTTCTCGTCACTCCCCGGAGTAGTCGAGGATATGACCGACATCATTCTGAGCCTCAAGCAAATCCGCTTCCGTCGTCAGATTGAGGATGTCGACTCCGAGAAGGTTTCCATCGAGGTGATTGGGCAATCAATATTCAAGGCCGGCGACTTGAACGCGCACCTCAACGGTTTCCAAGTCCTCAACCCCGACCTCGAAATTTGTCACATGGAACCCTCCACCTCCCTCAAAATCGACCTCACCATCGAGAAAGGCCGTGGCTATGTTCCTGCCGACGAAAACAAGAAGGCTACCGATCCTATCGGAGTTATCGCTATCGACTCCATCCATACGCCCATCAAGAACGTCAAGTTTGAGGTTGGCGACTACCGTGTCGAACAGCGTACCGACTACGAGAAACTCACTTTCGACATCGAGACCGACGGATCCATCCATCCTAAGGAGGCTCTCAAAGAGGCTGCCAAAATCCTCATCCAGCATTTCATGCTCTTCTCCGACGAGCGCATCTCGCTCGAGGTTGAGACTAAGCAGGTGCAGGAAGAGTTCGACGAGGCCACTCTCCACATCCGTCAGCTTCTCAAAACCAAGCTTGTCGACCTCGACCTTTCGGTGCGTGCCCTCAACTGCCTCAAGGCTGCTGAAGTCGACACCCTTGGCGAACTCGTTGCCTTCAACAAAGCCGATCTGCTCAAATTCCGCAACTTCGGCAAAAAATCACTCACCGAACTGGAAAACCTCGTGGCTTCGAAGAACCTCGAGTTCGGTATGAATATTTCAAAGTACAAATTAGATAAAGAATAAGAAAAGATATGAGACACGGTTGCAAAGTAAATCACCTTTCAAGAACTCACGCCCATCGCGTGGCAATGCTTTCCAATATGGCCACCTCGCTCATCATGCACAAACGCATCGAGACCACCTTGGCCAAGGCTAAAGCCCTCAGAGTTTATGTGGAGCCCCTCATCAACCGTTCGAAAGAGGACTCTACCCACAACCGCCGCATTGTTTTCAGCTATCTGCACAGCAAAGAGGCCGTCAACGAACTCTTCCGCGAGGTTTCGCAGAAGATCGCCCAGCGCCCCGGTGGCTACACCCGCATTCTGAAAACCGGCATCCGTCATGGCGACAATTCCGAAATGGCTATCATCGAGCTCGTCGACTACAACGAGAATATGCTCAAAGAAACCAAGGCCAAGAAGGCCAAGAGCACTCGTCGCAGCCGCAGCAAAAAGGCCGAGGCCGCTCCCGCAGTTGAAGAAACTGTCGTGAACGAGGCTCCCGCCGCCGAGGCCCCCGTTGCCGAAGAAGCTCCCAAAGCTGAGTAAGAACGGTATCGCAGCCCGAAAGGGTTGCAACATAATACAAAGAATAAGCCCGTCATTTCTGACGGGCTTGTTTTTTGAGGTAGATGACGAAAAAAATCATGATAATTCAATTTTTTTTCGTACTTTTGTATCTTTGTTTTTGCAATTTATTTATAACAAAATATAACGTATAGTATTATGAGTCAGATTATTGGAATTAAAGGTCGTCAGATTCTCGACTCGCGTGGAAATCCCACTGTCGAGGTTGATGTTTACACCGATCAGGGCGCTTTTGGCCGTGCTGCCGTGCCTTCGGGTGCGTCGACAGGTTCGCACGAAGCCTGTGAACTTCGCGACGGCGACAAATCAAACTACCTCGGCAAGAGCGTAATGCAGGCCGTTAATAATGTCAACAGTGTTCTCAACGAAGAGTTGCAGGGTATGTTCGTCTCCGAGCAGAAAGCCATCGACCAGAAAATGATTGAAATCGACGGCACCGACAATAAGTCGCGCCTCGGCGCCAACGCCATTCTCGGCGTCAGCTTGGCTTGCGCCAAAGCAGCGGCCCAGGAGAGCAACCAGGAGCTATTCCGTTACCTTGGCGGCGTGGGCGGCTACACACTGCCCATCCCCATGATGAACATCCTCAACGGCGGCTCACATGCCGACAACAGCATCGACTTCCAGGAGTTCATGATTATGCCCGTCGGAGCCCCCACATTCACCGAGGCCCTGCGTATGGGTGCCGAAGTGTTCCACAACCTCAAGAGCGTTCTCAAGAGCAAGGGCATGAGCACTAACGTTGGCGACGAGGGCGGTTTCGCTCCTAACCTTGGCTCAAACGAAGAGGCAATCATGTGCATCATCGAGGCAATCGAGAAGGCTGGCTACCGTCCGGGCGAAGACGTCTACATCGCTCTCGACGCAGCTGCCTCCGAGTTCTATCTGGCCGACGAGAACGTCTACCACCTCAAATGGTCAAGCGGCGAGAAACTCACCCCCGCCCAGATGAGCGACTTCTGGACCGACTGGGTCAACAAGTACCCCATCATTTCCATTGAGGATGGTATGGCAGAGGACGACTGGGACGGTTGGCGTCTGCACACCGATGCCATCGGCGACCGTTGCCAGCTGGTGGGCGACGACCTGTTCGTCACCAATGTCGAGCGTCTACGCATGGGTCTTGACCGCAAGGTGGCTAACTCCATCCTTGTCAAACTCAACCAGATAGGCACTCTCACCGAGACCATCGACGCCGTCAATCTGGCTCTGCGCAACAAGTACACCGCCATCATCAGCCACCGTTCGGGCGAGACCGAGGACACCACCATCGCCGACCTCGTCGTGGCTATGAATGCCGGCCTAATCAAGACCGGCAGCGCCAGCCGCACCGACCGCATCTGCAAGTACAACCAGCTTATGCGTATTGAGGAAAGTCTCGGCGACCAGGCCTACTACCTCGGCCGCGATTTCAAGTTCGTGAAATAATATTCTTTTTCATAATTATTGAGATGTTGCGTCGAGTCTCACGACTCGACGCAACATTTTTTTTGCAAAAAAAATGTTGTTTTTTATTTTTTTTGTATATTTGCAAACTGAAAATTACAACGAGGGTGACATAGCGTGTCGTAGAGTCTGCAACGCAACTAATTGATATATATATATATAACTTAATAATCATTAAACCATGCGCGTAATTATTGCAAAAGACTACGACGAAATGTCTGTCTGGGCCGCCAATTATGTGGCCAAAAGAATCATCGATTTTAAACCCACGGCCGAACATCCTTTTGTCCTGGGGTGTCCCACCGGTAGTTCACCGTTAGGATTGTACAAGCATCTTGCCGAGCTCAACCACAAGGGTGTCCTCAGCTTCCAGAACGTGGTGACGTTCAACATGGACGAGTACGTCAATCTCGATGTCAACCACCCTGAGAGTTACCACAGTTTCATGTGGACCAACTTCTTCAGCAAAATCGACATCAAGCCTGAGAACGTCCACATCCTCGATGGCAACGCCAAAGACCTTCTGGCCGAGTGCGCCCATTACGAGGAGATGATTCAAGAGGCCGGTGGAATCGACCTTTTCATGGGTGGCGTGGGCCCCGACGGCCACATCGCTTTCAACGAGCCGGGTTCGTCGCTCACCAGCCGTACCCGCATCAAGACGCTGACAACCAACACCATCCAGGCCAACTGCCGTTTCTTCGACAACGACGAGACCAAAGTCCCCAAGCAGGCACTGACCGTCGGCGTAGGCACCGTGATGGATGCCCGCGAGGTGCTCATCCTTTGCAACGGTCCCAAGAAAGCTCGCGCTCTGCACCACATGATTGAGAACGGAGTGAACCATATGTGGACTTCGTCGATGCTCCAAATGCACCAGCATGCCACCGTGGTGTGCGACGAGGAAGCTACCGTCGAGCTGAAAATCAGCACCTATCAGTATTTCAAGGACAAACAGCAAATCGAAGGCACCATCGGCCGCTACTATAATCTTTTCAAATGAAATACCGCAATCTCACTACCGACGAAATAGCACGGCTTGAGAGACAGGGTAACACAGCCGACAACTGGTCGGCCGTGCTCGTTTCCGAGCCCTTCAACGCCGAATGTGTGCGCAACTGCACCTTCGACGGCTCCGTCAGTCTTGGCGCCATCGAACGCAATACCGTGGCCGACGGCGACCTCACACTGCGCGAAGGTATCTATAATTCTTGCCTCGCCAACGTCGTTATCGGCAACCACCCGGCCATCCACAACGTCCGCATGATTTCCAACTATCAGGTCGGCAACTCCGTCATTCTTTTCAACATCGACGAGATGACCTGCACCGCCGACCCGCACAAGGTGGCATGGCTCGAACCTATGAACGAGAACGGTGGCCGCCGTCTGCTGCCGTTTGGCGGCATGACGGTGGGCGATGCCTACCTCTGGGCCCGCTACCGTGGCCACAAGCAGTTCATGGCCAAGCTCGAGCAGTTCACCTACGACGTGCTGCAGACCCCCGAGGGCCGATACGGCAGGGTAGGGGACAGCTGCGTCATCAAGAACACCAAGACCGTACATAACGTCATAGTCAACTCCGCCACCGACGACCCCTCGCGCATCGAGAGCTGCATCGCCGTCAGCGACGGCGTGGTGGGCTACGGCTGCACTCTGGAGTACGGCGTCATCGCCGTCCGTTTCTTGCTCGGCGAGCACGTCCACCTCGAGTATGGCCTGCGCCTCAACGACACCGTGGTGGGCGACAACAGCACCCTGGCGCGCTGCGAGGTGGGCAACAGCATCATCTTCCCCGCCCACGAGCAG
>CADCPQ010000046.1 GCA_902803395.1 uncultured Bacteroidota bacterium
GCTGGCGACGGTTTTGCATTGCGTTTGGTCTACAATTTTACGCCCAAAAGACTTAGATAGAACGGCTCGGGGACGCCTTATGGTCGGCCTCGGTCAATGTTAAATTTTAACATATCAGACCCCATACCGAACCATGGCCGAACCAAGGCCGAGCCAAACCCGACCCGAACCTATCAAAACGATTGAAAACCAGTTAGTTGTGTGATTTTGTACAACTGACTGGTTTTCAGCTATTTGCAGAATTTTAAGAAAAATCCGGACGCTCGGTCGTCGGATTCAAGAGGGGGACATATTTCAGGGTAGGGGAGACAAAAAAGTTTTCAACAGCCCCGTGCGGCGGCCGCAGGCCGCCGCACGGGGCATTATTTTATCAAAAACTTTCTGATTTACAATCATTTGTATAAAATTTCAACATTAATGAAACTTTTCTTTTCAACATACGTATAAGGGTTTTGAAATGTTAAAAATGGGAAATTTTGAAAATTTTTGGAAATAATTGGTAATAATTGGAATTTTTTCTGTAATTTTACACCTTGAAAAATTTTATTAAAAAGTGGCGTTAATCATTGGAAAAGAGTACTGTAAGGTTGATCCGAACGGTCGGTTCAAGTTCCCAATTGCTTTGAAAAAGCAGTTGGAGGGCGACGACAATCGTTTCGTGATCCGCCAGAGTGTCTATGCCCAATGTTTGGAGTTGTGGACCTACGACAGCTTCAAGGCCGAGGTGGAAAATTTGCAGCAAAAACTCAATCCTTACAACATCGAACACCGTAAAATTCTGCGCAAAATGACGGAAGGCAACATCATCGAGCTCGACTCGAACGACCGCCTGCTGATACCGTCGGAGCAGAAAGCGGTGGTCGAAAAGTCTAAACAGATTGTCCTGCAGTCGACCGGCAAGTACATCGAAATCTGGGATTACGACACTTACGCGACGATGAACGCCACGGGAGGCGACTTTGCGGCTTTGGCCGCCGAGTGCCTCGCTGGCCACGAAACAGCAGGACATGACGAGCGAAGCATATCATAATCCGGTCATGCTCGCCGAGAGCATCGAGGCGCTGCGGGTCAATCCCGACGGCGTCTATGTCGACGTCACCTTCGGCGGCGGTGGCCATTCGCGCGCCATCCTCGAACGCCTCGGCCACGAGGGTCGCCTGTTTGCTTTCGACCAGGACCCCGACGCGAAAATCGAAAGTGGGAAACTGGCAAATGAAAATTTCACTTTCATCGGCGAGAATTTCCGCTATCTGAAGAATTTCCTGAGGCTGCACGGTGTGCGCCGGATCGACGGCCTGATTGCCGACCTGGGAGTTTCGTCGCACCAGTTCGATGTGGCCGGACGCGGATTCTCGACCCGTATGGACGGCGACCTCGATATGCGCATGGACCAGCGTGGCGACGTGACGGCTGCCGACCTTGTCAACAACCTCGACGAGGCCGACCTCACCCGTCTGCTGCGCCTTTACGGCGAACTGTCCAACGCCCGCCAGATGGCTCGCGACATCTGCTCGGCCCGCAAAAACGCTCCCATCACCACCACTTTCGGCCTTCGCGAAGCCGTCAGCCGCCAGTTGCCGCGAGGTATGGAAAACAAGTACCTCGCCATGCTGTTCCAAGCCCTCCGCATCGAGGTGAACGGCGAACTGGAGGCTTTGCGCGAGATGCTCCGTCAGGCGGCCGGACTGCTCGTACCTGATGGCCGGCTGGTGGTCATCAGCTACCACTCGCTCGAGGACCGTCTGGTGAAGAACTTTATGAAAACGGGCAATTTCGACGGCGAGCCCGAGAAAGACTTCTACGGCAACCTGCTGCGACCCCTGCGTCCGGTGTCGAGCAAAGCCGTGGTGCCGTCGGCCGACGAGCTGGCCCGCAACAACCGTAGCCGCAGCGCCAAGATGCGTGTGGCCGAGAAACTTGAAACCCTCAACAACGACAACGATGAGCAACCGATTCAGAAATAAAGAAGCCGAGGAAGAGGTTCTGCACGAACCCGAACCGACCCCCGAACCGCAGCCCGAGGCAAACACCGTGAGCATGCAGGGCGAACAGGCCAGCAAGGCCACGCGCCGCATAGCCGGAGTGCTCGGAGGCGATGTCCTCAAGAGCCCCTTCGTCCGCAAGCAGATACCTCTGCTGCTGCTCATTATGGTGTATCTCATCATCATTGTCGGTAATCGTTACAAAGTCGAGAGTCTCTCGCGCGAGAAGATGGAACTCGAGGACCGGATAGGCTACCTGCGCGAGCACCGCATACAATTGCAGAAACAGTATCAGGAATCGGTAAAGATATCGCACGTGGCCGAGGCTCTCGAAAGCCGAGGCATCGGCTTCACCGCCTGCCCGCCCTACGAGGTAAATCAATAACGTAAAAAAGAGGAATATATTATATAATGAATAAAGAAAATTATAATAATAAATCGTCGAAACTGCTCGGAGTGCTGTATGTGGTGCTAGTAATCGTCGCAGGGGTGGGAATAGTGTGGAAGATGGTCGACATACAGTGGGTTCACGGCGACGACTGGCGCGCCCGAGCCAAAGAGCGCGAAGCGTCGATGCGTACCGAACCCGCCCAGCGAGGCGACATATACTCGTCGGACGGCAAAATCCTGGCCACCACGGTGCCGGTTTGCGACCTCTACCTCGACCTTTACAACACCATACAGACCGACAAAGACGGTAAAACAATATACGACAAAAACAACACCCCTCGCGAGACGGGTCCCATCGTCGACTCGAACTTTACAAAATACTTGGATTCGGTGTGTGAAATGTTGGCCGAAGCTGTGCCGACCCACAGTGCCGACTATTACCGCGACCGTATAAACGCCGGCCGCGCCGCCACACCGCAAAGCCGCTGCCTTATGGTGCAGAGAGCCATTCCGTATTCCGTCTGGCGCGACATCTGCCGTGTTCCGGGATGGGGTCGCGGAGTGGTCAAGCACGTCGACGGCGAAAGCGTCATCCGCCAGGTTCGTGCACACATCTACGGCAACATGGCCGAAAACGTCATCGGGTTCCGCAACAGTTGGGAGAGCCGCTCGTACACGGGCCTCGAAGGCTATTACGACTCGATTTTGCGAGGCCGCGACGGAGTGTACAACTGCCGCCGTCTGACTCGCGGAATGTGGTTGCCCGACCCGCCGACCGACGGCAGCCGCGTCAGTTCCGAGCACTATGCCGGCGAAGATTCCATTGTTTACGACACCACCGTTGTGCAGCGAAAAATCGATGGCCACGACATCATTTCGACCATTGACACCCGTTATCAGGATGTGGCCGAGAGCGCCCTGCGCAAAGCCCTCACTACTTATGGTGGACGTTCAGGCTGCGCCGTGCTGATGGAGATGTCGACAGGTTATGTCCTCGCTTGCAGCAATTTGGCTTACGACACCGTCAGCCACGGCTTCCGCGAAATGCCTGACCGAAACATCGCAGTGAGCGACATCTACGAGCCGGGTTCGACATTTAAAACCGTTGTTATGGCTACTTTGCTGGCCGACAACACGATAGGACTCGACACCACGATGATGGTACAGGTCGGAACACGCACCGTTCCGGGCTCCGGCAAGGTTGTCCACGACGACCATATTCTGAAAGGCCGTGACTCGCTGAGTGTCAAAGAGGTGCTCGAACAATCGTCGAACGTTGGCATGAGCAATCTCGCATGGCAGTACTACCGCAACCGTCGCGACACATTGGTCGAGATGGTCAAAAAGATATTCCCCTACGACGTACTCCACGTCGATGTGGCCGCTCCCGAAATAAAGTCGAAGATACCCAACCTCAACCGCTCGAACGACGACCTGATGAGGTTCAGTTTCGGCTATGTCACCAGCGTCAACGCAATGCAGGTCCTCACTTTCTACAACGCCATTGGCAACAATGGCCGTATGGTCAAGCCGCTGTTCTGCCGTGGCTTTGTCGAGAACGGCAAAATTGTTGAGGTTCGTCCCGTGGTGCTTCGCGAGAAGGTGTTTTCGCGCGAGGTTTTGGACAAAATCAAATCCATGCTGTTGGGTGTTACCGACCATGGCACCGCCTGGCGAGCCATGAAAGGCGTCACCTACGGCATTGCCGGCAAGACTGGAACAGCATATGCCACGTATCCCAACCGTGCCGGCGACTACAACGCCTCGTTTGCAGGCTATTTCCCGGCAGAAAATCCGAAGTATTCCTGCATTGTCATCCTCAAGCGCACCCCGGTGTTTGGCGGACAGGCTGCCACGGTGTTCCGCACCATCGCCGACGGTGTGGTGGCTATGGACAAGGAGTTGAACTCCGGTGCCGCCATCGACCGTTCGGACGACACGGCCATTGTCCGTAAGCCCGTTCTCCGCAACGGCAACTCGACGACTCTCCGCAACGCCTACCGTCAGTTGGATATGAACCGTATGCTGCCGAAGAACGCCCCTTACTGGGTCACTTACTTCGATGGCGACGACAGCACAGAGGCGGGATACCGCCAGCTGGTGGCCACCGAAGGCCTGGTCCCCGACTGCACCGGAATGACTGTCAAGGACGCTATCGAACTGCTTCATTCCCAAGGTTTGAAAGCCAAATTCAGCGGCTACGGCAAAGTGACGTCGCAAAATCCCCGCCCCAATGCCAAATGCAATAAGGGCAACACAGTATTTTTAACGCTAAGATAATGAAACTTAAAGATATAATAAAAGGAATAGAGTGCGAGTTGCACGGCAGCGCCGATATCGAAATCAAATCCATTGAGTTCGATTCGCGCCGTGTGTCGGAGGACTGCCTGTTTGTTGCGCAAAGGGGCACCAAAGTCGACGGCCATAGCTTTATCGGACAGGCCATTTCGCAAGGTGCTGTGGCTGTGGTGTGTGAGGCACTTCCGGCCGACCTTAACCCGAACCAAACCTATCTCAAGGTCGACGACAGCAGTCAGGCACTGGGATTTATGGCCTCGAATTTCTATGGTAACCCATCGGCTCGGTTGCGATTGGTCGGAATTACCGGCACCAACGGCAAAACGACCACCGTCACCCTGCTGCACCGTATGTTCCGGATGGCTGGACATCATGTGGGCTTGCTTTCAACCATAGTCAACCGCATTGACGAGGAGGAAATCGCTTCGACCCACACTACCCCCGACGCTCTGGAACTGAACCGTTTGCTGGCCACAATGGTTGAAGCGGGTTGCGACTACTGCTTCATGGAGGTTAGCTCGCACTCCGTTGTGCAACATCGCATTGCGGGACTTACTTTCTTTGGCGGTATTTTCAGCAATATCACACACGACCACCTCGATTTCCATAAAACCATGGCAGCTTACATAGCTGCCAAGAAGGGTTTCTTCGACGGGCTACCCAAGGGCTCTTTCGCTCTGACCAACATCGACGACCGCAACGGTATGGTGATGGTCCAGAACACTCGCGCCGAGGTTCATACTTACAGCCTGCAGCGCATGGCCGATTTCCGCTGCAAAGTGGTTGAGGAGAGTTTCAGCGGAATGCAACTCAATATCGACGGCAAGGAGGTTTGGTGCCGCCTTGTGGGCCGATTCAACGCCTACAACATCATGGCTATCTACGGCACCGCAGTGCTTTGTGGCATCGAACGTTCCGAGGCGATTGTCCTTCTCAGCAAGTTGGAAGCTGCCGAAGGGCGCTTCCAGTACGTTGAAGGTCACGGCGTTACCGCTATTGTTGACTATGCCCACACTCCCGATGCACTGCAAAACGTGATTGCAACCATCAACGACATCCGCCGCGACTCGCAGCAACTCATCACCGTGGTTGGCTGCGGAGGCGACCGCGACCGCACCAAACGTCCCGAGATGGCTCGCATTGCTGCCGAGGGCTCCGACCATGTAGTGCTCACGTCCGACAACCCTCGCTCCGAAAATCCCGATGCCATACTTGACGACATGGAAGCTGGTCTCAATTCCGACCAACTGTGCCGCACGGTGCGCATCACCGACCGTCGGCAGGCTATCCGCACGGCTTGCATGATTGCTCGTGAGGGGGACATCATCCTTATCGCTGGTAAGGGTCATGAAAAATATCAAGACATTGCTGGGGTGAAGCACCACTTCGACGACCGTGAGGAAGCGGCCAAATGTATTAACGAAATTTTAAAATGATTATTGTGTCATGTTATATTATTTATTCGATTGGTTAGACAAAGCATTTGATTTCCCTGGGGCCGGTGTGTTCCAGTACATCTCGTTCCGTGCGGCTTGCAGCACCATCACGTCACTGCTCATGATGTTGCTTTTCGGCAAGCCGTTCATCCGCTGGATAGGTAACCGTCTCGACATGCACGACACGGTGCGTACCGAACTGGGCCTAGAAGGTGCTGCGCAGAAGGCCAAAACGCCAACAATGGGAGGCCTGCTGATACTCGCAGCAATAATAGTTCCCACATTGCTTTTTGCAAAGCTCGACAACATATACGTACAGATTATGCTCGGCACCACTGTATGGCTTGGCATGGTGGGTTTCCTTGACGACTACCTGAAGAAGACCCGTGGCAAAGCCGGTCTGCCGGGACGCTACAAGGTTATTGGACAGGTATTGCTCGGCCTTGTGGTGGGTCTGCTCATCATGTATCATCCTGACATCGCTACATCGGGTTTGTCGCGCACCACAACGACAATCCCGTTCATGAAGAACAATGAGTTGGATTATGCCAAGCTTATCACCTGGATGGGTCCGTGGGCCAAAGATCTTGTGTGGTTGTTGTATGTAGTGATTGTGATATTGGTTGTGACAGCCGTTTCGAACGCCTCGAACCTCACCGATGGTATTGATGGCATTGCCACAGGTGTTGCCGCCGTCAACGGCGGAGCCCTCGCAATATTGGCGTGGCTATCAGGTAACGTCATTTTCTCCAACTACCTGAATATCATGTATATGCCGAATATCGGCGAGCTGGCCATATTCTCGACGGCCTTTGTCGGTGCCACGCTGGGTTTCCTTTGGTTCAACACCCATCCGGCCGAGATGTTCATGGGCGACACGGGTTCGCTGGCCATCGGCGGCATAATAGCCGTTTTCGCCATACTCATCCGCAAGGAACTTCTGCTGCCTTTGTTGTGCGGAATATACCTCATTGAAGACCTTTCGGTTATAATTCAGACGGCGGGCTGCAAGATATACCGCCGCCGCAACAAACTGCCTGTCGGCCAGCCGGTACCGGTCGAGAAACGACCGTTCCTGATGACGCCAATACATCACCATTACCAGAAAAAGGGCATACCGGAACAAAAAGTGGTGCAACGATTCATAATCGTGGCCATATTGCTGGCCATCTTAAGCATAGTAACTCTCAAACTGCGATAAAAAACTAATGATGAACATAGAGACATTGTCAAAACAGGGACGCGAGCGCGTCCACAGCGGCCTGGCCGGAATAGACTCCACCAAACTGAAAGCCATGCGCAACGAATCGTTGCGCGATTGCTTCCGTCGGATGAACGACATACGCTACCGCCTTGAGCCAGTTGCCCGCATACACGGCAAGGAATTCGTCAACGATGCCGCTGCGCGCAACGTCAACTCGACATGGTACAGCCTCGAAAGCCTCGAAGGCGGGTTGATATGGATAACCACCCCCAGTGCCGAGACGGAGTACAGCCGCCTGAAACCTGCCGCTCGACGTAAAGTGCGCATGATTATAGCCGTAGGTGGCAGCTCCGACAAGTTGAAAGAGGCTTTCGCCGACTCGGTGGCGGTTATCGACGAGTGTCCGTCGATAAAAGAGGCCGTGGCTCACGCTTTCTACAGCGATGCAGTAGAGGCCGCCAAGGTGGTCTACTCGCCGGCTTGCGACAACGGGCTGCCTACTACAGTGCTTGGCGAGGAATTCCGCTACGCTGTCAACGAACTATAAACTGACACCCATGAGAAAACTGACGAACATATTCAAAGGCGACCTCGGTATCTGGATGATATTCTTCGTGTTGAGTGTCATCTCGCTCATTGCCGTCTACAGCACTATAGGTCTGCAGGCCTATTCGCTGCCGGCCGCCACACCGACCGGGCTGTTCATCAAGCACGTAGCCATCGTGCTGGCTACCTACGTGGCCATTATCGTCATCTCGATGTTGAACTATCGTTCGTTCTCGCGGATATCGCAGTTCGGCTACGTTTTGTCGATAGTGCTGCTTATCGTGGTGCTGGCAATTTTTAAGGGTCGCTGGATGGAGATTCCCTATCTGGGCCAGTTCCAGCCCTCGGAAATTGCCAAGGTTTGTCTCATAGTTTTTGTTGCCCGTCAGTTGACACGCAGTGGCGACGACATAAAGAGCCTCGGTACTTTTTTGACGCTTTTGATTGAGATAGGTGTCGTCACGATACTTGTTTTGCCTGAGAACCTTTCGACCGCCATACTTATTTTCATTACCTGCTACATCATGATGTTAATTGGCGGTGTGAACAAGAAATACTGGATTCGTACGCTACTTGCCGTGGCCTTAGTGGGCGGCATACTCTTCTTCATCGCCTACGAGCGCGGCGCGAGCAAGGACGCTGTGCTGGAGCGTTCGTCGACGTGGGTGCATCGTGTCGACTCGTGGCTTAATCCCAACCCCAACGAACTCTCGCAGGAAAACATGGCCCGTATGGCTATCGCTCGCGGCGAAGTGTTCGGTGTCGGAGTAGGAAACACAGTCCACGCCCGTCTTATGACCCAGGCCCACAACGACTTCATCTATGCCATCATCATCGAGGAAACCGGCATGATTGGCGGATTGGTTGTTTTTGCACTCTATTCGATGTTCTTCTTCTGTTGCGTCAGACTCTCGCGGCGCTGCCGTGGCACTTTCGGGTCGCTGATTGTGGCTGGGATGGGTATGGTGATATATTTTCAGGCACTGATAAATATGTGCGTCGCGGTGGGTTTGTTGCCCGTTACCGGACAGACCTTGCCGTTCATCAGCTACGGCGGTACTGCATATCTGTTCCTCGGTTGCGGACTGGGAGTCATCCAGTCGGTGGCTTGCGACGTGATAAAACAGGAACGCGCCGAGAAAGAAAACAATATTGTACAACCTCAAACAACCGAAACGATATGAAAGCGATAATCAGTGGAGGTGGTAGCGGAGGCCACATTTTCCCCGCCATAGCGATTGCCAACGCCATCAAGAAACGTTGGCCCGATGCTGAGATTCTGTTCATCGGCGCACAAGGCCGTATGGAGATGGAGAAAGTTCCGGCTGCAGGCTACGAAATCAAAGGCTTGCCGATTGCCGGGTTGCAAAGAAAGCTGACTCTGCACAATATTATCCAGAATTTGGCGTTACCCTTTAAGGAGATGAAAAGCCTGAATATGGTCCGGCAAACCCTGCGCCAGTTCAACCCCGACATCGTAGTCGGTGTCGGTGGTTTCGCCAGCCAGCCCACCCTTAAGGCCGCAGCCTCGATGGGCTTCAAGACACTGATACAGGAACAGAATTCCTACGCCGGCCTGACCAACAAGACCCTTGCCAAAAATGCACAGGCCATCTGCGTGGCTTACGACGGCATGGAGCGTTTCTTCCCGAAAGAGAAGATAGTCTTCACCGGCAACCCGGTCCGTGCTGACATCGAGCAGATGAGCTGCACTCGCGAGGAGGGATGCCGCCAGTTCGGCGTCGACAACGACGGCAAAGTCCTCCTTTCTGTGGGTGGCAGCCTTGGGGCACGAAGCATCAACCGTATGGTTATCGACAACATCCGATTCTTCGAAGAAAACAATATACAGCTGATATGGCAGACCGGACGTTGGATGTACGACGAAGCCGTTGCCGCCGTCGAAAAGGCTGAGGCAAGCCGATGGGTCAAAGTGCACCAGTTCATCCAGCGTATGGATTTGGCCTACGCCGCGGCCGATGCAGTCGTCTCACGCGCAGGAGCCATAGCCATCAGCGAGCTCTGCCTCGTAGGCAAACCCGTAATCCTCATCCCCTCGCCCAATGTGGCCGAGGACCACCAGACCAAAAACGCTATGTCCCTGGCCAACAAAGGCGCCGCGTTGGTGGTGCCCGACGCTGAATGTGGAACGAAATGTTTGCCTTTGGTGAGGCAAATGCTCGACGACCCACAGCGTATGGCCGAAATGAGCGCTGCAATACAGCGGCTCGCCGTCCGCAGCGCCGCCGACAAAATCGTAGACCAAATCGAAAAACTAATCCAATGAACTACTACTTTTTAGGCATAGGAGGCATAGGCATGAGCGCGTTGGCTCGCTACTTCAAGCAGCAGGGCCACAACGTCAGCGGCTACGACCGTACCCCGAGTCCGCTCACTCATCGGCTCGAGGAGGAAGGTATCGCTATCCACTACGAGGATGATCCGACCTTAATACGACCCAAACCCGACTATGTCGTTTATACTCCGGCAGTTCCGGAAGACACCGCCGAAATGCAGTTTCTCCGCCAGTCGGGAGTGCCTATATGCAAACGTTCTCAGGCACTTGGCGAGATTACGCGCCAGAAAAAATGCATCGCCGTCGCAGGAAGCCATGGAAAGACTACCACCTCGAGTATGATTGCTCACCTGCTGAATCACAGCGGGATTGGCTGCAGTGCATTCTTGGGCGGTATCTGCAAGAATTTCGATAGCAACTTGTTGGTCAACCACGCCAGCGAGTATGTTGTGGTCGAGGCTGATGAATATGACCGTTCGTTCCTTCAACTCAACCCATACTACTCCGTCATCACTGCCACCGATGCCGACCATCTCGACATCTACGGCACCCATCGTAATCTCCTCGAGGCATTCGCGCAGTTTGCCAACCAGACTGTCGATGGCGGGCACCTTTTCATTAAGGAAGGCTGTTTCGTTGACGACAATGGCGAGGAGGTGGTAGAATATGGCCACCATCATGACCACGACGACCACGACCACTCTTCACATTTGACTCTCCGTTCGCCGCTCTCCACCTACACCACCCACGGAATTGAGGCCGACTACTATGCCATTAATGTCCGCAACTACCACGGCAACATTTATTTCGACCTGCGTACTCCGGATGGCGTTTTTTACGACCTTGAGTTGACCAATTCGTGTCTTTACAATGTCGAAAACGCTGTCGCCGCGTCGGCGGTGGCTCTGGCTTGTGGTCTCGACGAGTTCCAGCTCCGTTCCGGATTGCGCACATTTAAAGGTATAGTGCGCCGTTTCGACTATCGAATCAACGAGTCGGGCCTGGTTTACATCGACGACTATGCTCATCATCCCCGCGAGATTGCCGCAGCCCTCGAGTCGATTGCGTATCTTTTCCCAGGGAAGCGCACCGTGGGTGTATTCCAGCCACACCTATACAGTCGCACGGCACAGCTGGCCGACGAATTCGCCAAGGTGCTCGAGCAGTTGGACGAGGTCATACTCATGCCTATCTACCCTGCTCGCGAACGCCCCATCCCGGGAGTGAGCTCGCACTCTATACTTCGCAAAATCAATAATATGTCGAAGTATCTGTGCTCTCCGGCGCAGGTGCTCGAATTGGTTCCGGCGCTGTGTCCAGAGGTTGTAGTTACCCTAGGTGCCGGCGACATCGACCGTCTTGTCCCCGACCTTGAAAAGAAACTCAGAGAAGACCTGTTATGAAACGTTCGACACATATATTGATTATACTGTTCGGGGCTATAGCCCTGGGGTTTATTGTCATTGTTGCCAACGTGGCACGTTCGCACTCGCAAGTGTCAGGCCTCAAAATAAAAATTGACTATGGCGGACAACCCCAACTAGTGGGCGACAAGGTCGTGGCCGACAGTATAATACGCCTCAACCCCGGCTTGTTGCAGCAGCAGGTGCGTAATGTCGACCTCGAGGCTGTGCGTGAAGCTGCATCACGGGTGCCATACCTTACAGACTGTGACGCTTCGGTCAGTGTAGGCGGCAAGATTGTTGTCAAAGCCAACCAGCGCCGTCCGATAGCACGGGTGTTCTATGGCGAACGTGAGTTCTATATCGATAGCAAGGGTCGCGCCATGCCACCCAGCGTAACGGGCGACTGTTATGTGACGGTGGCCGGCGGCAACTTTGCCGAACGTATTGATACCTTGCTCTACAACCGCCTTGACATCAAAGCCATGTCGACCGATAGTGCCACTATGAATTATGGTATTGTAAGTGTGTGGAAGATGGCCTGTTATCTTGATGCCAATCCCGACTACGGATGCCTTTTCGACCAAATGTACCTCGCCGAAAACGGCGACATGATTCTGGTGCCGAAACTCGGCGACCATACAATCGTTGTGGGTAAAATAGAAAATCTCGACAATAAATTTGCCCGGTTGCAGATATTCTACACCAAAGTCATGCCCAACTGCGGCTGGGACGCCTATAGCAAACTTGACCTAAGATTCGACGATCAGGTCGTTTGTACAAAGAAAACAAAATAAAAATCAATAAAATACATCACAATTATGGAAAATGAAATAATAGTAGGCTTAGACATCGGTACCACGAAGATTGCCTGTTTTGTAGGGCAGCGCGGCGAGGACGAAAAAGTCCGTATCCTCGGTTATGGCCGTACCGAGTCGGTGGGTGTCGAACACGGTGTGGTTCGTAACATCAAAATGGCTTCGGAGTCAATTCGTAAGGCCGTCAAGGAGGCTTCCGATCAGTCGAATGTTGAAATCGAGGACGTCTGGGTCGGCATTGCAGGCCAGCACATCAATTCGCGCACCAACCAGGGCAGCATCATGATTCCGCCCGAGCATCGTATGATTGAACAGGAAGACCTGGACCGTCTCATTGAGGAGCAGCACGGTATCCTGCTCGACCCGGGCGAGGTTATCGTCCATGTGTTCCCGCAGACCTATTTCGTCGACAACGAAGAACTGAGCGTCGAGGTGTCGCCCGTGGGTGTCGCCGGAAACAATCTGCGCGCCAATTTCCACATCGTCACATGCAACAAGGACAACCTTGAGCATATCAAGAGTGCTGTCGAGGACGCAGGCCTTCACATCAAAGGCGTTGTGCTTGAGCCCATTGCCTCGGCATTGGCTGTGCTTGACGAGGGCGACAAGAACGCCGGTGTGGCTTTGGTCGACATCGGTGGCGGTACAACTGACGTGGCTATATTCTACGAGAATATCATCCGCCATACCTCGGTGCTCCCGTTGGCTGGCAACGCTATTACAAACGATATCCGTGAGGGTTGTCAAATACTTAAAAATCAGGCTGAAAGTCTTAAGACAAAATTTGGCTCGTGCCTCAAATCGAGTGTCAACGACGACGACATCATCGCCATTCCCGGCATCCGCAGCCAGGCCCCTAAGGAGATCAGCATGAAGAACCTCGCTGGAATCATCAACGCCCGCACTCAGCAGATTCTTGAGCAGGTCGACTATGAAATACAGCTTTCGGGCTATAGCAAGAAACTCATAGCCGGTGTGGTTCTCACTGGTGGTGGTGCCAAGTTGCGCAACATCAAGGAGTTGGCCGAACTTATTACCCGCAACAACACCCGTATAGGCACTCCCGACGAGCACCTCGAACGCACAAACGTGCCTTCCGACGAGTTGAGTCACCCGATGTACGCCACCGGTATCGGTTTGGTCCTGTTTGGCCTCAACAAGGCCGAGGAGCAGCGCCGCCTCGAGGCCGAAAAGCTCGACAATATCGACATCTTCAAAAACATGGATGAGAAAAAACAGGAAGATATCAATAAAGAGCCTGAACCTCAAACTGTTGAAGAAGAACCAAAGAAGAAAAAACGCTCCATCCGTCCCGACGAAGCCATTACCAACTTCCTCGATAAACTGTTCGGCGAGAACAACATTGACTGACAATACTATCCGATGTGTATAACTTGTTGAAAACTAATTGAAAGCAACGTCCGACGTTTGATGATTTTTTAGTAATTTTACAAAACGAATTTAAGTACATATAGTGTGTTAAATTGATTGAAAATCAATAACATAGAGATAATAAGCACCATGGAAGACAATATAAATACCCCTCTTTTCCAGTTCGATTCGCCCAAAGAGCAGCAATCGTCCTACATCAAAGTCATCGGCGTGGGTGGTGGCGGCGGCAACGCTGTCAACCATATGTACCGTCAGGGCATTAAAGGTGTCGATTTCATAGTCTGCAACACCGATGCCAAGGCTCTGAATGCCAGTCCGGTACCCAACAAAATCGCCCTCGGTCGCGGCCTCGGAGCAGGCAACCGTCCCGAAGTGGCGAAGAAATACGCCGAAGAGAAGGCCGACGAAATCCTCGAGGCTATCTCGGATAACACCAAAATGCTCTTCATTACCGCTGGTATGGGTGGCGGCACCGGCACCGGAGCTGCTCCCGTTATTGCCAAACTGGCCAAGAGCGTCGAACTCAATGACGAGGAAATCAAGAAGATTCTCGTCGTGGCAATTGTCACCACCCCCTTCTCGTTCGAAGGCAAACGCCGCAACGCCCAGGCTCTGGCCGGCATTGAGGAGTTGCGCAACTACGTCGACTCGATGTTGGTCATCAGCGACGACAAACTGCGCGCTTTCGGCGACATGGTGCTCGACGACGCCTTCGCCAAAGCCGACGACGTACTCTTGACCGCCGCCAAAGGCATTGCCGAAATCATCACCGTCGACGCTTACGTCAACATCGACTTTCAGGACGTCAACACCGTCATGGAGAAGAGCAACACCGCCCTCATGGGCACTGGCTCGGGTCGTGGCGAGAACCGCGCCCTGGACGCCATCAAGGCCGCTTCGACCTCGGTTCTGCTCGACGACAACGACATTTCGGGCGCCAAGAATGTGCTGCTCTACATCACATTCTCGCCCGACCACAAAATCACTATGGACGAACTGTCGACCATCACCGACTACATGAACGACCTCACCGGCGACGATACCGACATGATTTGGGGCGAGGGCCCGAACGACAACCTCGACGACGAAATCAACATCACCCTCATCGCTACCGGCTTCGAGAAACGCCAGCCCATGGTTGTCGAGCTGCCGGCTGATAAGAAGGTTGAAAAGCCCGTCGAAACCAAAACCGAGACCATCACCGAGCCCACCATCATCCCGCATGTCGAACCCAAAAACGAGGAAAAACCGCTTTTTGAGGCAAAGGTCGAGACGGTTGACGAGAAACCCTCGACCGGACATCGCTATACCCTTGACGATGAGACAGAAAAAGAGGTTAAGGTCGTACTTGCCTCGGACCAAGCTCGGAATGACGGCGACATCTACCTGAAAACCAAAAAGGTTGAAGATACCGACGTGGCGGTCATGGAGCCGGTCAAGCCTGTCGTCGAGACTCGCAAACCGGACCCCATGCCGGAGATGTATCAGGATGACCTTCGCGCCAAGAGCCGTGCCGAGCGTATCGCCCAGATGCATGCCCTGCTTCGCGAGAACCCCAACGGTGCCCAGATTGCGGCTTCGATGCGTCCCGACGAATGCGTTGAAATCGACGTGAGCTACGGCCAGCACTCCAACCCCTCATTCTCGTCGCAGTCCACGGTAGGAGCCGATGGCCAGGTCAGCAAGCCCAACAACTACCTCTACAACAACCCCGATTAAGTTAAATAAAAAAGGCCGGAACGGAAAGGTGGCCCTGCCGCTTTTCCGTTTCTGTTTTTCTTAGGTCTCGGTATGACATCATCGCAGAAAAAACTGATTGGCACACTATGCGGCATCGGCGCTGCCGTGTGCTACGGCACCAACCCGCTCGGTGCCCTTAATCTGTACGCTGAAGGCATGAGCACCGGCAGTGTGCTCTTCTACCGTTTCGGGTTGGCGTGGGTCATCATTGCCGTGGTGATGATGTTCAGGCGAGAGTCTCTGCGGCTTTCGCGTCGCGAATTCGGCGTGGTGACGGCTTTGGGACTGCTTTTCAGCGCTTCGTCGCTCACCCTCTATCTCAGTTTCCACCACATTGCCGCCGGCGTGGCATCGACACTATTGTTCACATATCCCGTCATGACGGCCGTCATAATGACCTTGTTTTTCAAGGAGCGAGTCAGCCTGCGGACCGTGGCGTCGATACTCCTCTCGTTGGCCGGAGTTGTACTGCTCTACTGGGGTGGCGGCGACGGCCCGCTGAATGCGCTTGGAGTGGTGCTGGTGCTCCTCTCGGCGCTCACTTACGCCGTCTATATCGTTGTCGTTGGCCGGTCGGAACTGCGGATGTCGTCGTTCAAAATCAACTTCTATGTGCTCATCTATTGCACCCTTGGGGCGCTGGCTTACTCACTGCTATCGGGCCAGCCGGTTATGCTTCCGCCCAGTGCAAGAGCATGGTTTTATGTTGGTTGGCTTGCCATCGTGCCGGCCATCATGGCGCTGGTGATGATGGTCTACTCGGCCAAATTCATCGGGTCAACCCCCACCGCAATCCTTGGCGCCCTCGAGCCTCTGACGGCTGTGCTGATAGGTGTCTTCGTTTTTAGCGAACCTTTTACCCTAAATCTTGCCGTTGGCATAGTCCTCATTCTCGCCGCCGTGGTGATCATCGTGTTCAGAAAAACCGAGAGGGCGCAAGCGAGCAAATAGCGGACAGGTTATATCCCGCGATACTTTTAGCCAATCATCATTTTGAGCAGGTCCTGACCGATGTCGTGGCGGAAATATTTGCCGGTCCATTTGATTTGCTCGACGGCATAGTAGCTCTTTAGCAACGCCTCGGGCAGCGATTCCGACAGGGTGGTGACGCACATCACGCGGCCACCGTTGGTAACGACCGCGCCGTTGTCGTCGACTTTGGTGCCGGCGTGGAACACGAGGCTGCCTTCAACGTTGTCGTAGCCGGTGATGACGCGGCCTTTGGCGTATTTTTCGGGGTAGCCCTTGGCCACCATCATGACGCAGGCAGCGTAGCGTGGGTCGACTTCGAGGGTGGCTTCGTCGAGGGTGCCTGCGGCGGTGTGCTCGAACAGCTCAACCACGTCGCTTGTTATGCGTGGGAAGACACTCTCGGTCTCGGGGTCGCCCATACGGACGTTGTATTCGATGACGTAGGGGTCGCCGCCCTCTTCAGAGCCGAGGTTGCAGCACATGAGGCCGATGAAGATGAAGCCGCGATAGTCGATTTTTTCTTTTTGCAGGCCGCGCACGGTGGGACGTACGATGAGTTTTTCGACCTTTTTCATGAAAGCCTTGTCGGCAAACGGCACGGGACTTACAGAACCCATTCCTCCGGTGTTGAGGCCGGTGTCGCCTTCGCCGATGCGCTTGTAGTCCTTGGCGGAGGGCAGTATCTTGTAGTTGCGGCCGTCGGTGAGCACGAAAACGCTCATCTCGATGCCCGACAGGTATTGTTCGATGACAACGCGGTTGCCGGCCGAGCCGAATTTGCCGCCTTCGAGCATGTTGTGCAGCTCGTGCTTGGCTTCGTCCAAATCGTTCAGAATCAGCACACCCTTGCCGGCTGCCAGTCCGTCGGCTTTGAGCACATAGGGCGGCTGCAGAGTCTCGAGAAAGCGCTCGCCGTCGGCCACGGTGTCGGGAGTGAAGGTGCGGTATGCCGCCGTGGGTATGCCGTGGCGGGCCATGAAAGCCTTGGCGTAATCCTTGCTGCCTTCGAGGGTGGCGCCCTCAGCCGAGGGACCGATTACCTTGATGTTGTGCAGCAGTGGGTCGGAGGCGAAAAAATCGGTTATTCCGGCCACCAGCGGAGCCTCGGGACCGACCACAACCATGCCGATGTAGCGCTCGACGACAAACTTTTTCACTGCCTCGAAATCCTCGGGGTCAAGCTTCACATTGGTGCCGCAGGCGGCGGTTCCGGCGTTGCCGGGAGCGATGTAAAGATGCTGGCAACGAGGACTTTGGCTGATTTTGTAGGCGATGGCGTGTTCGCGGCCGCCCGACCCTAAAAGGAGAATATTCATGGCTTTAAAAATTATGTTTCAAGACTGCAAATTTACGAAAAAAAATCAAAACTTCGAAATTATAATTCAGAATTTGGATTTTTTTTCGTATTTTTGCATTTCGTTATGAACATCGCGGCATTAGTATCGGGAGGAGTCGACAGCTCGGTTGTGGTGCATCTGCTTAAGGAGCAGGGCTTCACGCCTGACATATTTTATATCCGTATCGGCATGGAGCAGGAGGACGGATTCATCGACTGTCCCGCCGAGGAGGACATCGAGATAACACAGTGGATTGCACAACGTTACGGCTGCCGCTTTGAGGAGGTGAACCTGCATCGCGAGTACTGGGACCTGGTGGTAAGCTACACCATCGACGCCGTGCGCCGTGGCCTGACGCCGAACCCCGACATCATGTGCAACAAGCTCATCAAGTTCGGTGCCTTCAACGAACGTCGCGGCAAGGACTACGACCGCATAGCGACTGGGCACTATGCACGTACCGTGCAAGTGGAAAGTGGAAAATGGAAAGTGGAAAATAACGCCACACACCCCGTGTCAACCAATCTTTCAACTTTCTTGGCAACGGCCGTCGACCCGGTCAAGGACCAGACCGACTTCCTGTCGCAGCTGTCGTATGCGCAGATCGCCAAGCTGATGTTCCCCATCGGCAACTTGATGAAGAGCGAGGTTCGCGCCATAGCCACCGAAGCCCGAATGCCCAGCGCCATGCGCAAGGACTCGCAGGGCATCTGCTTCCTCGGCAAAATCAACTACAACGACTTCCTGCGTCGCTACCTCGGCGAGCGCGAAGGCAAAATCGTAGAGCTCGAAACAGGTCGTGTGCTGGGCACCCACAAGGGTTTCTGGTTCCACACCATCGGGCAGCGCAAAGGCCTGGGTCTCAGCGGCGGACCGTGGTTCGTTGTCAAGAAGGACTGCGCCGAAAATGTGCTCTACGTGTCGCAAGGCTACGACCCCGCCACTCAGTATGGCACCGAAATCCGCCTGGCCGACTACCACTACCTCAGCGCCGACATCTGGGGCGACATCGAGGGCCGCGAGGTGAAATTCAAGATACGACACACCCCCGAATTCGCCACCGGCCACCTCGCCACCAATCCCGACGGCACCGTCACCATCCATTCCGCCGTCCCCATCCAAGGCATCGCCGCCGGCCAGTACGCCACAATCTACGACACCGACGCCCACCTCGTCGTCGCTTCCGGCACAATTTGCTGACAAATTCCGTCATCCTTATAGGGCTTTGAGATGATTCAAAACTCCTAATCTGTAACAATTTGAAAACCAATGAGTTATATAGAAATATATAACTCGTTGTATATCAGTTGTTTGGATAGGCTCTCCTCGGGTTTGGTTCGGCCTTACATCGGCCTTGGTTCGGTGGAGTCGGCCCGGGGTCGATCTGAGGCCGATGATATAGCGAAAAACGAGAAGCGAAAAGCGAAATTATCGGGTTTCGCTTTTCGCTTCTCAATTCTCGATTTTCAGTGTGGAGGGTCTATAGTATGTTGCCGAGCTGTTCCTTTATTTTTTCAAGCTCGTCCTTCATCTCGACTACCAGTTTTTGTATCTCGACGTGGTTGGCCTTGGAGCCGGTGGTGTTGATTTCGCGGCCCATTTCCTGAGCCACGAAGGCCAGTTTCTTGCCGCAGGATGGCTCGTCGCGCATCACGTTGCGGAAGTAGTCGATGTGTTTCTGCAGGCGGACCTTTTCCTCGGTTATGTCGAGTTTTTCGAGGTAGTAGATGATTTCCTGCTCGAAACGGTTCTGGTCGACGTCCTTGATGGCGAATTCGTCGAAATAGCGTTGTATGCGCTCTCGGGCTGTTGCTATGCGGTCCTGCTCGTATTGCGGGATGGTCAGCAGTTTTTGCTCGATGAGGTCGACGTGGCGGTGGAAGTCGGTTTCGAGCACTCGGCCCTCGTGTGAACGGAAAGCGTCGACCTGGTCGATGGCGAGGTTGATGCCGCGGGCAATCACGGCCCAGTCATCGTCGCCGACTTCATCGCCCGAGTCGCTCAACCAGATGTCGGGCTGGCGCAGCAGTGCCGATAGCAGCGACGGGTCGTCGGCCTTGAGGTCGGCAGCGAGCTGGCTGATTTGGCGGTAGCGTTGTGCGAGGAGCTCGGTGTTGACGGTGGCAGCGTCGGCGGTGCCGGTTTCTTCGGTCATGATGAAGTCGACCTTGCCGCGTTCGAGACGGCCGAGGAGTGCGCGGACTTCGAGTTCGCGGCTGCGGTAGGCTGCAGGCATCTTGGTGTTCAAGTCGAGCTGTTTGCTGTTGAGGGTCTTGATTTCGATGTTTATTTTTTTGTCGCCAATGACGCATTGCTGCTTGGCGAAGCCTGTCATTGATTTCATATATGTTATTCTTTGATTATCAGTTCTTTGAATTGAGGGGTGGCGTAGGTTTGGTATGAGCCGTCGGGACCGGAGTAGATGAAGAATGCGGCTTGTATGTGGGGGTTGTCGGGGTGGTGTGCTATGAAGCTCAGAGCACTGTCGAGCCCCATGACCATGAAGGCAGTGGCCATCGCGTCGGCGCGCCAGGCACGGTCGCTGACCACCGTGGCGCTGAGCAGCGAGTGGCTCACGGGACGGCCGGTGGCAGGGTCGATGGTGTGCGAGTATTTCATGCCGTCCTTCTCGTAGTATTTGCGGTAGCTGCCCGACGTGACGACGGATTGGTTGCTGACGCCGACGACGAGTTCAATTTGCTGCTCGGCGTAGCGGTCGGCGGCCGGTCGCTCGATGCCCACAAGCCACGGCGAGCCGTCGGGCTTGGGGTCGCCAACGAGCACTTCGCCGCCAACGTCGACCATGAAACTCGTGATTCCCTGCTCGCGGAGTCTATCGCCAATCATGTCGGATGTCACGCCCTGGGCTATTGCGTTGAAATCGAGCTCGGTGCTGGGGTTCTGCCGGCTGATGCGGTAATAGTCGCCTTCGATGGAGTCGATTTTGCTAACGCTGACTTCGCCGCGCGATATGGCGAGCAGACTGTCGATTTCGGCAGGGCTGAGCTCCTCGCGCTGTTTGAAGCTGAACCCCCATGCACGGACAAGGCGACCCACGCGGCAGTCGAAGGCACCGTCGGTGTAGTCGTTCATGAGTAGCGAGAGGTTGAGCATGTAGGCGAAGAGAGGACTGACGATGTCGGTCCGGCCTTCGTTGACGCGGCGCAACTGCGAGCTGTCGTTCCACAATGAGGCGGTGATGTCCATCTCGTCGAGCACCGGGTTGACCTCGCGCTGCATATTGCGGTGCTGCGGGTCGAAATAGGCGATGCTGTAGTAGGTTCCCTGCGTCTCGCCGGCAAGGGTCATCCTGTCGTCGCCAGAGTGGCAGGCGCAGAGCAGCACGGTGGCCGCGAGGGTGGTAAAAAAGCGTCCGATACCGTGGTACCGAACGCTTTTCGTGGTTTTCGGCTTATTCATCGTTTATTTCGTAACAATGAATTTGCGGACTGATGTCTCGCCGTTGGCGAGGGTTATTCTCATCGAGTAGGTGCCTGCTGCGAAGCGGCTGAGGTCGAGAGTGGCCGAAGTGCCGAGGTTGGCACGGCTGCTGACCTGCTGGCCGAGGGCGTTGAAGATGACCACTTCGCTGACGGCCTCTTCACTGCTGACGGTGAGGTAGGCAGCGGTGGGGTTGGGGTAGAGGTTGACCATGGTGGTCTCGACGCCGTCGATATCCAGACCCTCGTTGGCCATAACGGTGATGTAGTTGGTTTTCACGCAGCCGCCGTCGCCGGTCGATACGAGAGAGACGTCGAAGTTGTTACGCACATTGGGAACGGTGATGCTGGTGGCAGTCGAAGTCTGGCCGTTGTAGCTCCACATATGGGTGGCGGCGGGCTGGTCGCACTCGTAGTAGAGGTAGGCGGTGTCGCCGACGTTAAGGTCGAGGTTGCCCATGATGGTGACGACGGGAGTGCGGTAGACGGTGAGGTTGAGCACGGCCATGCTGTCGCACGAGTTGGCGTCGGTACCGAGCTTGATGGTGTCGCGTGTCGAGCGGGTGTAGATGCGGGTCTTGCTCGAGTCGATAACGGTGGTGGTATTGCCGCCTTCAGTCACCTGTTTGGTGCTGTAGTACCAAACATAGCGGTCGCACACATTCTCGGTGGGGTTGTTGGGATAGGTGTAGGTCTTGCCGTGGATGGAGAGGGTGAGGTGGGCGGTGCTGTCGTAGCAGGTGGAAGCAGTGGTGCCGCGTTTGCTGGCGGTGATGATGGTGTCAACATCGTAGTCGAAGTTGATGGTGGTCTCGCCAAGTTTGAAGCGGTAGCTGTCGCAAGACGAGGCAACGCGGTCGACGCTACCAGTGCGGACGGGAATGATGGTCACATTCATGTCGTGGTGGGTGACGCAGCGGGTAACAGAGTCGGTGGTGGTCACGCGACGGTATTCGCTCTGGAAGATAGTGTCGGTGATGGTGTCGAAGTTGCCGGTGAAGGTGTAAACGTATTGTTTGCAGTTGGTGGAAGTTACCAAGTCGCTGTTCTCAGTGATTTTGAGGATGAGGGTGTGGTCGGTCTGGCACTGGTTGGTGGTGTCGATGGTTGTGTAGTTCAAGGTGGTGTTGGCATAGTATTTCACGCTGTCCCACTCAACCATACCGCAGCCTGCGATTGAATCCTTGACTTCCTTGTTCTTGATTGTGAGGGCGAGGGTCACGATGCTGTCGCAGTTGATGATGGTATCGGTGTGAAAGACTGTGTCGGTGAAAGTGGTTGTGGCGAAGAAAGTGCTGTCGTGCCATTTGTAAGAGCCGCAGGCCTCGACGCGGGTGGTGTCTACCAAGTTCTCGACAAGAGTGAGGACGATGTTGTGGATGGTTTTGCAGCCGTTGATGTCGACCTCGTTGCTGACGATGGTAGTGTTCTCAGTGTATGAGGAATCCTTGTAGAAATAAGAACCGCAGGCGGCCACCTCGTTGGTGTCGCGTTTGGTGAAGATGGTGATGTCAAGAGTGTAGATGGAGTCGCACTGGGTATCTTCGTTGGTGAAGGTGAAGTTGTTGTTCACGCTCTCGGTGAAGGTGGTGTCGCGCCATTTGTAGAGGCTGCAGGCTTCCTTCTGGATGGTGTCGTATATATTGTTGAATTTGAGTTCAAGCACGAAAACCGAGTCGCACAAAGTTGTGGTGTCGCCAGTGTATTTGCTGTAGTTATAGATGCCATTGGCGTCGGCCGAAGCCTTAGTGATGACGGTGTCGAAATAGTGCAGTTTGGGAAGTTTCCATTCGTAGGAGCCGCAGGCCTCGGCACGGGTGGTGTCGGTGAAGTGGGTGACTTTGAGGTTGAGCACTTTGATGACGGTGTCGCAAACACCGACAGTGTCGAGGATGTTAAGGCTTACGATGGTGTCGCGGGTGTAGCGCACCGAGTCAATGCCCCACAAATAAGAGCCGCAGCGAATGACCTTGGTGGTGTCGATCTGGGCCTTGATGGTCAGGTCGAGGTGCAGGTTGGAGTCGCACAGAGTCTGGGCGTTGGTGACGGAGGCGTCATAAATGCCAGTGGCCGAGAAACTGAGTCCATGCCAAGTGTAAGCGCCGCAGGTGCTGGTCTTTATGGTATCGTAGACATCGCTGAGAGTGAGGTTGAGTTTGTATACGGTGTCGAGGCGGACATCGTCGAAGGTGAGTGTGGTCGACTCAGTGAAAATGGTGTCAATGAGTGTGTCGTAATTGATTTTACGAACAGTGTAGCTGCCCATGTCGATCCACATGGTGTCGCGAGGACGGACAATCTGCCATTTGTACGAGCCGCAGGACTTCACATTGAGTTCGGCCTCATATTTGGTGATGGTGAGGTCGAGGGTGAAGGTGGAGTCGCAAGTATTGGTGGTGTCGTCAACAAAAACAGTGTCACGTGTGCTGGCAGTGTAAACGCTGTCGCGCCAGGTGAAACTGAACGGCGAACTGACCACCGAGTCGTGAGTGTAGTGGTGGTTCAGTGTCAGTGCGATAGTGGCGATACTGTCGCAGCCGCCTTTGACGGTCTTGAGGCTGTCGGTGATGGTGGTGTCGGTCGTCAGCATATGGCCGTTCCACAGATATTCACAACCGCGCTCGACATTGACGGTGGGCAAGGCATTGTAGTTGTGGTCAACGGTGAGATTGAGCACAAACATCGTGTCGTTGCGGGTAATCATTATGGATGTGTCGGCGGTGTAGGTCACATTATTGACCCAAGTGAATTGGTCGCACACCACGGTGTCCAGTGTGACGATTTGGCGATTTGCCTTAGTTTGAGCCATTGCGAAAGGCAGGCATAAAACTGCTAAAAGCAAGCTTAATAATACTTTTTTCATCTCGATGTTAAGACTTGGTTTTATACTATTTATTTATTTATTTCGTTATATATCAATTGTTTGTGTTGGCGAACATCGCTGATACAACCAACATAACAACTTGCAAAGATAATATTTTTTTTTGAATAGTGAACTATTTTATAAGAAAAAGTTCAACAATATTTTCTACGTGCTGTGTGTGCGGGAACATATCGACGGGCTGAATTCGGCCCACACGGTAGGCTTCGGCAAGCATTTGTAAGTCACGTGCCTGGGTGGCGGGATTACAGCTGACGTAAACTATCTTGCGTGGCTTCATGTCGAGCAGTTGGCGCACAACCCGTTCGTGCATACCAGCCCGAGGGGGGTCGGTTATCACAACATCAGGTCTGCCGTTGGCGGCGACGAACTCCGGAGTGAGCACTTTGGCCATGTCGCCGGCGTAGAACACGGTATTGTCCAGACCGTTGACTCCGGCGTTGACGCGTGCGTCGGCAATGGCTTCCTCAACGTATTCAATGCCAACGACTTTGCGGCATTTGTCGGCGAGGAAGAGGGCTATGGTGCCGGTGCCGGTGTAGAGGTCGTACACGGTGTCGGTGGGTTGTAGTTCGGCCATTTCGGCCACGAAACTGTAAAGCCGCTGGGCCTGGGCCGAATTGGTTTGGTAGAATGATTTCGGATTTATCTTGAATGTCAGCGGTTTGGAACCGTTATATCCTTCCATGCGCTCCTCAATGTAGCCTTTGCCGAAGTAGGTTTCGACGGCGAGGTCGGAGTAGGAGTCGTTCAGCTTTTCGTTGACGACGTAGTGCAGCGACGTTATTTGCGGGAATGTGTCCTTGACGTAGTCAAGGAGTGGCGTCAGGCGTGCCATATCGGGTTCGGCGACAATTACAATCACCATCAGTTCGCCAGTCGATGAAGTGCGGATTACGAGGTTGCGCAGGAACCCGGTATGGTTGCGGATGTCGTAGCACTCGAGCCCGTGACTGATGGCGTAGTCGCGCACGGCGGTGCGTATGGCGTTGCTTGGGTCGGCCTGCAGGGCGCAATGCTCGATTGGCAGTACCTTGTCGAACATCATAGGAACGTGAAACCCGAGGGCGCCCCATGGCGACGGGGTTTCGTCGGCCGAGGTGAGCCATTGCCGCGACGAGAAGGTGAACTCCAATTTATTACGATAGTAATAAATGTTGTCGGAGCCGCAGATGGGCCTCATCGCCGAGCAGTCGACGCCGCCCAGCCGTTCGAGGTTGTCGCGCACCTGCTTCTGTTTGGCTTCAAGCTGGCCTGCATAGTCGAAAATCTGCCACTTGCAGCCTCCACACACGCCGAAATGTGGGCAAACCGGGGCCACCCGATGCGGCGACGGGCTGACGAGCCGCTCCACACGCCCTTCGGCGTAGTTTTTCTTTTTTTTGTAAAGTTGTATGTCGACGACGTCGCCCGGGACGGCGAAGGGCACGAACACCACAAGTCCGTCGACTCTGGCTACGGCCATACCTTCGGCTCCGGCGTCGGCTATGGTGACATTCTCGAGCAGGGGCAGGTTTTTGTTGCGGCTCATCTTTTTATATTATTCATTATTTTATAACACAAAAAGAAGTACTGTTTCGCTGCCAATACTTCTTTTTCCTTTGCAAAGGCTCTATTTCGTGGCCGCTATGGCCTGTTGTCTTGTTTAGCGTTCGTCGGAGACGGTCAGTTTTTTTCTGCCTTTTCTGCGACGGGCGGCCAAAACTTTACGGCCGTTGGCGGTAGACATTCTCTTACGAAATCCGTGCTTATTTGCTCTTTTTCTGCGTGATGGTTGGAATGTTCTCTTCATTTTTTACTCGATTTTTGGATTTGCAAAAGTACAAAAAAAATCTATACTGCGAAAAAAAATCTTCTCCGAGAATTAATATTTTTATATAGTTTGTTGATTTTCAATAAAATATTAAATAGAAATAAATTTATATTTTTGTAATTTCAAAAAAATATGTATATTTGCAAACTCATTTTGAAGCGAATTTTTACAAAAATGGACCGAAACAGATTTGCCGAAATGGTGCGTAAGCCGGAGGTCTTCACCGCCGACGATTTGGCTGCCCTGAGAGAGCTGAGGGATGCCAATCCGTTCTCGTCGGCAGTGCAGGTGCTGACGGTGTTGGCGGCCAAGTCGGTCGAGGGCGAAAGCCCTGACGTCGAGGTGCGCCGTGCCGCATTGGCGCTGGCCGACGCCGGCCGTCTCGACACGCTGTTGGCCGCTGTGAAGCCCGCGCCAACCCCCGAAGAGCCTTTCGACGTCCTGCGCGAAATCAATTCCTACAAGGAAGTGTCGTTCAAAACGGCTCCCAAGAGCGTCATCCTGTCCAATTTTCTTAATTCCGACGATTTCAATATGCCGTCGGAGAGCCAAAACGACGACCAGACGATTGTCGAACTGGGTAAAAAAAGTATCTCGCCAGAAAACATGTCAGAGTCTGAAACTCTGGCAGTTATACTCGAAAAACAGGGCCGCTACCCCAACGCTATCGAGGTCTACAAGAAATTAATTCTCAAATATCCCGAAAAAAGTAGTACCTTTGCAGCCCGAATCAGTAATTTGGAATCATTAATAAATAACAAACAATAACATGTACAACTTTATCGTAATACTCATTCTGATTGTTAGCGTTCTGCTCGCTATTGTAGTGCTCGTACAGAATTCCAAGGGCGGTGGATTGGCCGCCAATTTCCAGGCTCCTACTCAGGTGATGGGTGTTCGTCAGACCGCCGATTTCCTCGAGAAGGCCACTTGGTGGCTCGCCATCATCCTCGTGGTGCTGAGCCTTGCCGCCACTATCGCCATCCCGCGCCACACCGGCGAGGAAAGTCTCTCGACCAACGTCTCTACCGTCGAGACCCCGGTCAGCCCCGTGCAGCAGACTCCGGCCGAATAAGCGGACGAACAGTAACGGTAACTCGAATCAAAAAAGGGATTTGCCGAACATAGCAAATCCTTTTTCTTTATGCCATGAGTCTCAACGCCGCCATACAAAACGCCGTTTTCGCGCACTTCCCTCACGACCCCACTGCCGGGCAGCGCGAGGCTTGCAGTGCTATGGCCGACTTCCTCTACTCGCCCGACCCGCGCTCGGCGTTCGTGCTTCGCGGCTATGCCGGCACCGGCAAGACCACCTTGGTCAGCGCCCTCATCAAGGCGGCTCCGGCCATGCGGCTCAACACGGTGCTGCTGGCTCCGACAGGGCGCGCCGCCAAGGTGCTCAGTGGCTATTCGGGCCGCACGGCGTTGACGATTCACAAAAAGATTTACATGACCGTCACCGACGCTTCGGGCGCCGTGCGTATGGCCCGCGCAATCAACCGCCACGCCTACACGCTCTTCATCGTCGACGAGGCATCGATGATTGGGCTCGACGGCGGCATGGGCCGGCGCAACCTGCTCGACGATTTGGTCGACTACGTCTACGACGGCAACCACTGCCGACTGATGCTCATCGGCGACACGGCACAGCTGCCGCCGGTGGGAGCTGCCGAGAGCCCGGCCCTCGACTATGGCCATCTCGAGGCGGCCGAAAACCTGACGCTTTTCCACTACGAGCTCACCGAGGTCGTGCGCCAGCAGGCTGTGTCGGGCATATTGCGCAACGCCACCTCGCTCCGCAACAGCATAGCGTCGCTCGCAGGCTCCGACAGTGTCAGCCTGCCTTTGTTCGATATTAAGGACTGCCCCGACGTGGTGCGCCTCGGCGGCGACGACATTATGGACACCATCAACCGCCACTACGCCGTCCGCGACCTCGAGGAGGTTGCGGTGGTGTGTCGTTCCAACAAGCGCGCCAACCTTTACAACCAAGGCATACGCAACCAGGTTCTGCTGCGCGACGAGGAGGTGGGTGCCGGCGATTTCCTGATGGTGGTCAAAAACAACTATTTCTGGCTCGACGCCGACTCGCCCATGGGTTTCATCGCCAACGGCGACATTGTCGAAGTGCTTGCGGTGCGCAACCGGCAGGATTTGTACGGCTTCCGTTTCGCCGACGCCACGCTCCGCTTCGTCGACTATGACGACCAGCCTACGCTCGACTGCAAATTGCTGCTCGGCACCCTCCACTCCGAGGCTCCGGCGTTGACTGCCGACGAGAGCCAGCGCCTCTTCGACGCCGTCATGGAGGACTACGCCGACCTGCCCAACAAGGCCGACCGTCTCCGCCAGCTGCGCGCCAACCCCTACTTCAACGCACTGCAAATCAAGTTCTCATACGCATTGACCTGCCACAAGACACAAGGTGGGCAGTGGCGCAACATTTTCGTCGACCAGGGATTTTTTGTCGACGATATGCTCGACCGCGAATATCTCCGCTGGCTTTACACGGCTTTCACTCGCGCCACCGACAAGGTCTACCTCATCGGCTTTGCCGACGAATTCTTTGCATAAATGCCTATAAGTCAGGCTTGTGACGGCTTTTCGTCGCCCGTAGGACGCACATGGCCGATGTTAGGCCGATGTAAGGCCGAACCAAACCCGACCCGAACCTATTCAAACGGTTGAAAATCAATGTGTTGTGTTGATTTTTGTAAATCGTTGATTTTCAGCGGTTTTGTTATTTTTTCGAGGCGGATGAAAAAAATGTGGCCGGAATCGAAGATTCCGGCCACACATACCGTTAAAACTCTAATCGGTTTAGAGCAGGTTTTTGCTGGGTTTGAACTTGGCGACTTTCTTTGCAGGAATCTTGATGGCCTTTTTGGTGCGGGGGTTGATTCCGGTGCGGGCGGGGCGTTTCACGACGCTGAAAGTGCCAAATCCGATAAGGGTGGTGTTGTGTCCGGCTTTGAGGTCGGCGGCAAGAGCTTCGAGGGTAGCGTCGAGAGCTTTGCGCGATGCAACTTTGGTCATGCCGGTCTTTGCGGCAACTGCGTTAATTAATTCGGTCTTGTTCATAGTGGTAATGATTTTTGATGATAAAAATTGTATTAATTAATAAATGTTTTCGAGTTGCAAATATAACAATATTTTTTGATACGAATCAAAAAAATGCAACATTTTTTTTGAAAAAAAACGCTGCATTTTGTATTACACTGTTTTCCAGCCACTTACGTTGCAACCTCGAAGAAAGTCGGCCGTCGGCATTCGCTTTTTGCCGCTCATCTGCAAGCTCAAAATATTCACAAATCCGTTGTCGGCAGCGATTTTTAGATGGGTTTTGCCGTCGCTGACGAGTGTTCCGGCGGGGGCTGTGGCAGCGGTTTCGGCCGTTGCCTCGAACACTTTGAAGTCCACCGTGGCGCCGCTTTCGTTGACCAGCTGCATGGTTGCGGCGGGGTAGGGGGCGAGGCCGCGGATGTGGTCGACCACACGCTGCACGGGCTGCTGCCACACAGTGCGGCAGTCGTCCTTGAATATTTTTGGAGCCGCTTTGGGCTCTCTCGACGGTTGCTGCGGACGCGGAGTAAGCGAGCCGGCAGCCATACCGTCGAGGGTTTCGACCACCAGCGAGCGCCCCATGGCGGCCAGCCTGTCGTGCAGGGTGCCGGCATTGTCGTCGGGGCTGATGGGGGTCGAAGCCTGGAGCAAGATGTTGCCTTCGTCGATGTGCTCGTTGAGCAGAAATGTCGTGACGCCGGTTTCGTGTTCGCCGTTCATGATGGCGCGGTTGATGGGTGCGGCGCCGCGATAGTCGGGCAGCAGCGAGGCGTGGAGGTTGAAAGTGCCGAGCCGTGGCATGGCCCATACGGCCTGCGGCAGCATTCGGAACGCCACCACCACGAACACGTCGGCCCCGAAGGCTCGCAATTCGGCGAGGAATGCCTCGTCGCGCAGCCGCTCGGGTTGCAGGAGCGGCAGGTTGTGGTCGAGGGCATATTGTTTGACGGCGCTGAAAACCAGTTTCTGCCCGCGTCCGGCCTGACGGTCTGGCACTGTCACTACGGCGGCTACCTCGTGGCCGCTTTGCATGATGGCATCGAGGCTTTCGACGGCAAAATCAGGTGTTCCGAAAAATACTGTTTTCATAGTTGGCGGCATTTCATTTCCGGACTTTCCGGTTTAGTTTTCTTTTGCGAATCGGCACATCTTCAGAGCCGTAATGGCTCCCTCTACACCCTTGTTGCCGTGGCGGCCGCCGGCGCGGTCGAGAGCCTGCTGCATGGTGTCGCAGGTCAGTACACTGAAAATGATGGGTTTGTTGGTGCGCAACGCGACGTTGGTCAGCCCTTGCGATACGGCCTGACAGATGAATTCGAAGTGGCGTGTCTCGCCCTGGATGACGCAGCCGATGCAGATGACGGCGTCGATGTCGTTGCGTTGGGCCAGCACGTTGGCGGCGTAGCTCAGCTCGTAGGTGCCGGGCACACGGAGCACGGTGAGGTTGTCGTCCTTCACGCCGTTGGCGAGCAGGGTGTCGACGGCGCCGTTCATCATCGCGTCGGTCACTTCGGGGTTCCATTCGGCCGCCACTACGGCAATGCGGTAGGGTTCGCCGTTGGGCACGGCAGCGGGGTTATAGTCGGAAAGGTTGGTCTTTTTCATGGTTAAAAAAATGAGTTTTATTATGTAACGCCGAAAACTGATTTTTATTGCCCTCAACAGATAAAAAAAACGGAGTGCCCGGGAAAAAAATGAGGGCGCAGCCGTCAGGCTGCGCCCTCATTTGGATTGTTATGTCTACTAAGAATTATTAGCGGACAATGAGTTTTTCGACCTTGCTGAATTCGTCGTTGGTGATGCGGACGAAGTAAGCACCCTTGGCCAGGTTGGTCAGGTTCAGTTTCTGCACCGACTCGGCGTCGACGGTCTTGTTCATGACAACGCGACCGCTCATGTCGAGGAGCGAGAAGTTGACCTTGCCAGTCACGCCTTCGATGCTGACGCTGGCGCTGCTGTTGGCGGGGTTCGGGTAGATACGAATCTGAGCCTCGGGACGGACCGGGTCAATACCACCGGGGACATATTTGTATTTGGCCTTGATGGTGTGGTCAGCCTGCAGGTTGGAGAAGGTGTAGGTGAAAATCTCGTGATAGTTGTAGACGGGCTCATTATTGATGCTGTCGATGATTCTCTTGTCGTAGTCGATGATGAGGCTGGGATCGCCTTCGTCGGCAATGGGATCGTAAGGAGCAACGTAGTTGCCGTCAATCCAAACGGAGTCAACTTTGTAAGCGTTGATGTTGTTGAAGGGAACCATGTCAATCGAGAAGGAGGAACCCACGGCGCGGCTCACTTCGCCACACACGGTGTCCTGACCATTGAAACGGAAGCGGCCACCACCGTTGAGAACCATTTCGCCGTCGACATCGTAATTAGCGCAGAGGAAGGTGATGTTCTTACGGGCAACGGGGACGCGAGGACCGACAAGCATACGGATGAGGGGAGTACCACCGTCACCCCAAGCGAAACGACCGGGTTCGTCGGCGCTGGTCGGGTCGTTCAGATACACGCTGTAGTCGTTCGAATTGAACTGTCTGGCATAGGCCATCAGGTTGTGGGCGGTGTCGGTGCGGAGACGGACCCAGCTGGGTGTGCTGTCGTTGACGTAGGTCTCAGCATAGCTGGTACCCATAGCGGCAACGGAGAAAGCGTGCTCGGCCTCGAGCTGATAACCAACACGGTAGGACATATTGGGGTAGAGTTCGGGCTGCTCGGGGAACATGATGCGGATGACCTCGTAGTCGCCGGGACGGTGGAAGCCGTAATCGGTGTTGAGTTCGCCAGCGGTCACGGTGTGGATACCGGCACCAGTGCTCAGATAGATGGTGTCACCAGTGGTGAGGGGGATGTCGCTCTCGTAGAAGTAAACACTGCTATGATTGGAAGCGAAGACGTCGGCCGAAAGAGTGGCGCTGATGCGGGCACCAGTGTACTGGCGGCTCTGGGGCAGAGCGGCGGGAACGATTTCAACACCGCGGATAACCCATTTCTTGCCATTGCCATCGGTGGGGATGACGGCACCGGTGGTGAAGCGGTTGCTGACGCCGTAACCGGCCTTGGTGTAACCACCATTGACATCAGTTGTGTAGAGGTTGCCATCTTCCATGACATAACCGGCAGTGAAGTTCTGACCGGCGAGGAGCAGGCCATTGTCCATACCCCAAACATAAACACCTTCGTTGTCGGCGTCGTTGACGCGATAGAGGATGGTGTCATAGGCACCGTTGATGTTTTCGTCGGCTGTGGCGAGGGTGGAGGTTGCTAAGTAGATACCAGGTTCGGTGGTGTAGATACCATTGTTGCTGTAGCTGAGGCCAGCCTGGGTCATTTGGTCGGAAGTGGCCATGTAGAAGTCGGAGTAGCCGTGCCAGCCACGATGGGCAGCAACGTTGTCGCGGCCTTCAATGAAGAAGGTGTCGAGCAGACCGGGATCGGCGGGCATATTGGCGTGGGCGCCGGTGGCGCTGGTGGCAAGGAAAGTGGTGTCTTCTTCAAAAGACTCGGTCTTGAGGGTGATACCAGTCTGAGCGACAGAACCGTTGTTCTTCACAGGAGCGTACCACGAGAGGGGGAGCTGCATGCCTTTGGGCATCTGGCCGTAGGCACCTTCCATGTAGTGGTCGACGTAGCGATAGAGGCGGCTGGCGGCACCGGCGTGGATGGTGATGTTGTCGATAGCCCAAACGTAGCCGTAGGTGGCCTGACGGTTGCTGCGGGCTTTGCTGTACCAACGGAAGCGGATTTTGAGGTGCTGGTTGCCGGCGGCGGCAAGGGGAAGGGTGTAGAGCTGCATACCGCGCGCGTCAAACTCGTTGATGTTGCAGTCAACACCGTTGATGTTGATTTCCAAGGAGTGCCAGGCACCGGTGGCATCGGTGTAGTCGATGTAGCAGGTGTCGTAGAACTTCATGTAGAACTGGAGGAAGCGGACGTCGACGACGGCAGCGGCCGAAGCGTCGATTTCGTCGAGCTCAAAGTAGGCGTTGAAAGCTTTGCTGACAACTATCTGGCGCTGGTCGTAGCAGGACATGAGCATGAAGCCGTTGTCGTCGAAAGCGCCCCATCCCATGGTGTCGGTCATGACAGCAGTAACATATCTTTTCATGAAGTACTGGTCAAAGCTGGGATAGTTGGTGGTGAACGCTGCCGAGTTCATGTAAGCCAGGTTGGGGATACGGTGCCAGGTTGAGAAATAACCATCCTGACCGTGGTTGGTTCTGCCTCTTACGCCGGCAGGGGCGGGGTTAGTTGAGCTGAAGGTACCGGTGGTGTAACCCTGGTCGTCAGCTGCGAAGTAGAAAGCGGCCATGGTGTCGCCGTCTTTCGCGAAGATGGATGCATTGTAGCCTGCATTGGCAGTGGTGGCCTCGATGTTGGCTACAGTTTTGGCTTTAGCGGCCATGTTGCTTGTGGCAACTTTGCTGGTTTGTGCAAATGCGATGGTGGCGCACAGTGCAAAACCCAAAACCATTAACGTTTTTTTCATCTTGTTTTGATTTAATTGATTAATAATTTGTTATAATTTTCGTTCTATAATATTTTGACCCTCAAAATGTTATATTTTTCTGGGCCTTGTTTTTCACCTATTCTAACACGTTGCAAATATAGTCATTTTTTGTGAAAGTGGAGTTTTTTTTTCGTTTTTTAACTTTTTTTGTGATTTTTTTTCAGAGTCGGTGCAATAAATTTCGCGGTTGTAAGTTATTATAATGTATTCAATAGTTTTATAGGAATAGCGAAAAATATGAAGAATTACCGACTGGCAATATATTGCTTCCTGATATTGACTGTTTTGGGCTGCGGAAGCGGCAAGAAAGCTACCGTGGAGCGCGATAACCCGTACCGCCGCAAAGCTATCACTGAGGTTTCGGAGCAGGCGTTGCGCGTCGACGGAATGATTATCGACGCCAAGACACAGCTCAACAACGGCAACGTCGCCGAGGCCGAGCGTCTGTTCGAGGCCGTGCTGACGCAGGATTCGGCCAACGCCGCCGCCCACTACGAACTGGGGCGCATACATTACCAGAAAATGTGGTTTGAAACCGCCGAACAACACGCCCGTGCAGCGTGGGAGAGCGACAAGAGCAATGTGTGGTACGGCCTATTGCTGTCGGAAATATACAAGAACACGGGTGACGGCAAGAGCCTCGTGGCCGTGTGGACCGAACTTGTCAACCGCTACCCCGAGAAGATTGAATACTATTACGAACTCTCGAACGCATACGCCGCTAACGGCAATATCCCCGAGGCCGTGGCCGCACTCAACCGTGTGGAGAAGATGATTGGTGTTACCGAGGATGTCTCGTTGCAGAAACAGAAACTCTGGACAATTGCCGAGCGTCCCGACAAAGCGCTGAAAGAGATTGAAAAGTTGGCTGATGCCATGCCACATGAAAAACGCTATCAGGCCATTCTGTCGGAGTTGTATCTCAAACAGGGCAAGCGCGACAAGGCCCGACAGTGCTACGAGCGCATCGCCGCCATCGACCCCGACGACGAATATGTGCACATCTCGCTGGCGTCATACTACAAGGAGAGCGGCGATATGAACCGCGCCTACGAGGAACTGAAGCTCGGATTCCGCAGCCCGGCCATCGACAACAAGAGCAAACTCCAAATATTAGGCTCGTTCTACACCACCGAGGAGTTCTACGGAAAATACCACGAGCAGGCTTTCTCGCTGCTCGACCAGTTGATGGCTGAAACCGACGACACCGTCACCTATGCCGCATTCTACGGCGATGTGCTCATGCGTCAGGAACGCTACCCCGAGGCAGCACGGCAGTTCCGCACCGCAATTGCTTCCGACAGCAGTCAGTACGAGGTGTGGGAGGCTCTGCTCATCTGCGAGAATATGCTGCCCGACAACGACGATCGTATGATGAATCTGGCCATACGTGCGTCAAAACTGTTCCCGCTACATATATTACCTTATTATATACAGGGACAGACCCTCGTCAACCAGAAGCGCTACGCCGAGGCCATCACGCCGCTTGAGCAGTGCGTCAAAATAGGTTTCCCCAACGGCTATCTGGCCGCGGGCTGCTATTCGCTGCTGGGCGAGAGCTATTACCGCGTCGGTCGCTACGACGAGGCTTGGGCTACATTCGACCGTTGTCTGGTCGAAACCTCGAACGACATCACGGTCATGAACAACTACGCTTACTACCTCTCGGAACAGGGCATGAAGCTTGAAGAAGCCGAACGTATGTCGAAAACGACCATCGACGCCGAACCCGACAACGCCACTTACCTCGACACCTACGCCTGGGTGCTGCACAAAATGGGCCGTAACGCCGAGGCGCTGACCTACATGGAACGAGCCATCAAAGCCGACAAGAGCAACAGTGAAACCTTGCGCGACCATTACGAAACCATCAAAAACGCCTTGAAATGAAACGTTCGCTGACATATCTGACCATAGTGGCGGTTTTGGCCTTGAGTGGATGCTCGGGGTCACGCAAAGCTCATAAAACCGATATACCGCCACAAGAACCCGAGGTCCCTGCGGTCGAGGTCGTGCCGGTAGCTCCGCGTTGCGAGACCATGACCGTCAGTTGCGGCTACGAAGGCCTCACTGCCACGGGCCAGGTGCGAATGCAGCAGGACAGCGCCATCTGGGTCAGCGTGAGTTACTTTTTTGAGCTTGGACGCGCTATGGCAACACGCGACTCGGTGTTTGTCGACGCCAAAATGATGGGCAAAAGTTTTCGCGGCACCTACGCCGATGTGGCGAAACGCACAGGGGTGAAAACCAATTTCAACGATTTGCAGGCTATGCTCGGTCGCGAGACTGCCGGCGACGAGATTTCGGCCATCGCCAAACGGTTGGGATACGACGTCGATGTCCGGATATCGAAACGCAAGAAAGTCGACAATGTAACATTCCCATTCACTAAATAGTCACAACAATGAGCATTTTCGACAATCCTGACGAATACTATATGCAGCAGGCTTTGCGCGAGGCCCGCGATGCCTACGCCGAAGGCGAGATACCTGTTGGCGCGGTTGTTGTGTCGGGCGAAAGCATAGTGGCTCGTGCTCACAACCATACCGAGCGGCTGAACGACGTCACCGCCCACGCCGAGATGCTGGCTTTCACCGCTGCCGCCGAGACTTTGGGGGCCAAATACCTCGCCGACTGCACTCTGTACGTCACCCTCGAGCCCTGCGTCATGTGTGCAGGTGCCGCGGGTTGGACACAGGTGGGCCGCATAGTGTACGGTGCCTCCGACCCCAAGCGCGGTTTCAGCCGACTGGGCCGCGAAATGCTGCACCCCAAGACCGAGGTGGTCTCGGGTGTGATGGCCGAAGAATGCGAGGAACTGTTGAAACGTTTCTTCAAAGAGCGCAGACAATAATTTTAATGAATAATATATAATAAATACACTAACATTATGAAACCAACATTATTAGTTCTTGCGGCAGGTATGGGAAGCCGCTACGGCGGACTGAAACAGATGGACGGCGTAGGCCCCCACGGCGAAATCATTATGGACTACAGCATCGAGGACGCCATACGCGCCGGCTTCGGCAAGGTCGTTTTCGTCATCCGTCATTCGTTCGAACAAGAGTTCAAGAACCACATCAACGCCGACCATTTCGGCGGACGTATCAAGGTCGAGTATGTGTTTCAGGAGCTCGACTGCCTGCCCGAGGGTTTCAAAGTGCCCGAAGGCCGCGAGAAACCGTGGGGCACCAACCACGCCATCCTCATGGCTAAAGATGTCATCAACGAGCCTTTCGCCATCATCAATGCCGATGATTTCTACGGCCGCGACGCCTTCATGGTTATGGCCGACTACCTCCGCACCCTCGAGGGCTCGAAAGGCCAGTACTGCATGGTGGGCTACCGCCTCGAAAACACTCTGAGCGAGAACGGTACCGTGAGCCGCGGCGTGTGCCAGACCGACGCCGACGGCATGCTCGTTGGAATGACCGAGCGCACCTCCATCGGCCGCACCGCCAACGGCATTGAGTACAAGGACGCCGACGGCTCGATGCACCCGCTGGCCGCCGACGCAACGGTGAGCATGAACCTCTTCGGCTTCACGCCCGACTATTTCGCCGAGAGCGAAAAGCTGTTCGTCGATTTCCTGCGCGAACACGGCACCGAGATGAAGTCCGAATATTATATTCCGTTCGCCGTCAACACTTTCATCGCCCGCGGTTACGCCCGTATGAAAGTGCTGAAAACCACCGCCCAGTGGTTCGGCGTCACCTACAAGGAGGACCGCCCGATGGTGGTCGAGCGCCTCAAAAAACTGCACGACCAGGGAGTTTATTAATGGATAGCGCGACGAGGGATTTTGCGTGGGCCAACCGCAATTGCGACGTGGCAGGGCTCTTGTTGGGTCGGCACGAAGGTGTCGACCTGCGCGTTGCTGCACGTCAAATCGAAGGTTTGCAGATGGCTCGCGCAAAATGGCCGTCGTTGCTGGAGTGTCGCGATTTCCAGTTCCCGCCGCGGCTGAACTGCGAGCAGGCCTCGTCGGAGGCCACGGCCGGCTACAAGGCCGCGACGGTCGACCTGAAAGGAATGGTCATTGCCGACCTCACCGGCGGCATGGGCGTCGACACGATGGCTTTTGCAAAGGTCGCCCGAACGGTCCACTATGTGGAACGCGACCCGCAGTTGTGTGCCCTCGCCGAGGCCAATTTCGGCGCACTTGGGCTGACGAACGTGGTCGTCCATTGCGGCGATGCGGCCGAGTGGCTGCGCGATGCCGACGGACTCGACGTCGTGTTCGCCGACCCGGCCCGGCGTGACCGCTACGGACGCAAGGTGGCGGCGTTCGAACATTGCGAGCCCGACATCGTAGCGCTGCTGCCGCTAATCAAGCAAAAGTGCAGTCGGTTGATTGTCAAGGCTTCGCCGATGATTGACCTTTGGCTCGGAGCCTCACAGCTGGGTCCCGTCGACGAAATGCACGTGGTGGCTGTGGGCGGCGAATGCAAGGAGGTGCTCTACGTCACCGGCATCGCCGACGAGCCTGCGGTGGTCTGCGCCAACATCGGCCGCTCGAGAACCAGCGTCGAACGCTTCACGCGGAGCGACGAAAACAACGCCGAACCGCTCTTCGCCGCCTCGGCGGGCCGCTACCTCTACGAGCCCAACGCGGCTCTGATGAAGGGCGGATGCTTCAGGCTTATATGCCAGCGTTACGGCGTCGCGAAACTCGACCGGAACACACATCTTTACACTTCGGACGTCATGGTCGACGGTTTCCCTGGACGGGTGTTCGAGGTCGAGGCTCAAGCCGCACCGGCTGCCAAAGCGCTGCGGTCGTTGTTGCCCGAGGGTCGCGCCAGCGTCATCTGCCGCAACTACCCCCTCGAAGCCGAGCAGCTCCGGAAGAAACTCGGCCTTGCCGACGGCGGCGACAAATGCCTTGTGGCTACAACGTTGGCAGGCGCCAAGGTCGCATTTATCTGCCGTTTGGTTCGCAGCGCGGCGCAATAAAATTCGCCTTAACATAGGTCTCACATCGCCCTTTGGTCGGACAAAATCCGACCCGTCCCGACCCATCTCCGAACCAAGGCCGAACCAAGGCCGAGGCAAGTACGACCCGAACCCCTTCAATCACTTGATTTACAGTTGTTTATATATAAATTTATAAATGATTGATTTTCAATATGTTGAAGAGTTCCGTATAGTTTTCGGTTTTTCCGGTCCCCGACCATCCGTCAACAGGTTTATCAACAATTTTTGTGGAAAAATTAATTAAAATTTTGCCAGTTTAAAAAATAGTTGTAATTTTGCACTCTCTTAAAATGATACTTGAGGGATGGATTTACCCGTTCAACTCTCTCGGTATCAGGCGACTAAGGCGCGGTTTGGGATTATCCGTCACCCCTTTCCGAGCGGCAGAAACCAAGAGAAAAACGTAAAAAAAAGAAAAAAATTGTACATTATCAACAAAAAATAATGAATACCAATAGTTACAAAACCGTATCAGCCAACAAGCAGACCGTTCAGAAGGAATGGGTGCTGGTTGATGCCGAAGGACAGACTGTAGGTCGCCTGGCTACCCGCGTGGCCAACATTCTGCGTGGCAAGACCAAGCCCTGCTTCACCCCGCACGTCGACTGCGGCGACAATGTCATCATCATCAATGCCGAGAAGTGCGTCTTCACTGGCAACAAGGAAACCGACAAAATCTATCAGCGCTACACCGGCTACCCCGGCGGTCAGCGTGAGACAACCCCTGCCAAGGTGCGCGCCAACCACCCTGAGCGTATCCTCGAGCACGCCATCCAGGGCATGCTTCCGAAGAACCGCCTCGGTGCTGCTCTCTACCGCAACCTCTACATCTATGCCGGCAGCGAGCATCCCCATCAGGGCCAGAACCCCAAGGCCATCAATATTAACGAAGTAAGATAAGATTAAGATATGGCAGAAGTTATCAATACCATTGGTAGAAGAAAGACCGCCGTGGCCCGCGTCTATATGACCCTCGGCAATGGCGAAATCAAGGTCAACGGCCGCGACTATAAGGAA
>CADCPQ010000047.1 GCA_902803395.1 uncultured Bacteroidota bacterium
CCCCTCCGACCTCCTCGAGGCGGTCAAGGGCAGCGGATGCCGCTATGGTATGGTGCTTTCCGACATAGGATATGTGAAAAATGCACGTCAGTATAATATCGAGAAAGGTATCGAGATGGGGATGAAGATTGCGGATTTCCTTATCAACAACCACCTCGAACTCTCGAACGACACAGAGGCTTATCTCAATGGCATGTTCTCGGTGATTTTCGACGCCCAGACGGGCGAAGTGGTGTGGTTCGGCGCCGCTCCCCGCAGCTACAAATTCAACCCGATGGACGGCAAGGACATGAAGAAACAGCTCACCAAGCTGTACAAAGCCTTCTTGTAAGCTTCCCTGCAACAAACGACGAAAGCCGAGGCCAGCGATGGTCTCGGCTTTCTGTTTGTGTCAATCTACCACAGTCCTTGTTGAATTCCAACAACCCGGACATACGGTGTCGTGGATGTATGCTGTCAGCAGTGAATCCAGTTCGGCGGTGTGCAGTTTATAGTTTCCTTTGCTGAAACGGCTGTCGATGGGTACCAATTCGCCCTCGTGACCAAACGGTTTGCCTTGATGGCTAGTCCATAGCTCAACCCATATCACCCCGAGGTCGTCGTGCAACACTGCGCGGCAGCTGTCCACCTTGCCCCATCCCGGCATCGGTGTGCCACCAGCATCGTCCATAACCAATCCAGTGCCGTAATATAGTTTCCAATATTCACCGTTGATATCCTGGTTGCCCCACATCTGGTAGTGGTTGTCGGAATAAATCAGCCGTGGCCACCAGCGCACCGTGTCAAACACAGCGTACAACGGCAGCAACGACAATATAGCCAAGATGATTCGCAGGGCAATCTTTTTGGTGCGGATTGCGCACAGAATCAATGCCACAGCAAAACAGGCGAAAGCCCCTGCGAACATCCAGTACTCCAGCCGCCAGCAGAAAGCCTGCTCGTCGAGGATATCCACCCTGCCGAAGAACAAGAAGAACAGCAAGACAGCACCAAGTATCGCCAAAATAATGGATGTTTTCTTCATATTCTAATCCATTAAAAGTTAATCACTGAAACAAACGCCACTTTGCGGATTTTATTGCCCCGCAGGGCCGGATTTTTTGTTTTTGTCGGGATTTTTTTCGTATCTTTGCATTTTGAAACAATTACAATCATTGTCATGAAACGCATTGTCACACTTGTCCTTATGCTGATTCCGCTGCTGGCTGCGGCCAACGACGGCACCTACTATGTCAGCGGCAACCATCTCATACCCATCACCGAGACCGACATCAGCGTCCGCAAGGAGGTGCTGACCATCACACGCGTGGGCGACCGCTTCATGGTCGACGTATACTACGAGTTTTTCAACCCCGTGGCCGAGAAGACCCTGCTGGTGGGCTTCGAGGCCGCCGACCCTTACCCCTGCTACAATCCCGAGGTGTACGAGAAGGCGCTACCCTACCACCCTTTCATCTACGATTTCACCGTCGAGATGAACGGCCAAAAGCTTGACTACGAGGTGGCTCACGTCGATTTCCGCCCTGCCGAATGGAAGAAGCGCAACAGGGTGCCCGAATACTACGTTGGCGGCCGATTCCTGACCATCGATGTCAAGGACAGGCTCGATACCCTGCGCGAGAACGAAAACTATATGTGCGCCGGCATCAACTACGCCTACCACTTCCAGGCCCGCTTCCAGCCGGGCCTCAACATCATCCACCACACCTATCAGTACAAGGCCTCCATTGTGAACATCTACGACTACTATCTCCCCTACGTTCTCACCGCCGCCAACCGCTGGGCCAACCGCCAAATCGACGACTTCACCCTCATCCTCGACATGGGCGACCGCCAGTCGTTCTTCGTCCGGCCCTATTTCTTCAACACCTTAGACGAGTGGCAGATAGAGGGAGCGGGACGCATGAACAACTACACGGAATGGGGAGATGAAGTGTCGGCCATGTTCCATATCAGGCACGGCAAGGCGGTGTTCCACAAGATGAATTTCCACCCCGAAGGCGAACTGGACCTGTACAGCCCGGCATCGGAGGAACGCAACTATTACTATTCCCACAGCATCATCGAGAAGAAGGAGGATTTCTTCAACATTATCGGCAAGCACTACTACAAGCCGTGGGCAATCCTGTCGCAGAAGGACAACCCCTTCGACCCCAAAGCGTTCACCTATACCCGCGACGAGCGCCGCATACTGCGCAACCTGCCATTCGCCCAGCGCGGCTACCGCTTCAAGAACGCCACGCTGCAGGCCTTCTACAACGCCACCGACTGGTACACGCCCGACAGCAGCTACACGCCCGACCTCGACTCCCTCACTCCCGACGAGCGCCGATGGGTCGACCTCTGGAGCGAGTGAAAATATTGCCTCGCTATCCCTTATGGTAATGCGCTAAAAACCAGCAACTTATATTTTTAGATACAAATCCGTGTAAATCAGATGCTTGGACGGGTTCGGGTCGGGTTTGGTTCGGCCTTACATCGGCCTTTGGTCGGCAAAGTCGGCCCGGTGGCGATTCGGGGCCGAGGAAGGGGTATTGAAAATGCTGTGTGTCAGCGGTTAGCGGTCGCGGAGGACCTCGATCACGCCGCGGCGCTGGACGTGCTTGGCCTCGTCGGGCGACTTGGCGTCGAAGTGGAAGTAGTAGGTGCCGTCGGGCCAGTTGCCGTCGTTGGGGTCCCAGAAGTCGGCGTCGCTGACGATGTTTTTGCGGTAGAAGACGCGCTGGCCCCATTTGTTATAGATGGCCAGCTCGTTAAAGGGGTAGCACCACTCCTCGAGGAGACCGACGATGACGAAGCGGTCGTTGATACCGTCGCCGTTGGGGGTGACGAGGTTGGGAAACTGCAGGAAGTCGGAGCAGCAGGGGTTGAAGACGGCGCGGACGGTGACGGTGGAGTCGCAGCCCCAGAGGGTCTGGACGGTGGCGGTGTAGAGGCCGGGCTCGTCGATGGAAGTGCCGTCGACGAGGACGTAGGACGAGTCGTGGCAGAGGAGCACCTCGACGGTGTCGTCGTAGACGGGGCACTCGGTGCGGACGGCCACGGAGTCGACGGCGCGGCACAGGCGATGGAGCTGAAGGCTGTCGACCGCGAATGGCGCGCGGCTGCCGAGGCGGTAGGAGGTGTCGGACACGGCGAGGGTTATCAAGGTTTGCGCCTGTGTCTCGAAATCAATGCTTTGGCGGTTCCACGAGCAGCTTTCGGGCAGGAACGGCTCGGCCGAGCCGACGGGGTCGCCGTCGACGGTCCAGACCAGCGCCACGGTGTCGGGCGCGGCCATTCCGGCCACCGAGTAGCTGAGGCGGTAGTCGGTGTAGGGGTCGACGGCAATGGTTATGTAGTAGAGCCGCAGGCCGGTGGTGTCGGCGGGGTAGGTGACGAGGCTGCGGGTGGCGCCGCCGAGGCAGTCCGCAATGCCGGGATGCGACGGCGAGGGCACCATGACGGCGTACACTCCCGAATGGCTGCCGACGCTGTCGGGCGCCGAGGGCGAGGGCAGGCTCGTGTAGTCCGAGCCGAAAATGGTGTCGCCCATGTCGAAGAGGCCGTTGGGTATGATGTTGACGGTGTCCTCGTAGGTGACGGTGAGCCGGTACGAGGCCGAGGTGTCGGGCGGCAGCGAGATGCGCGGATTGCGGGTCGAGTCGTCGTCGAAGCCGTCGCCCGGGGTCCAGCTGTACTGGTGGGCGGGCCACTCGGTGCCGAAGCGGAACTCAAACGGCACTGGGGTGATGACCAGTGTGTCGCCGGCCAGGATGTCGATATGCGCCGAGCAGGAGTCGACAAACGAGGAATGCGACTTGACGACGGCGAGGTTGAGGCGCGCCACCGAGTCGCAACCGTGGGAGGTCACGCCCTCGGTGTTGTCGTACTCGCCTGACAGGGTGAGCAATGTGTCGCCCCACGGGTAGACGTCGCCCTGGACGATGGTGTCGTAGGTGTCGCGGTGGCCCACCGGGTAGAACGAAAGCACGAGCTTATGGGCCAGAGGGCAGAGGTTGGTGTCGACATCCATGCGGACATAGCCGTAGCTTGGGTAGTGGTCGGTGGCGTCGGCGTCGAGGGTGAAGCCGTAGCCGGTGTAGGCCGAGCGCTGGCAGATGGTGTCGTAGTAATAAACCGTGTCGGGCACATAGGCTGGCAGGCTGATGAGCACCACGTTGGAATCGACGCAATTCGAGCCTGTGGCCGCAACAATCTTCACAGTGTGGATACCTGGGGTAAGGAGCAGGGTGTCGCGCGGGCCGAGGCGCTGGCTGCCGTCCTCGCGCTCCCAGCGGACGTAGTTGATGCGGCTGCCGTCGGCTACGGGGGTGCTGCCGTCGGACGTCACCACGCTGGTGCTCTTGAAGAATACGCGGTAGCTGCAAAGCACCGGGGTGTAGGTGAAAGTGAATTTGGCGACGGGAATGTGGGCCACGTTGTCGATACGTTCGACAAATTTGCAGTCGGGTTTGGCGCGGTTGGTGTGCTCACAATAGATAATGCCGGGCTGCGAGGCGGACAGGGTGATGGTGTCGGCTGTCGAGAAGGTTGCAGGATTGTCGGCCCTGTACCAGCGATGGTCGAAGCCGGGGATGGCAGCATACGAGTAGTTGACGTTCTCGCGGCAGGTAAGCACCGAGATGCCGCCGCCGGCACAGTCAAGCGTGAAGTAGGCATAGCCGTAATGGCCGCTCTGCGAGCAGTCGAGCGTGGTGACACGCAACACGATAGTCTGACCGTGATAAGCGCTGAGGTTGAGACCCACCGAAGTCCACTCCTTCCAAAGAATGGTGTCGTAAGTCGATGGGGTATAGACATTCCATCCGAGGTTGCTGCTCGATATGAAGCGGGCATAGACGCACTGGGTGTCGAGAGCTGCGCCTAAGGTGTCGAGCACCTGTATGTAGAGCAGCGGCTGGTTCGACTCGGTGTGGCCGGGGTTCTGCATGACAGCGGCATAGCTGAAAATGATGGCGGCGAAGTTGTCGGTGTCGACAGCGATGCGGTAGGCCACAGCCTCGCCCTCGGCGCCTGTGTTCCAGTTGCCGAGCCTGACGCTGAGGCCGCCGGTGGGCGGCACGGTGTGCAGCAGGCTGTCGGTACGCGGGTCTACCTCGTAAGGGTCGAAATGGACTGTGTGGCGGCTATACATCGAAGCATAGCCGTTGTCGATTATGCCGGTGTTGGTGTATGGATCCCAGAAACTGCCGTAGTAGCAGGTGACATTCGAAGCGTTGAGGTCGGCGGCGTTGAGGCACGACTCGCTGCGCTGGGTGGTCTTGAAATGCAGCGCAATGGTGTCGGTGTATGTTCCGGCATGGGTGATAACCTCGACATCATAAATCGTCGAAGCCATAAGGCCCTCAAGGTTGACGGGCGACACGGTGTCGTCCACCGTACGCCAAGTTGTCGAGCCTTCGGGACGCAGCCTCACCTCAGCCGACGGACTGCCGATGGTGTCGAATTCCAACACTGCAGCGTTTGACAGCACCTCGGTAATACGGGCATCCAGCACGTCCGACGACACGATACGGATTTTGTTGAACGCAATGTAACGATAACGCGCACCACTTATCTGTGCGTCGTATCTGATGCGCAACGCCAAACGGCCTTCGCCGGAAAGACGCGACACACCGCGACCGCCGCTTGCCGTCGTGACCGTGTCGCGGCAAACTTCGGTGAACACGACAGGCGACACGCTTGTGCACAACCCCACATCAAACACCACGCCGCCGCTGGAAGAGCACATAGCGTCATACACCAGATACTTGCCGTCGAGCGACTCGGCTATTGTGTCGAAAACCACCAGGCCGTAGCCGTCGATTGTAGTGTCGCAAGACATATCGAACGAATAGATATCCGAACCCGGGGTGTATGAAATGCCCCACGACCCATAATCACAATGCACGAACCAGCAACTGGGAAAGTTGAAGTTACGAAGCTGATCGTTGGCATAATAAGGCAAATGCGACGGGACACACTGAGCCTGTGCCACGTTGCTCATACCACAAAGCACTAACACACAAAGGATTATATGTACAATCCATTGCCTCATAATTTTGCAAATATAGCAAAAATTTTTTATAAATAAAAAATTGGGGCAAAAAAAGTGTTCAGAACCAGAGCTGCGTCACGACGTTGCGGTAGCCGATGGACTTGAGCATTTCGAAGGCGCCTTCGAAACGGGCAAGGTCGGAGGGGTGGTGGGCGTCGGTCGAGACGACGACGGGGATGTTCCTGATATTCATCTCTTTGAGCAGCGATTGCGAGGGGTAGAAGTCGTTGTGGCGCCCCTTGTAGAGGCCGCGAGTGTTGACTTCGGCCACGAGGCCCAGCTCGGCTATGAGGCTGACGGTCTGCATGGCGAGGTCGCGGAACCAAGGCTCGTCGGCCGAAAACCAGCGTCCGCAGTTGTGCATGACCACCTTGTCGAAATGGCCCACGATGGTGGGACGTGTGCGCTCGATCATCTCGCAGGTCTGACGCCAGAAAGCCGTCACGGCCCGACGCACATCGCCGCCGAAAACCCGTTGCAGCCCCTCGTCGTAGGTCTCTTGCCGCGGGCCATCGATGAACCACAGGTCGGTGGAACCCGGCTCGGCGTTCACGAGGTGGACGCTGCCGATGGTGAAATCGAGGCCGGCCTCGGCCGTGAGCGGGCCGAAGTGGTCGAGCACACCGGGTATATAGTCGATTTCGAGCCCCAACCGTATTGCTATGCGGTCGGCGTACACCTGCTGCAGGCGGCGCACCTCGGCGGCATAGTTCTTGAGCTCCACGCTGTCGCGGATGGCGAAGGTGTTGTCGAACGGCACGGGGGCGTGGCTCGAGAAGCCGAGAGTCGCGAAACCTTGGCGCAAAGCCTCCTGCACGTATGCTTCGGGCTCTTCCTTGCCGTCGCAGTAGCGGCAGTGGGTGTGGAGATTCATCATAGCTGTTTCCTTTGTGTGGCGAAAGCGTAGACGGCGCTTAGGATGAAGCGCTGGTTCGACACCCCGCCGGAGCGGTACTGCGCGAAGGTGTGTTCCACCTCGGCGTAAAAACTCAGCCCGCCGCCGGCCACAAAGCCTATACGCGGCTGAATGCGGTAGAGATACTCGATGTCCATACCGCGGCCATAGACGGAGGCTCCGGCCTCGGGCTGGTAGGCGTAGTCGTTGTTGCGGGCATAGGCCAGCAGCAGACCCGGACGCCAGCGCCCCTCGGTGCGGCCAAAATCGACCCAGTAGGTGTTGTAGGTGTAGGCGTCGTAGCGGTACGAAAGCGTGGAGTCGGCAGCCATGAGCGGGGTTTCGACATAGCCTCCCATAGAGCTGTACTCATACAGGTTGCCCATTATAAGTGTCTGAGCCTTAATGCTCCAACCGTTGAAGTCGTATTTGCCGAAGAGCGAGAAGGTAATGTGGCTGAAGTTGTCGCCCAATGGCCTCGGGCGTATGCTGACGAGGTGTGCGGCGGCCCCGAGGAAGAGGTGGTCGGAGGTGTAGCGCAACTGGGCGTCGAGTTCGGGCACGAGACTGTGCTTGAGGTACGACGAGCTACGGCCGTAGGGGCCCTGGCTGGTGTTGTCCCGTTGGAATCCCGATGTTAATACGACCCCAACCCGACCAAAACTCTGATCCACACGCACTTGGTTGTAACGTGCATAAGGATGGAACGGAGCGCCCATGTTGAGGGGTCTCGTGCCAGGCATTATCTCGTGCACCACCATGGGGTGCCAGTAGTGGCCGAGGAGGAGCTTGGTCGAGGTCCACTGCATATCGACGTAGCCGTGGCGCAGACGCAGGCTATTGACGCCGCCGTCGGTCGAGCCGGTGAAGTCGGTTTCGATGTAGCCCTTGACCTTGGCGCCGAGCACGTCGGGGCCGTAGACGGTCACAGCCAGGCGGTTGGTTATGGCCAGCATGTTGAGCATGGGGACTGCGTTGGTGTCGCGACCCATGGCGTCGAGACCTATGGGCTTGGGGTAGAAGTCGAGCATCTCCTCGCGGGCGCCGACGGTCTGTCGCGTGTCGAGCCACACCTGCGGGTTGACCGAGCCGCTAAAGCTGAAACCGAACCCCTGGGCGTGGAGAGAACCAAGAACCAAGAACTGGGAACTAAGAACTAAGAACTTGGTAAAGAATGTGCTATGTAATATTTTTCTCATTTTTATTGTCATTTTTCTTCTCTGTACGTTAATTTGTCGTTTATCATACGCTGCATATACTGCTGGATGATGGCCTTGAGGCGTGTGATGTGGCCTTGCGGTGCTTCCGGCAGCGGATGGCGCAGCAAGGGGTCGGCGGCGATGTCGTAGGTGGCCGTCACATCGTTGCCGTCGAACTGCACGAGGGTATCGGCGCTTAGATACTGGTATATGCCGCCCGAGTAGTTGACCGTCCACGGCCTCACGGTGTCGGCGGCCAGCAGGTCGCGTCCGAAAGCGACGTAAGGCTGGCGATAGCCCACGATGCCGAGCAGGGTCGGCATGATGTCGATTTGCTGCGCCATGCCGGGCATGACGCCACGCGGCAGCTCGCCGGAGGGGTCGAACACAAGTATCGGCGCGCTGAACGAGCCGATGGCCGTCTTGTACTCGGCGTGGTCGCTGAGGTTGGTGTGGTCGCTGGTGAGGACGAAAATGGTGTTCTTGTACCACGGCTGGCGGCTGGCGGTCTCGAAAAAGCGGCGCAGGGCGTGGTCGGCGTAGCGGATGCATTTGTGCATTACGATGCCCTCCTCGGGGAAAGTGTCGCGATACTGCTCGGGGATGGCGAAGGGATGATGGCTCGACGCTGTGAAGACTGCGGTTACGAAAGGCTCTTGCATCTCGCTCATTTTCAGGGCATAGAACTGCAGGAAGGGCTCGTCCCAGATGGCCCATGTGCCGTCGAAATCGCGCTCGCCGTCGAAACGTGAGTCGTCGTCGAACTCCGTACGGCCATAGTACTCCTGAAAGCCGGTTGTACGGGCAAAAGCCTGGAAGCCCATCGAGCCGTTCTCGGCACCGTGGAAGAACGCCGAACTGTAGCCCTCGCGGCCCAGCTCGCCAGCCAGACCGCTGACGCGGTTCAACGAATAATTCGTCACGAAGAAAGGCTCGACGAACATCGGTATCGACGAAAGAATCGAGGGCATGGCGTCGATGCTCTTGCGGCCGTTAGCGTAGGTCTGCTCCCAAGTGAGCGAGACGGCCAGCAGCGAGTCGACGAAGGGGGTGTAGCCCTTGTAGGCGCCTCCGTCGAGACTATGGTTGTAGAAGCCTATATACTCGCGGCCGAAACTCTCGACTATCAGGACGACGATGTTCTTTGAATGCGTGAGTGTGTCGTTTCCGCATCCGGAGCCGGAGTTGTGGAGGGGCAGGTAGATGGAGGACAGTTCGTCGGGGGTGTACCAGCCGGGGTCGACGAAAGTGGTCTTGCCGACGGTGCGAATCATCGAGAAGGGCGTGTTGAGCACGATGGCGGCCTCCGAAGGCTGGTTGACATACTGGTTGGCGTTGCTGTTGGCTATGGGACGTATGGCCCTCGACGCGCCACCCCTCATGCCTATGGCCGCCAACGGGAAGATTAAAATGAAAATTGAAAATCGAAAAATGAAAATCGAAAAATGAAAATTTAACCGCTTCTCACTTTTGAGTTTCGCTTTTCCCTTTTCCATTTTCATTTTTGGCTCCACCTCGGTGTAGAGCAGCCACATGGCCGCAATCAGCGCCACACCCAGCAGCACCAGATACCAGTGGTTCAGCACTTCGGTGAAAAAAATCGTGCCGAGGTTGCCCTCGTTGCTGAACTCGCGGAAGAAAGTCGACGTGGTGCGGCGCCCTGTGAACTGCGAGGAAACCGCGTCGGCAAGGTTCATGGACATAGCCAGCGAGTTGACAATCACGAAAAACCATTTGCACACGCGCTGCCACCAGCGTCGCAGCGCTATGCCGCCGGGCCAGAGCATAAGCAGCACGTACAACCCGTTGGTGTAGGCTATGGCCGACGTGTCGAAACGCAGGCTGCCGCGCAGCAGGTCCCACTTGTCGAGGGCTCCCCAGCCGTCGGCAAAAAGGCTCCAGTTCTCCCACACATAGGCCACCCGGCACACCATATACACCGCATACACCAGCAGCACATTGAGCACCGTGGCGACCAGCGGACCGTATATGGGATTTTTGATTTTCATGACATACATATAACGTTCCGGCGGCAAAAAAATTGTGTTCAGAACTGAAAATAAATAAACGGCTGCAAATCAGCGGTTACGAACTGATAGACCACAATCACTGCCACAACCGTAACCAACAGCATGAGCCACAGCGGCATACCGGCGAACCACAGACGGTAGCGGCGCTTGAACCGTTCGGGCAGCCAATGGATTATCATTCCCACCACGAAGAGAATGAAGACGTTGCGGTAGGCCCACAGGATGTCGGGTACCTGAGCCCAGTTCCAGCGGCTCCCTATCTGCCCCACCATCTGGCTTGCTGTGCGCCAGGCCACCTCGTTGGCTTCGGCGGGGTTGAGGTTGGAACCGGAGCGGAAAAACAATCGCGTGAAGCTGATGAAGACAAACGTGAGGGCTGTGTTCCAAACGGTTACGAGTCCGTTCTTGAAGCCCGAAGGGGCATATTTCGCGCCACGTACGGCAGGCACCGCGTTGAGCACCAGCACCGCAACGGCTATGACCACGGCGGCAAGACCCAGCATGTTCGACAGCGGTCCGGGAGCCGCCTTCGGCAGTACTACGCCGGCAACAGCCAGCACCACGGCAGCAACAACGCGAGCCCTCGGGCCGAGTTTGCGCCACCACTTGTAGACCAGAATTCCCAAGCCGTTTAGGCCGCCCCAAGTGACGAAATTCATGCTCGCACCATGCCACAGGCCGCCGAGAAGCATGGTGTCCATGTTGTTGACATTGGTGCCCATCTCCTTGCGATGCGACGGCACGGCAAGATAGACCACCAGCAGCACGACGGCGATGATGCCGAAGGTGACGCTCACCCACGCCGTTTTGGCCATCAAGGCGAATATTGCCATCGTGGCGGCCAGAATAAAATAGGAGAGCCAGCCAGCCGAACGGTTGCCACCGAGTGTGATGTAGAGGTAGTCCTTGAGCCAGTTGCTGAGCGAAATGTGCCAGCGTTTCCAGAAGCCTGCCGGGTTCGTGGCCTTGTACGGCGAGCGAAAGTTGACAGGCAGATAGAATCCCATCAACATCGCCACGCCGATGGCTATGTCGGTGTAGCCCGAGAAGTCGGCATAGACTTGCAGCGAGTAGACCATCAACGCCATAAAGTTCTCGAAGGCGGTGTAGAGCGTCGGGTTGTCGAACACACGGTCGACAAAACTCACGGCCAGGAAGTCCGAAAGCAACAGCTTCTTGAAAAGACCGTTGATAATCCAGAACACAGCAATGCCGAACTGCCTGCGTCCCAGAAAATAAGGTTTGTAGAGCTGCGGCACAAACTGGTCGGCACGGATGATGGGGCCAGCCACCAGCTGCGGGAAAAACGAAGTGTAGAAGCCAAAGTCGAGCAGGTTGCCAACGTGACGCACCTTTTGGCGGTAGACATCGACTATATAGCTGATATTCTGGAAAGTAAAGAATGAAATGCCGACAGGCAGCACTATGACCGAGGCGTCAAAACGCGCCGTGGTGGTAAAATGGTTGCTCCACTGCGCAAGGAAGTTGATAACCTCGACGTTGGAGTGCGTGACAGTGTTGTAGACATCGGTGAAAAAGTAGGCATACTTGAAATAGCACAGCACCGCGAGGTTGACAACCACACCTGCGGCCATCAACGCCTTGCGGCGTACGGCAGCACCGCCGCGGGCTGCCAGACCATCCATCCTCACACCCAACAAATATCCCAAAAAAGTTGAAAAGACGAGCAATAAAACAAACAGTCCCGACGTTTTGTAATAAAAGAAAAGACTTACAACAAACAGGTATCCGTTACGCAACACTCGCCGCGCCGGTGTCCACTTGCGACCCGACGCCACAAGGCAGAACAGCGCGAACACCAGCAGGAAAAAGGCCCAGAAATTGAACTGGGTGAACAGCAGCGGATGCGAGTTGTCGAACGCGAAAAGGTTAGTAAGATATGTAGCGATAGCGTTCATCGGGCGACGGTTGAGGGTTATTGCGTGGTTTGCGAGCCACGTGGGTGTTGTACGATTCAAAAATGGCGTTGGTCAGCAGGTCGGCCACCAGTTCATAGCCTGCACGGGTGAAATGCACGCGGTCGCGCTGTGCAAGTTTGGCCAACCGCCACTGGTCCATCGACTTGAGGCCGCCCATCACCTCGAACTGGTCCCACAGCACCCCATCGGTTTCCTCAGCCAGACGGTAGAAAACCTCGCGGGCGAGCAGACCGTTGCGGTTGACGTTGTAGGTGCGGCGCCTGACCTTGCGGAACGAGTCGTTGTTGGTGATGAAAAGGAAGGCACAGTCGGGATTGACGGAGCGTATCGAATCGACCAGCCGCAGATAGTTGAGGCGGAACTGGGCGGTGTCGAAATTCGTGCCCGAGGCGTCGTTGATGCCGATGCCGAACACCACCAAATCGGGTCGCAGCAGCCTGAGATCCTGGGTGAAATGAGGGCACTTGTCCAAGTAGTCGGGCAGAGCCGCACCGTTGACTCCGATGGAGTGGTAGGTGATACCCGAGCGGCGGTTGCCGAGATAGATACCCGTGACGGTGAAATCCTCGCCCGGGGCGCACGGTAGCACAATGCTGAACGAGTCGACGGGATTGGAGAGGTTGAAAATATAGCGTCGCGTGGCTTTGTCGACATACGACGGCACCGCCGTGCGCTCTTCGCCTTCGGAATTGGTAACTCTAAGCCGCGGGACAACGCCTTGGCCCGAATAGCCGAAAACGATGATGTGCTGAGTGGCGTAGTCGACGCCCGAGTCGCACAGCGTTATGCCTATGGTCGACGTGGTGTCGTGGGCTGTGACCGCTATGCCGCACACTCCGAGGGGGTGAGCCGGCTCCTTATGGACGTTGCGGGTCAACTCCATTTTCTCCTTGCACATCACCTTGTAGTCGGGCGGGTTGTTGCATTTGGCGGCCGCCGAGTAGGGGAAAATCATGCCGCGGCTAGCCTTCATCGACGGGAACGCCGCCAGCAGGTTGCGCCTCACTCGGTTGGGCAATGTTCCGGCCTGGACGTGCGAGCCGCCGATGTGCAAAATGTTGATATTCCCAACTCCCGTAGAATCAATGCGTTGAATCCGGTCCAGTAGGAGTTGATACGACCTTGATACGGTGTCATAGCGAAGGGAGTTGGCCTTATAGTCTATGAATGAGTGCTTTGGCAGTTCGCGCAGGGGTAGCTGGGCGTGACAACTAAGAACTAAGAACTGAGAACTATGAACTAAGAACTGAGAACTGAGAACTATGAGAACTATTAACCGTATTTTTTTCATTTTTAATTTTTTATTTTTCTCCGCAGGCGGTAGAGGTCGTAAAGGTTCATAAAGGCATCGGCCAGACGGTCGCCAATGATGTCGGCACCACGCTGCGAGAAGTGTATATAATCCTGTCCGCCAAGGCCTTGTGAGACCCAGGCCGTCATCGAGTTGTGGCCTCCCATGGCGTGATAGATGCTCCAGTAGGCGGCACCGTGTTCCAAGGCGGTGCGGCGCAGGCCGTCGACCACCGAGTCGAG
>CADCPQ010000048.1 GCA_902803395.1 uncultured Bacteroidota bacterium
CAGCAACTGGCCGGTGGCGAAATCTGCGGCAACATGGTTGACATCTATCCAAAGCCCATTGAGCGCGCCAAAGTCGATGTCAACATCAATCGAATCTACGGACTGATAGGTCAGGAAATCCCCGTCGAGGCCATCCGTACCGCCCTCACCTCGCTCGATATCGAGATTGTTGCCGAAAAGGGCGCCGACATGGAGCTCCGCATACCCACTTGCAAGGTCGATGTGTACCGCGAATGCGATGTGGTTGAGGAAATTATGCGCATCTACGGCTACAACAACATCCATTTCGACGAACATATCAACAGTTGTATGTCGCACGGCGCAAAGCCTAATCCCAACCGCTTGAAAAACGCCGTCAGCGACTATCTGACCGACAACGGTTTCAACGAAATCATGAACAATTCGCTCACCAAGTCGGAATACTACAACGACAATCCCGACTTCGACCCCCGTCGCAATGTGGTCATACTCAACCCGTTGTCGAAAGAGTTGAACGTCATGCGCCAGTCGCTGCTCTACTGCGGAATGGAATGCGTGGTGCGCAACATCAACTACCGTATCCCTGACCAAAAACTTTACGAGTTCGGACGCATCTATCGCCTCAACCCCGACGCCCCCGCCGACGCCAAAGTGACCGAGAAATACACCGAGGAGCAACATCTTGCCATCTTCATCACCGGCTCGCAGATTGGCGAAAACTGGAAAGTTGCCTCGAAACCAACCGATTTCTACTACCTCAAAGCCTACGTCCTGAACATCTTGCACCGTATGCGCGTCAACATGACGGCCATCGAGATGGTTCGCGCATGCGAGAAATATTTCGCCGAAGGCCTGGCCATCAAGTTCCGCGAAAGCGGCAAAACCATAGCCGTACTCGGCCGTCTGGCAAAGCCGACATTGAAAATGATGGACTGCAAACAGGACGTCTTTTACGCCGACCTCAACTGGGACCTCCTGCTGAAACACTACCCCAAGAAAGAAGTGCTTTACACCGAGGTGCCCAAATACCCCGAGGTGCGCCGCGACCTTGCACTGCTGGTGAGCAAAAAAGTCACCTTCGCCGACATCGAGCGCGTGGCTCTCGCAACCGAGAAGAAACTCCTCAAAAAGGTCTCGCTTTTCGACGTTTACGAGGGCAAAGGCATTGTCGAGGACATGAAATCGTACGCTGTCAGCTTCGTTTTGCAGGACAAGGATAAAACCTTGAACGACAAGCAAATCGAAGCCGTTATGTCCAAATTGCAAAAGAGTCTCGAAACCCAGCTCGGAGCAACGCTGCGCTCCTAAACGACATGAACGACAGCAAGCCAGGATTGGAGCACTACGACGTAAAAGTCCTGCTGGCACTCACCAAATCGATTGCCGGCAGAACCGACTTTTTCCGCTGGCTTGTCGAAGGCCACTACCCCGAGCTCGCCGCTTTCAGCAACGCCATCCGGGGCGACGAGGACGCCATGGTGTGGCTGTTCCAGAACCAATACGCATGGCTTGCAATACTCAGCAACGCCATCGACGGCGAACAAAAGGCGCGGGCATGGATTTCGAAAGCCTGCCAGCCCGTCAACATCATGTTCGCCCTTGCCTGCGGTGAGGACCACAATGCCATCCGCTGGCTTGCTGAACGCAAACTCGACATTTTCATCATGATGGCCCGCGAGGCGCACAAATTCCTCGAATATCAGGCCGCCGAAAACGCAGGCCCCTACGTCATGCATTTCGGTGGCTCGTATCGCGCCGCCGAAGCCATGCGCGAATGGATGAAATCGCAACAGAATGATACTGAAACAATTGAAAAATAATAATCAAAAATGAAACAAAATAGAAAAGAATCCGAAAAAAACAATACGCCGGAACAGACCCCCGTCAAACGCAAACGCATACATCACACCAACACCAAGTTGGCCGCTTCAAAACCTAACAAAAAGGAAACTTTCGACGACGGCCCCATCCGCCTTAACAAATACATCGCCCACGCCGGCATCTGCTCGCGACGCGAAGCCGACAAGCTCATTGCTGCCGGTGGCGTCATGGTGAACGGCAAGGTCGTGACCGAAATGGGCTACAAAGTGCTGCCCACCGACGTGATTTCCTACGGCGGCGAGACCCTCCGCTCGGAGCGCAAACGCTATTTCCTGCTCAACAAGCCCAAAGGTTTCATCACCACCGTCGACGACCCGCAGGAGCGCCGCACCGTGATGATGCTGATTGACGGTGCCTGCCATGAACGCATCTATCCCGTGGGCCGGCTCGACCGTGCCACCACCGGCCTGCTGCTTTTCACCAACGACGGCGACATGGCCAAGAAACTGACTCACCCGTCGACCGGTGTCTTCAAAATCTATCACGTCGAGGTCAACAAACCCGTCACGCGCGACGACATGAACCGCCTGCTCGAAGGCGTGGAGCTGGACGACGGCATTGCCAAAGTCGACGACATCCAGTACGCCTCGCCCGACGGCGACAAGCGCGTGGTCGGCGTCGAGCTCCACTCGGGCAAGAACCGCATTGTGCGCCGTATGTTCGAGAGCCTCGGCTACGAGGTGCACAAGCTCGATCGCACCGTCTTCGCCGGCCTCACAAAAAAGGACCTTCCCCGTGGCCGCTACCGCGAACTGACCGAAAAAGAGGTCGACTTCCTGAAGATGATATAACACCTTCTTTCCTACTCCAAATAAGGATGGCCGAAAAAAAGTTTTCAACAAATGTAATTTTTGGCCATCCTTATACGTTTATTATATATAGGAATTTTGTTCAAGCCTACAAAACACATGAAACGCATTAGCCTCAAACTCGCACTGCTGACAATGACCCTCATGCTCTCAGGCTGCATGATGCAAAAGCCGACGGTGAAGAACTACCAAAAAGTGAGCAGAATGGACAACCTCACGCCCGTGACGGTGGAGCAGTTGCGACTGATGATAGCCGCCGACACGACGCACTATAAGGTGGTGGTGCTCACCAGCTCCTGTTGCGGCCCCTGCCTTATGAGTATGCGCGACGTCTACCCGCGAAAGATGGCCGAGTGCGACACCAGTCAGGTGCGCTGGTACTTCGTGGAGACCGACTACAGCACGGCACAGTATATGGACAAGGTGTTCAAGGCCTACAACATCGATTCGCCCCGCTACTGGATCGACGACACCCTGCCGCAATACCGCCCGCTGATGGTGAAGAATATGTGGACGGTGGTATGGAATATGATTTGGAACTACGGCAAGAGTTTCGAGGAGCTGGGCTTGGAAGAAGCCGACGGCCGCTTGAACAATATCGTGAACGCCATCGCCCCTCAACACCAGACCATCACAGGCCCCAACGGCACCCCCACCACGCTGATGCTCGACCCGAAAGGTCGCATGAAATGCACCTACGTCATCGACGGCTCGGGCAACACGACATTCGAACCCACCGACATACGCGACATCACCGTGCCCGTGACCGAACTCGACTATGCCAAAGTCGACACCCTCCGCTACGCACCCAAAATCTGCACCCCCGACGGCAAATGCGACTGAAAGCAACAACAGCAATGGATTTTTATGTTAAATTTTAACATTTCCGGAACCCCGTTTTTTAACATTTATAACTCGCTGAAAAGCAGGGCCATGGTCGGGATTGGTTCGTACTTGGTTCGGACCAACATCGGCCAACCGCTGCAACTTGCCGTCGTTCAGGCGTCTACGGGGCATACTCGGGCCGAGGAAACCCTCAACAAAGTGTTAAATTTTAACATTTTACCCAGGATGAATTTTAACAATAACCATTAATCTATGACCCATCGTTTCACAGCTACGATATTGCAGAACGGCGATATGGATGCCGCCTATATTGTTGTGCCTGTCGACATTAGGGCGGTTTACTGCAAGGGGTGCCTGAAAGTCGAGGCAACCTTCGACAACGAGCCGTACAGCGGCAGCGTCGTGAACATGGGTGTCAAAAATCCTGACGGGAGCATCTGCTATATTATTGGTCTTCCGAAAGCCATCCGACAGAAAATAGGAAAAACGTTCGGCGACAGCGTGGCGGTGACGCTCACTCCCCGATAAGGAACACCGTGTTGCGTTTGTGGAGGTTCACCTTTTTGCACTCTTTCTGCCATTGCTTTGCGGTGAGGGAGCGGATGTATTGTGTCGGGAGCGTGATGTCGGTGGCCACACATACCATGGTGTTCGGCTTGAGAGTGAAGCATAACGCCTCCAACATCTGGTTGTTGCGATACGGGGCCTCGATGAAAATCTGGGTCTGGTGCTCGCGGTTGAGGCGTTCCTCGAGGTGGCGGATGGCGGTCGCGCGCTTGGTTTTGTCGACAGGCAGGTATCCGACAAAGGCGAACGACTGGCCGTTGAAGCCCGATGCCATCAACGCCAGCATGAGCGACGAAGGCCCGACGAGAGGCACGATTTCGATGCCGCGACGCTGCGCCACACGGGTTATCATAGCTCCAGGGTCGGCCACACACGGCAGGCCCGCCTCGGAAAGCAGACCTATGTTCTCGCCCTTCTCGATGGCGTCGAGGTAGCCGCCGATTTCCTCGTGCGTCGTGTGTTCGTTCAGAGGCAGGAAAGTGACCTCGTCTAAACTGAATGTGTAGCCTGCTTTGCGCAAAAAACGGCGCGCTGAGCGCACTTCCTCGACGATAAAAGTGCGGCAAGTGCCGAGCAGCTCCAGATTGTGCGACGGTAGCGACTGCGCAACGTCCTCAGCCCCAATGGGTACAGGAAACAAAAATAATTTTCCTTTCATTTTGCAAAAATACAAAAAAAATTCGTAATTTTGCAAAATCTTATTTTAAGATTTTTAAATACATTAAAACATAACAAGAAACAATGAACAAATTCGATCCCGCAACAGCAATCCAGCGCATCGACGGACGCGATGCCAACCGTGGTGTGAACCCCGCAATCTGCGACAG
>CADCPQ010000049.1 GCA_902803395.1 uncultured Bacteroidota bacterium
AGCGGGGATGTTCAAAAGATCGCGCCAGAGCTGGCGGGTTTCTTCCATGGTGCGCTCCCAACCGGGGGTGCGGTGAGAGATTTCGAGCAGACCGATACCGGTGTTGTCGAAGTCGCGGATGGCATTGATGGTGGACTCAATGGCCTCTTTGGGCAGGACGCAAGGACCTGCGTTGAAGTTATAAGCTGTTTTCATTTTGTTTGAGTTTAAACTGTTTATTATTAATGATTTAAGTCGTTTCTATCCAATGATTTGGAATTACAAAGATACAATTTATTTTTTAATAATTATATAAAAGTGACAATATTTTTTTTCAACACAAATAAAAGGGCTGTGCTTAGACGTTGATACACACCATAGAAGGCACTTTTTTCAGATCGTTTTCAACAGTTTTTTCACTGTCAAAACAAGATTGTGTTAATAAAATGTTGACAAAATATTTTGCATAATTCAGAAGAAAAATTATGGCAAAAAAACAGCATTTCCGACAAGTGCTTTTTTCAAAAAAAACTTTTGTAAAAATGGGGAAATAATTCTCAACAGATTTTTGTGGATAAAAGCAAATAATCATGAAAATGCGATAGTTACTAAAATGGGCCCAAGTAGGTGGTATTGATATTCAATGCATTAAAAAAAGTGTCTAAAAATGAATGGATTACATCGGAATTTAATTTATAAAATATTGATTACTAATAATTTATATATTTACAAACACTGATTTGCAGTTAATGTCAAAACAACCTAAAATAATTTCAAAACATTGGATTTTTTTTCGTATATTTAAAGGCCGGAAAAATATGCTTGAATTATGTAAATGGGCTATTTTCAGCCTTTTGTTATTTTTTGTTAATATTGGCCGTTGCGTAGAGTGGCCGAAACTTTACATAATTTTTCTGATATATGCAAATTTATTTTTCATCAGGTATCCTGTTTTTTTGGTGCATTTTTGCAATGTGAAATCACAGCGATGTAATCGCATATAACATACAGAGTAAATACGTTTTAAGATATAGACAATGGCACAAGATTACAAGACAGTGTGGGCAAATTGCCTCGAAATTATTAAGGACAACCTCGGAAAAGACAACGAGAAGATTTTTAAAATATGGTTTGAACCGATCGTGCCGGTCCAGTTGGAAGACTCCGTGTTGACAATTCAGGTCCCGAGCCTGTTTTTCTATGAATGGCTGGAGGAACATTTTATCGACCTGTTGAAGAGAACCATCCGCTTGCAGCTCGGTCCCAACGGTATGCTTAAATATAGTATAGTAATGGACCAGAGCATATCCGGCAACCCCATTGTCACCAACATACCTTCGACAGGCAAACAGCACACACAGAATAGCCCCAAAGATATTCCTATTAATATTAATAGTGAGAACGCATCGGAATATCCCAATCCGTTTGTCATTCCCGGTATCAAAAAGGTACGTATCAATTCCCAGCTCAGCGACAAGAAAACTTTTGAGAATTTTGTTGAGGGCGACTGCAACCGCCTGGCCCGTGCCGCCGGCTATGCCGTGGCCGAGAATCCAGGAACCACAGCCTTCAACCCGCTGCTGCTCCATAGCAGTGTCGGTTTGGGCAAGACCCACCTCGCCAACGCCATTGGTCTTAAAACCAAGGAGCTACATCCTGACAAAACCGTTCTTTATGTCAGTTCCGAGCAGTTTGCACAACAGTATGCCGAGGCCGGCAAGAACAAGACAATCAACGACTTCATCCATTTCTACGAGATGATCGACGTTCTGATAGTCGACGATATCCAGTTCTGGGAGAACAAATTCACCGGCACCCAGGATGCATTCTTCCACATTTTCAACTACCTGCATCAGCACAACTGCCAGATTATTATCACTTCCGACAAGGCTCCGAGCGAAATGCGCGACCTCAACCCACGTTTGCTTTCGCGTATGAAATGGGGACTGGCAGCCGACCTGCAGATTCCCGATGTCGAGACCCGAATCAAGATACTTCAGCAGAAACTCAGCAACGACGGTATCGAGATGCCTTACGACGTAATCGAGTACATCGCCTACAACATCAACACCAACGTGCGTGAACTCGAAGGGGCCCTCGTCTCACTTATAGCCCAGAGCTCATTGAACAAGAAGCAGATAACTCTCGACCTCGCCAAGCAGATGATTGACAAGTTTGTCAAGAACACCTCTCGCGAAATCACCATCGAGTATATCCAGAAAGTTGTCTGCGACTACTTCAACCTGCCAATCGAGAGCATCCAGTCGCGTACTCGCAAGCGCGAAATTGTCCAGGCCCGCCAGTTGACTATGTATTTCGCCAAGAAAATGACCAAGTCGTCGCTCGCAATCATTGGTTGGCAGTGCGGCAACAAGGACCACGCTACCGTTCTCCACGCCTGCAAAACTATCGCCAACCTCAGCGAAACCGACAAACAATTCCATTACTGGGTTGAAGACCTCGAAAAGAAATTCAAAGAATGAAAATTCCGTTTAAACCCGGAACCATGATTTACCCATTGCCGGCTGTCATGGTGAGCTGCGGCGACACTCCGGAAAATTACAATATCATAACCATAGCATGGACGGGCACTGTTTGCAGCGATCCGCCCATGTGCTATATATCTGTCCGGCCCGAACGGCACAGCCACCAATTAATCGAGCGCACTGGCGAATTCGTCATCAACCTAACAACCGAGGCTCTCGCTCAAGCCACCGACTGGTGCGGCGTACGCAGTGGTCGCGACTTCAACAAGTTCCGCCAGATGCATCTCACGCCGGAGCCGGCGCAGGTAGTAAAAGCACCGCTCATCGCCGAGAGTCCACTCAATATCGAGTGCCGTGTGCGCGACATATCCCGTCTCGGCTCTCACGATATGTTCCTTGCCGACGTTGTGGCCATCAATGCCGAAGAATCATTAATCGACAAAAGCACCGGGGCGTTCCAGCTCAACCATGCGCAGCCGCTGGCCTATTCTCACGGCAAGTACTATGGCCTTGGCGAGAAACTGGGCGGATTCGGATTCTCTGTCAAAAAGAAAAAATAATACATTGTCATGAATATCGTTTGCACTGAACCACTCGGACTCAGCGCCGGGTACTTCGAAAGCCTTGTCGCGCAATATGCCGCCATAGGGCACACCTTTAATTATTATATGGACCGTCGCGAGGACGAGGCATCGCTCGTCGAGCGCATGGCCAATGCCGACATCGCCGTGATCAGCAACATCAAACTGCCGGCCTCGGTTCTCGCTGCTTGCAAAAATCTGAAATACCTGTCGGTGGCTTTTACCGGACTCGACCACATCGACCTGCAATTTTGCACCGAGCACGGCATCGTGGTGCAAAATGCAGCCGGCTACAGCACCACCGCGGTCAGCGAGCTGGCAGTAGGAATGATGATTGACGTATTGCGCTGAGTTACAGCAATGGACGGCACAATCCGGCAGGGTAGGGGCCGAGGGGCGTTCCTTGGTCGCGAGCTGCGGGGCAAGACCGTTGGCGTAGTCGGAACCGGGGCTATCGGCACCGCCACAATCCGACTTCTGTTGGCTTTTGGATGCAACGTTTTGGCCTTCAACCGTTCGCGCCATGCCGAAGTGGAAGTTCTGGGCGTGAAGTATGTAACTCTTCCCGAGCTTCTCCAAAAGTCCGACATCGTCACCCTGCACGTGCCGGCCAATGCCGAAACCATCGGTATGATTGGCCGAGACGAGTTGGCTTTGATGAAACCCACAGCCATCCTTGTCAACACAGCCCGCGGCCCTGTGTGCGACATACCCGCAGTAGCCGAAGCTTTGAAAACCAGCCGCATCGCAGGTGCAGCCTTCGACGTGTTCGAGCAGGAGCCGCCGCTGCCAGCTAATCATCCGTTGTTTGGAGCGCCAAACTGTCTGCTGACACCGCACATCGCTTTCGCCACCGAGGAAAGTTTCGCCGTCCGCGCCGACATCGTCTTCGGCCACGTCGACGAATACCTGCGGAAAATGTAACACAACAGTAACAACCTCGAACAAAAATCATTGCAGTTTCCGACTGCAACGATTTTTTATTATGTTAAAAACTTTAACACAAATTGCAACGATATTTTTTCCGCCGTGTCGGAAAATCTACGTAACTTTGCGGTGACTTTCGTGAACGTGAATTGCCGTAAACGGCCCGTAAATTAGCCGAAAATTAATTAATTGACGATAATTAACGAGGAAAATTCTGGCAATACACGTTCCCAAAGTCACCAGACGCACGGCCGACATGGCCGTATCACCCGCACAAAGAAGAAAACGGGTCAGAAGTTGGGTTATAGGCTGAGTACTAAAAACGTGAATTGCCGTAAATTAGTCCGTTAATTGCCTGAAATTAAATAATTCACGATAATTAACGAGAAAATTCCTGGAAATTGACGTCTAAAAACAACGAAAGCCGTGTTGTCCCCGATAGCGTCGAAAACAGTGCAGTTGTGCGCAAGCCCTGCATCAAACGAAAGAGGTGGCTCGCTACCGCTCGCCGCCTCCGATCATTTGTTGCAGCCCACCCCGTCGCTTCGCGCCACCCCTCCATAGGAGGGGAGAAAAAGAATGTCCAGCGGTAGCACTCCCCTCCTTGGAGGGGGCAGGGGGTGGGCCAAACGCTACCTCACCACAACGATTTTCCGGGCTGGGAGGTTGCCGACCTTGACAAGGTAAGTACCAGAAACCGGCACCGCAAACACTTTCCGTTCTCCACTTTCCACTTTCCGTTCAATTAGTCGGCCTACGGCGTCGTACATGCTCACCGTGTAGCCTTCGGCGTTTTCGACAACGATGTCGGAGCCTTGAACGTACATCTTCACATTCGTTACTGTCACATCGTCGACGCCGACATAAATTGTATCGGTTATATATATTGTATCAGTAATATATATCGTGTCATGCACTGCGTAGGGCACATCGACAAAAACCGTGTCGTGAACAACGACGGTGTCCTGCCAATGCTCACCATCGGCGATGAAGTTGGCCGTTAAGTCCTTGTCTTCCAGAACTGCAAAAGTGTAGGGATTATAGGTCGAGCCGTCGCTCCAATGTGCAAAAGTGTAGCCGCTGTAAGCCGTGGCCGAGACCGTTGTGGCTGTGCCGTAGGTGAAATTTCCGCCACCCTCAACAGAGCCGTGAGCAAGGTTGTCGACCTGCACACTGACCGAATGCACATCGATGGCAAATGAAGCCGTATATACCCGGTTGTCGTCAATCACGAAACGGCGCGGGTTCTCGGTGCTGCCGTCGTTCCATCGCGTGAAATGGTAATGCGGAACAGCCTGAGCGGTGATGGACGGCGATGTGTCGAGGTACAGACCTTGCACACTCGCAATATCAACCACACCCATCGCGGTGTCGGCACTCATGAACGTCAGCGTGAACTCGTCACGCTCGAACAAGGCGGTAAACGCAGTGTCCTGCGTCAGGGTAAACGTTCGCGGATTGTTGGTGACGCCGTCGCTCCACATTGTGAAATGGTAGCCGTGATTGGCTATGGCGGAAATCGTGAGCTGCGACAAGTAGTTGAACCCGCCGCCACCTCTACAATAACCATGAATAGAAGTGTCCACATCCAGTGCTACGGAGTAATTGTTCGGTGCGAAGTGTGCCGTTATATTAATATTGCCCGTGGCCACTACGCGCCGAGGATTTCCAGCAGTATGAGAGTCGCTCCAACCCGTAAAGTGGTAGCCGTAGTTGGCGACCGCCGTCAACGTGACTGTGTCAAGGTATTCCACCGTGTCGCCGCCGAAAACGGAACCCCTAACGGTGTCGCTGCTTACGGCAGTGACAGCGAATAGGCTCTTGGCGAACATCGCCGTAATCACTGTATCCTGCGTCAACGTGATGACACGCGGATTGTTGGTGTCGCCGTCGCTCCACATCGTGAAACGGTAGCCGTAGTTAGGAAAGGCTGTTATGGTTCGTTCTGACAGATATTCACCGTTGCCACTGCCAGTACAGTAGCCATGAATGATCGTGTCTACATTGACTGTGATGGTGTAATGGTTTGGCAAGAAGTATGCCGTGTATGTTATTTCATTAGTGACAACTACAGTTAGAGGATTATTATTCCAAGAATTGTTATCGTCACAGATCCACCAACCAAAATGATAGCCGTAATTAGGTACTGCCGTCAGCGTGACAGAGTCGAGGTAATCAGCTGTGTCACTTCCAATCACGATACCTTTCGTCGTGTCGTACGATACGCCTTGCACAAAGTATCTGTCAGGTTCAAACATGGCATAAAGGAATGTGTCCTGAGTCAATTTTACGATACGGAAGTCGTAAGTGTTGCCGTCGTTCCACTGCGTGAAATGGTATCCGTAAAAAGCCTCAACCACAAGGGTAATGGTGGAATCGCAACTGGGAATTGACATATATACATTCCCCATGCCTGAGTTCTCGGCAACTGCTTCATACGTATAGTCTAATGCCGGAACTGGAATGAAATTTGAAAAATAGTCCCAGTAGGCCGCACTGCTATATAATTCCTCGCTGCCGCACGGAACATAAACAGGTATTGTTTCAGGGATGTCCCAGAATGTGCGATTTTCACCATCCCAATCTTCTATTACCGGCGGCGTTTCAGCCAATATAGTGATTCTTTCCAATGGACAGTACGAGAAGGCATAATTACCTATATAATTAACGGATTTGCCTATGGTTATTTTTTCAAGTGGACAGAACGAGAAAGCATAACTCCCGATATAATTTACGGATTTGCCTATGGTTATTTCTGTCAACCCTGAATGATAAAATGCATTTCCGCCAATGCTGGTCACACTGTCGGGGATGTTTATCGAAGATAGGCTTGATGTCTGATAAAATGTTGACATTCCGATTTCAGTCACGCCGTCGGGAATATTTATTGACTGCAAACCAGTGCAATAGTTAAACGCATATGTACCTATGGATTTTATCGTATTGGGTAGCGTTATGCCTGTTATGCCGCTGGCGCCCCAGAATGCGCAGCCACCAATTCCAACCACATCATAGGCGGCACCCGATGGAGAATATGCTATGGACGGCACCACAACATCACCCACCGGACTGGTGGTGTAGTAGGGATAACTTATATTCTGGCTTGTAACTTCCACACCGCCAGTGGTTAAGTTGTAATACAATGTCGTTCCCTGATAAGTATAGCTGAAGTCGTAGGCCAATACCACCTCGGGCAGCGAAAAGGCCATCATCAAGACAACGAAAAAGGTAAGTTTGTGTTTCATATATCGTGTTTTTATTGGTGTCAAAAAGTTCGTGGACTCTGCTTAGTAACCTTGGGTGTTCCACGACCCTTCATTCTACAAGTAAAGCCCACGATTTTCTCGCAGGCGTTTACCGCTTTATGTAGAATGGACTTGTTTGTGGAACTTCAAGGTCGCTTCAAGCGTAAACGCTGTTGTGTTATGTCCTGTTTGTTATTTCTCTTGTTCTTTTCGGTTTTGGTTGACAATTTTTTAATTGGCGAGTCGGCTGGAACGGATAATTCTGTCAACTATCACATATCCATAGTCGATATGAAAGACCACCGTCCAACGGTGGTTGATGATGCTCATTGTTTTTGCGTGTGGGTGTATCCGTTTGGCAAATGTATACGGACTTTCCCTGTAGGTTCCTGCGGAGTATGTCAATGCCTGAATTTGCCCGAGAATGCGGTTGACGAAGTTGTGTCCGCTTGCCGACTTGTATTGGCTGGCAATGTATTCGACAATTTCGTCAAGGTCGCCTATGGCTTCATTGCTTACTATCACCCTGTAACTCAGCATAGGCCTCGTCGAGTTTTTGGTGGAATGCCTCACCGAATGCTTCAAGCGACATATACCCTTCGGGTATGCCGCCAACGGGCTCTTGGAGTTTCTTGGCCTTCGGCATTACCCCTGAAGTTGTATTGTTTGCGTATGCTAAACTTTCCATATTTTTATCTGTTTTGCATCATTTTTTTCCGACTGCAAAAATACAAACTTTTTTTCATTCGGCCAAAAAAAGTTTTTCTTCACCACTAATTTTAGCCCACCCTGGCGCTTCGCGCCACCCCTCCGGAGGAGGGGAGAAGCTGCCGCCGGACATTAGTATTCTCCGCTTTCCTTCGCTCTGCTTGGAATGCCTGCGGCACCGCTATCGTGCTTGGCTGCCGAACTTGATGAGGCAAAGCCTCAGGCTTTCTTCTCCCCTTCCACAGGAGGGGAGTGGCTGCCGCGTGACAATCTTTTCTCCCATCCTTCGGAGGGGTGCCTGAAAGGCGGGGTGGGCAACATTGCTTTTTTAGAGGACACCCCACTTTTTTGAAGGGAGAAATTATGAATAAATTTTACAACTAATTGAAAATAAGCAATTTGTATAAATAACTATATATCAAGGGGTTAGATGGACTCTCCTCGGGTTTAGGTCGGCCTTGGGTCGGACATACATCGGACATTGTTCGGATATGGGTCGGCGGAGTGGGCTCGGGGTCGATGTTGGGACGATATAAGTAAAGCGAAAAGGGGAAAATGAAAAGCGAAACTCTTGATTATTAGAAGTTTCGCTTTTCTGTTCTCAATTTTCTATTTTATTTTGTCAATAGCCGTATTTTTCGCCCCAGTGGTCGTGGAGGCTGCGACGGGTTTCGTTCTCGCGGGGTGTGTTGCAGGGCTCATAGAAGCGTGTGCCTTCGAGAGGCGAGGGGAGGTATTCCTGCAGCGCGAAGTTGCCTTCGTAGTCGTGCGCGTATTTGTATCCGTCGCCGTAGCCGAGGTTTTTCATCAGCTTTGTGGGCGCATTGCGGATGTGCAGCGGCACAGGCAGGTCGCCGGTGCGACGTATGGCCTCCTCGGCGTTGGCCAGCGCCATATAGGTGGCGTTGCTTTTGACCGAGCAGGCGAGGTAGACAGCGCATTGCGAGAGGTTTATGCGACATTCGGGGTAGCCTATCTTGTTGACGGCGTCGAAGGTGGCGTTGGCCAGCAGAAGGGCGTTGGGGTTGGCGTTGCCGATGTCCTCACTGGCGAAAATGAGCATACGGCGGGCGATGAAGAGGGGGTCTTCGCCGCCGGCAATCATGCGCGCAAGCCAGTAGACTGCTCCATTGGGGTCCGAGCCGCGCATCGATTTTATGAAAGCCGAGATGATGTCGTAGTGCATCTCGCCCTGTTTGTCGTAGAAGGCGAGGTTTTGCTGAACAACCGTGGTGACGGTCTGGTTGTCGAGGATTATCGGGGAATTGGTAGTATTAGCATTCTGCCGTGTGTTCTGATTGACAACCAACTCGATGGCGTTGAGCAGTTTGCGGGCGTCGCCGCCGCTGATGCGCATCAGGGCTTCACGTTCGCGGACCTCGACCGCGACGTTGTTGCGAGCATAGTAGTCGACCGCGCTGTCGATGAGGCGGTTCATCTCGTCCTCGCCAAATTCCTTGAGCACGTAGACCTGACAGCGCGAAAGCAGGGCCGAGATAACCTCGAAGGAGGGGTTTTCGGTCGTGGCGCCGATAAGTGTGATGATGCCGCGTTCGACGGCGCCGAGCAGCGAATCCTGCTGCGCTTTGTTGAAGCGGTGAATTTCGTCGATAAACAGTATCGACCCTTCTTCCTCCTGGGCTTTGTTGATGACCTCACGAACCTCCTTGACACCGCTGCTGATGGCGCTGAGCGTGTGGAAGGGACGGTTGAGGGTGTTGGATATTATCATGGCCAGGGTGGTTTTGCCGATACCCGGAGGCCCCCAGAAAATCATCGACGGTATGTTGCCGCTGTCAATCAACGTGCGAAGAACAGCACCTGGTCCTATCAGGTGCTGTTGTCCGATGTATTCGTCGAGGCTTTTTGGCCGTAATATCTCAGCTAACGGGGTCATATTATCATCATAGCGTCGCCGTAGGTCGAGAAACGATATTTCTCCTTGATGGCGGTGTTGTAGGCTTCCATCAAGAACTCGGGACCCGCAAAGGCGCTGGCCATGATGAAGTGCGACGACATGGGATGATGGAAGTTGGTGATCATCATGTCGGCGATGGTGAAGTCGTAGGGCGGAAAGATGAACTTGTTGGTCCAGCCGTCGTAGGGGTAAATCTTGCCCGGCACGGTGACGGCGCTCTCGATGGCGCGCATGGTGGTGGTGCCTACGACACATATCTTGCGGCCTTCGTGTTTGGCGCGGTTGACGAGGTCGCAGGTCTCCTCGGAGATGTGCATCTCCTCGGCGTCCATGCGGTGTTTCGACAGGTCTTCGACCTCGATGGGCTTGAAGTTGCCGATGCCGGCATGGAGAGTCAGTTCGGTCCACTCAACGCCCTTGATTTCAAGGCGTTTCATCAATTCGCGGCTGAAATGCAGGCCGGCGATAGGTGCGGCTACCGAGCCTTCGACCTTGGCGTAGATGGTCTGGTAGCGGTCGGCGTCCCAGTTTTCGATGTTGCGAAGGCGCTGCAGTTCCTCGGGCAGAGGGGTCTTGCCCATGCTTTTGATGAGCGAGATGAACTCGTCGTGGGTGCCGTCGAAAAGGAAACGCACGGTACGGCCACGCGAGGTGGTGTTGTCGATAACTTCGGCCACAAGGGCGTCGTTGTTGCCGAAATACAGCTTGTTACCGATACGTATTTTGCGGGCGGGATCGACCACCACGTCCCAGAGGCGGATTTCCTCGTTGAGCTCGCGGAGCAGGAAAACGGTAATCTTGGCGCCGGTTTTCTCTTTTTCGCCATAAAGCAGGGCGGGGAAGACCTTGGTGTTGTTGGCCACAATGACATCGTACTCATCGACGTAGTCAATCATGTCTTTGAACACGCGGTGCTCAATTTCGTGGGTATCGCGATGGAGAACCATAAGACGGGCTTCATCGCGGTTTTTCGAGGGCTTCTCGGCGATGAGCTCCTTGGGAAGGTTGAACCTGAACTGTGATAGTTTCATTGATTTTTCAAAATCTTATACAAGGCTATAACGCGAAGATTTGAAAAATATTTTGTGACAATGAAAAAAAATATCAAAAAGTTATAAAATCGGCCAGATTTTCCATTTTTGCGGCCTTGTCAACCGTGTATTCACCCACTCGTTCGCGCCTCAAATCCGACAAAACAGCGCCCGAGCCCAGTGCCACGCCGAGGTCGCGAGCCAGGCTGCGGATGTATGTGCCTTTGCCACAGGTGATGCGGAATTGAATTTGAGGAAGTCCTTCGGGCAGAACGCCTTGCGGATTTTTGTACAGCCCGGTCTGAGGGGCATCGACAGGTTGCGTAATTATGGGCGGCAACTTGTCGTGAGTTGTGCTTGCTGGTTGGAATCCGGTGATTTCGAAGTCGTAGACAGTCACTTTTTTCGGGTCGATTACTGCCGTCGGGTCGTCCAGTCGGGCGTATTTGTAAGCTCGTTGCCCTGCTATTTTCACCGCGCTGAATGTCGGCGGCACCTGCTCAATTGTACCAACAAATTGTTTTACAGCCTCTTCAACCGCCGGAAGCGTTATGTGTTCAAAAGGGTGGTAGGCGTCGATGGCGCGTTCGAGGTCGTAGCAAGGTGTCGTGGCTCCGAAAACCATGGTGCCTGTGTAGACCTTGTCGCCGTCCTGAAGAAGCGGTATTTTTTTTGTTGCGCGGCCGACACAGACGATGAGCAAACCCGACGCCAGGGGGTCAAGGGTTCCCGCATGGCCAATCTTGAATTTCTTTATGCCGTAGGTGTTGCGGATTACGGCTCGAGCTTTGCCGACGGCTTGAAACGACGACCAGCCACGGGGTTTGTCGACGGGTATGACTACACCCTCGTCAAGGTTTATCATAACACGATGGCAAGTACGCCAACCACGGCGCAGTAGACGGCGAACCAGATAAGTTTGCCTTTCTTGACGATGTTGATCATCCATTTGCAGGCAAGGCAGCCGCTGATGAATGCGGCCAGGAATCCAACCACGAGCGATGTGGTGGGGATGCCGGCCATGGCGTTGCTCACGCCCATTTCGGCCATATCTTTGACATCAAGCAAAGCTTCGCCCAAAATCGGCGGAATGACCATAAGGAATGAGAACTGGGCCAGTTTTTCCTTTTTGTTGCCTAGCAGCAAACCGGTGGCGATGGTGGAACCAGAACGCGAAAGTCCAGGAAGCACTGCGATGGCTTGGGCTATACCGATAATGAAAGCATGAAGCGGCGATATGTTTTCGCGTTGGCGAGGTTTGGCGAAATAGGCAAAGGCCAGCAGGCTGGCAGTTACCAGCAGGCAGATGCCGACAATTGTCAGTCCGCTGCCGAAAACCTGTTCAACATAGTCCTTAAAGAGAAATCCTACAACGGCAACGGGAATCATCGATATGATGATATTGACGATGTAGCGGGTGCCTTCGTTCCATTTGAATTTAAACAGGTCGGTGAACAGCCATACGATTTCACGCCAAAGTATTACGCAGGTGCTGAGCACGGTAGCCACGTGTACGGCTACGGTGAAGGTCAGGTTCTCGGCTCCCGAGAGGCCGAAAAGGTGCGCGCCAATGGTGAGGTGTCCGCTGCTGCTGACAGGCAGATACTCGGTGAGTCCCTGGATGAGACCAAGTATTAAGGCTTGAAGTGCATCCATTGTTTATTCTTTTACTTTGGGTTTAACCATTATGGCCACGATTTCAATGATGAAACCTACAATTATGAGAATCGGAGCCACATACAAGCGGCGAGTGTCGAACATTGCGGGGTTGAACACATCGGGGTCGTTGCTGCCGCCACCGGCAAGCATGATGTATCCCAAAGCAAGCACTACGATGCCGGCAATAAGCAGTATGTAATTGATTTTTCCGAAAGCGAAGATTTTTTCTTCGTCGTTGATTTTTATTTCCTTAGCCATATTTCTAATAATGTATTCTTATTTGTTTTCTGACAGCAAATGTTGTCGAGAGCCATGCAATAACAATTCCTATTATGATTAACAACAGAGCGATTGCAGCATACCACGGCAGGTGAGTACTGTCCATGAGGTTGGCAGCGAGGTTATAATCAGCCACGAACAGACCAATGGCAAGCAAAATATCGGCCACTACAGCTCCTATTGCGCCGTATGCAATGCTGCGACCAACGAACGGACGTGAGATAAAACCGGTTCCGGCACCAACCATACTCATAGTTCTCAATGTTTCACGTTGAGAATGAAGTGAAATCCGTATTAAGCTGTCAATCAGTATTATGGTGATAATCAGCAACAGAGCTACAAAAATGATGAGGAACCATGTTATATTATAAAACACGTCGCGCAACTCGTTAACGACATTTTCCTGATATGTCACGCCGGTTACAATGTCGAGTTTACCGATTTGGCTGCAGAAATTGTCGAGAATGCGGCTCGAGTTGTCCGGCAACAGGTCGGCCCTGAAATTGACCATAAGTGACGGATACAGAGGATTGTATCCGATGAAACCGATAAAGTCTTCGCCGAGGTCTTCGGAGAAGATTTCAGCAGCTTTCTCACGTGAAATGTAGTCGACGTGTTTTACATACTGAAACTGGGCGATGGAATCTTTTAGATGTATTGCTTGTGCGTCTTCAACGTCGGGCAGAAGGTCGACTTTGTATGTTATACGCTCCTGTGCATCATGCGTGAGCCGATAGGAGTGATACTCTATTACCAGCAGCATTCCGAGCATGAAAAGCGCAATGGTTATGCCGAGCAGTGTTGCCGACAAAGAGCCTTGTTGCCGTGTTTTTTTTCGCTTTGCCATTATAGGTTCTGGTTATTAGTTGGCGAGCATGACGGGCATTACGAGCATGAGAATGTCAGCGGACTTGTCGCCATCCGTGACAGGGAAGATGATGCCGGCGCGCGACGGCTGCGACATATCGATGAGGATCTGCTCAGAATCGAGGTTGCCAACCATCTCGATGAGGAATTTGGCGTTGAAACCAATCTCCATTGGTTCTCCCTCATAGGTGCAGGGCAGTTTTTCGCGAGCATCGTTCGAGAATTCGATGTCTTCGGCCGAAATTACAAGCTGGTTTGCATCGATGGTGAGGCGAACCTGGCTTGTCGACGGGTTGGCGAAAAGTCCAACGCGACGCAGTGTGTTGAGGAACGAAGCGCGGTCGACAGTCAAATGGTTGGGATTCTCTTTTGGGATGGCGGCTTCATAGTTGGGATAACGGCCTTCGACGAGACGGCATACAATGTAGAAGTTGCCGAAAGTGAAATATACATTCGTGGAGTTGTATTCCAACTTAACCTCGCAGTCTTCCTTGCGGTTGGCGAGGATATTTTTGACAATGGTAATGGGTTTGCGGGGCAGGATGAAACTTGAAGCCTCGTCGGAGTGCATATCATTTCGGCGATAGCGGACCAATTTGTGGGCGTCGGTAGCTACGAAAGTGATGTTTTCAGGGCTCATTTCGCAGAAAATACCACCCATCTGCTTGCGCATTTCGTCGGTGCTGGCGGCAAAAACGGTCATGTTGATGGCTTCAACCAGAGCCGAGGCCTGCAGCGTTGTACTTGCGGTGGCACTGGCTTCGGGCAGGGTGGGGTAGGTGTCGGCATTCAGTCCGGCAAGACGGTAAACACCTTCACCAGAGGTTATTTCAACTAAATATGTCGACTCGTTGATGTTAAAAGTGAGAGGTACGTCGTCGAGGCTTTTCAGGATGTCAAGCAACAGACGCGACGGGATGGCTATCTCGGCCGGTTTATCGATGTGTCCGGTTTCGACTTCGATGCGAGAAACAAGCGTGGTGTCGAGATCGGTGGTTTTCAAGGTGAGCTCGTTCTCTTCCAGATGGAAGTGGAAGCACGAGATGATTGGAATGGTGTTATTGTTTGTGAGCACTCCGCTCAATGCCTGCAACTGTCTGACTAAAAGTTGGCTGTTTACGATAAATTTCATATAATTGTACTATTTTTAATTACTTTAAATGAGGCTGCAAAGATAAAAAAAATATTTCAATCCGTAAAATATTTTTTTCAAACCTACGTTAATAACTATAGGAACGCAACTTTTTAAGTTTGAGTTTCAGAGATATGTGCGAGCTGTGACGTCAATCGTCAACTTGAATCTTCCAAAACACACCCTCGGGAACATCGTATTTTTTCTGGTAATTGCAGTTGGCTTTTGCGTAGTTGTCGTCGTAATAGAATGTGCCACTGATATGATCATGGACCAAGATGTGTTCGGCTGGTTCGTAAAGTATCATAACGTTTTGGATGGTCTCGTCGCCGAGCACTATCGTCCCTCCAACTTCAGTAGGGTAGGAGAGCTCGACCAAATAGCCTGCCGAGTATCCAGCACAGGTGCTCACACCGACCACATATCCGGCAAATTCAATCTCGTCATGCTTGACGCACGAAACGAGCATGATTGAAGTGATGATTAAGATAACTATGCGTTTCATGTTGATTGTGTGAGTATTATATACTGACATTAAAGTCGCGCAAAGCAGCGTTAAGCGACGTTTTTTTGTCGGTCGATTCTTTTCGCTGACCGATGATAAGTGCGCATGGAACCTGATAGTCGCCTGCCGGGAAGTGTTTGGTGTAGGAACCCGGGATTACAACGCTGCGGGCTGGTATGCGGCCTTTGTAAACGACAGGTTCGTCACCTGTGACGTCGATAATTTTTGTCGACCCAGTAATGACAGTGTTGGCCCCAAGAACGGCCTCGTGTTCCACTACGGCGCCCTCTACTACGATGCATCGGCTTCCGATGAAGCAGTGGTCCTCGACAATGACCGGCGAAGCCTGAACCGGTTCAAGAACTCCTCCGATACCTACACCGCCGCTGAGGTGTACGCCACTGCCAATCTGTGCGCACGACCCCACGGTGGCCCAGGTGTCGACCATGGTTCCTTCGCCGACGTGAGCGCCGATGTTGACGTACGAGGGCATCATTACAACGCCAGGGGCAAGGTAGGAGCCGTACCGCGCAATGGCATGAGGCACAACGCGCACATTTTGAGATGCATAGCCGCTTTTAAGCGGAATCTTGTCGTGAAATTCGAAGGGGCCTACCTCGACGGTTTTCATCTGGCATAACGGGAAGTACAAAATCACGGCTTTTTTGACCCACGTGTTCACTTTCCAGCCGCCGTTACAGGGTTCGGCCACGCGCAACTCGCCACGGTCGAGCATATCAATAGCCTGGCGCACGGCTTCGGCATTTTCTTGGTTTTGGAGGAGGGAGCGGTCGTCCCACGCTTTCTCTATCAACTGTTGCATAGCGGCTGCAAAATTACACTTTTTTTCGCAATTGTCGAAAAAAAATATCTCATCACACAATATTAATATATGTTTCGCGTTATATAAAAATATGAAAAGAATTGTACTCATAGTTACAATAATTTTACTTGGTTTTGTCGCTAACGGACAGGACAAGGCACGTATGGCCGACTATGCCGCCGTGCTTGAGCCTTTGTTTGAAGCCTCGCAGACGGCAGCTACCGACAACGAGCGTTATCTGGCCAGCGAACAGGCTGTGCAGGTGATGAGTGAAGCCCGCGCGGTCGACGGCTCGATAAGCTGGAAGTGGGATTTCGGCACAAAGGTTTCGGTACTTACTTCGCCTGATAAAAAAGTTCGCCTTATCACCTGGCCCGTGGTGCGCGACAACGGCGAGTGGGAATGCTTCGGCTTCATTCAATATCAAAATGTCGCCACCGGCGAGGTCGAATTCGCCGTACTCAACGACAAATCGGATGAAATCATGAACCGCGAAGAGTCGATACTCGAGCCGTCCAACTGGTTCGGAGCTGTATATCAGGAAATTATTCAGACCTCAAATGAAGGCCGCACTTATTACACTTTGCTCGGATACAACGGTGTCGACAATATTACCCAACGCAAAATCATCGAACCCGTGTGGTTCAAACCAGCTTCGGGCAAACCCCAGTTCGGTCAAGCTCTGTTCCGCCGCGAGCGCAACATTCGACGCGTGGTGCTCGAATACTCCAACACCGTTATGGTCAACCTCCGCTATGAGGAGCAGTTTGTTCGCGATGTTGAGCGGAAACGTGTGAAAGTCAAGGGCTCTAAAAACCGTTACCGCACCGTCGAGGTCACTCACGACCGCAAAGACAAGATGATTATGTTCGACGAGGTTGCGCCTCAGGTCGAGGGCATGGAAGGCCTGTTCCAGTATTATGTGCCCTCGGGCGAGGAGATGGCTTACGCCTTCATCGACGGCAAATGGGAACTGCGTCGCGGAGCCCAGGGCAGATTGGGCGACAAACGTCTCAACAAGCCTTTCGAACCTATCGAAAAAGCAGCACCTTCGTATTCAACACGCAACTGATCCCATATCTAAAAACACTGCCATGCTCGAAAAAATAAACTCCCCGCAGGAACTTCGCTCGCTCGATGTCGACCAGCTCCAACCGCTGGCCGACGAACTGCGCACTTTCATCATCAACACTCTGGCCACTCACCCCGGACACCTCGCTTCGAGCCTCGGAACTGTCGAACTCACCCTCGCGCTCCACTATGTCTTCAACACCCCCGACGACCGCATTGTGTGGGATGTCGGACACCAGTCATACGCCCACAAAATCATCACCGGCCGCCGCGACCGTTTCGACACCATCCGCACCTATGGCGGCCTGAGCGGGTTCCCGCGTCGTGACGAAAGTTCTTACGACGCTTTCGGCACCGGCCACAGTTCGACCTCGATTTCAGCCGCCCTCGGTATGGCAACGGCCTCGAAACTGCAGGGCAACACATCGCGGCAGCATATCGCCGTGATTGGCGACGGGTCTCTGACCGGCGGCGAGGCTTTCGAGGCACTCAACAACGTGGGCGACTCGAAGGCCAACATCCTTATGGTGCTGAACGACAACGGAATATCCATCGACAAAGCCGTCGGTGGCCTCGACAGCTACCTCACCAAACTGACAGCCTCGTCGCGCTACAACCGCCTTAAGGACGAGGTTTGGAGCCGTCTCAGCGGCGACCGTCCGGGTGCAAAGACCCACCACCGCTCGCGGTCGCTGATGCAGAAACTTACCCTCACCGCCAAAACGGCGTTGCTCGGCGGCAGCAACCTGTTCGAGTCGCTCGGAATACGCTATTTCGGTCCCATCGACGGACACGATATACCTCATTTGGTCGAAATGCTGAGCAAACTGCGCCAGCTTCCTGGCCCCAAGCTTTTGCACGTAATAACCGTCAAGGGCAAAGGTCTCACGACAGCCGAGCAGAACCCCGTGGTGTATCACGCCCCGGGACTCTACAACGCCCAAACCGGCCGCCAGATAAAGAACAGCAATGCCGGCGGCCCCATAAAATATCAGGATGTTTTCGGCCGCACCATCATCGAGCTCGCCAACGCCAACCCCAAAATCGTCGGTATCACGCCGGCTATGGCGACAGGCTGCTCGCTCAACCTGATGATGGAGGCCTTGCCGGAACGCACTTTCGACGTGGGAATAGCCGAACAACACGCGGTCACTTTCGCCGCCGGCCTCGCAGCACAAGGCATGGTGCCGTTCTGCAATATCTATTCGTCGTTTGCACAACGTGCCTACGACCAGATAATCCACGACGTAGCCCTTCAGCGGCTGCCCGTCGTCATGTGCCTCGACCGTGCCGGACTGGTGGGCGACGACGGCCCGACGCACCACGGCGTGTTCGACATTGCGGCATTAAGGTCGATACCCAATTTGATCATAGCCGCACCGTTGAACGAACACGAGCTGCGCAACATGATGTACACCGCCCAGATGGCCGACAGCGGTGCGTGGGTCATCCGCTATCCTCGCGGTTGCGGAGTGCTCGCCGACTGGCACAACACGATGGAACAACTCGTCATTGGCCGAGGCCGCTGCATCAGGCAGGGCTCTGACGCCGCAATTGTGGCCATCGGTCACAGCGGCAACGACGCCCTCGCAGCCGCCGACAAGCTCGAACAAGAGGGTAGGAGTGTGGCCGTTTACGATATGCGCTTCGTAAAGCCGTTGGATTACAGGCTCTTGGACGAGATTGCGAAAGCCGGATTCCAACGCATTGGGACGGTCGAGGACGGTATAAAAGCCGGCGGCTTCGGCTCGGCAATAATCGAATATTTCGCCGCAAAACATCCCGAGGTATTGGCGCACACAACGGTTCTGGGAATTCCCGACAGTTTCGTCACTCACGGCCCTGTGGCAACGCTGAAGCGCGACTGCGGAATCGATGCCGATTCAATAGCTGCGGCAATACGCTAACCGAGAGCGATATTAATTTTTATTTATCTCGTTGTAACACAGTGTGTTCAACGGTATTACTTCGGCTATTGGTCGAACCAGGACGAACAACGCCGAAGCAAGGCCGATGTAAGGCCGACCCAAGTACGACCCGAACCCATCTAAAGACCTGAAAACCAATAATTTGCGTGAAATTATTTAAATTATTGAAAATCAGATACATAAATCATTCGTCTTGAAATTTTTATTTACCATCGGAGAGTGCAAAGAGAATTCCATAAAAGAGGGGATTCCAAAATACCGAACTTAACATAACATCAATTTTATGGAAAATATATAAATTCATAAAAATACGGCCCCGAGGTTTATTCGTGGCCGTATTTTTATGTGTGGAATTTTTATGTTTTACTGCTGGTTCTTGATTTCCTCGATGCGAGCCTTGACGGGTTTGAGGTCGTCGTACATTTCAAGGCGGGCGTAGACGGTTTCAAGTGCGCTGAGGCAGTTGAACAGGTTGCTGCGCTGTGCGGCCTGTTTTTCGGCAGGCAGATTGTCGATGTATGCGATGGCAGCTTTGAAGTAGTTGATCGACTGGCTGAACAGTCTGTTCGATTCTTCAATGAGCTTGTCGTACAGTCCGGTCTCGTCGTCGAGCGGCACCTGCTTGGTAGCTTCGAGTTTGTCGACGCCACGGTTGAAGTTCATCTTGCCGACGCTGAAGTTGGCGGCGAACTGGTTGGAGTTCTGGTTGAGCGATTCGGTGTAGCGCTCCATGGCGCCGTCGAAGTCGCCGGTGACTTCAAGTATCGAGCCTACCTGGACAAGAATCTGCGAGTAGATTTCGGGGTTCTCGCGAGTCATTTCCAGAGCGCCGTTGAGCATTTCCTTGCCTTTTTCGATGTTTTCGTTCAGCAGGTATCCTTCGGCCATCAGAAGCTTGGAGTTGTAGTCGTTGGGGCAGTTTTTGCTATAGTTGGTGGCCACTTTCATGGCGTCGGCTTTGTTGCCCTCTTTTTTGTAGAGGTCGAACATTGCGCGGTAGACGGTCTGTTTGTCGGTTTTGCGACGGATGAGCTGGTTGTAGTAGTTCTTCATCGTCTCCTCGTCGTTGCTGGCTTTGGCCGAGATGCCGGCGATATAAAGGGCTTCGTTGGCGAACTCGCGGCGACCGGAGTTGTTGAACATGGTCAGAGCCTTTTCGGCGAACTGGATGGCCTCGGCGTAGTTGCCGTTGTTGTAGGCACCGATTGACTTGTTGTAGAACTCGTTGCCAACATAGCTGAACACCTCGTTGTTTTCCTTGGCGTATTCGTTTTTAGTGTCGAGACGTTTGCACTCGATGGCGGCGTTGTAAGCCTGCTCGGCCCAGTCGGGTGCGAGGTTTTTGAATTTCGACTTGGGATTGGAGGCTTCGGCTCCGATACGGGTGTAAATAAGGCCTTTGTAGCACCAGGTTTTGGCGTCTTCTTTGGTGTTTTCGTGTTCACAGGCAAGGTCGATTTCGGCTTTGGCCTTGTTGAGGTAATTCTTTTTGAGGTCCTGGATGGCGCTCTGCACGTTCAGGGTCTGGGCACTGACGCTAAAGGTCAGGGTTGCCAATAATGCAATTAAAGCTAATCTTTTCATGGTATTTTGTTTTGGTTGTTTATTCATTAGTATTGTTTTCGACCGAATTATTGCTGTCCGGGGTCGAAATTTCTTCATTTTGTTCGTTCTCGGGCTCGTCTTCGGTCGGCACCTTGGTGATTGATGCGATGTAATCCTTGCCGCGAAGGTCGATGAGTTTCACGCCCTGAGTGTTGCGGCCAAGGATGCGCAAATCGCTGACTTTCATGCGGATGGTGACGCCGGAGCGGTTGATTATCATCAGGTCGTGGTCGTCGGTGACGTTGGTTATTGCCACAAGGCCGCCGGTCTTTTCGGTTATCTGCATGGTTTTCACGCCCTTGCTGCCGCGGTGAGTCGAACGGTATTCGTCCAGTTCGGAGCGTTTGCCGAAGCCGTGTTCCGAAACAACGAGTATGTTGTCGTCGCTGTTGTTGACGCACAGCATATCGATGACGCAGTCGTCGGCGCCGTCCAGTTCGATACCTTTCACACCCGAGGCGCCACGGCCCATCTGGCGGAACTCATCCTCTTTGCAGCGCACGACCTTGCCCTGCTTCGACGCGATGAGAATCTCGCTGTTGCCATCGGTGAGGCGGGCGGTGATGAGTTCGTCGCCTTCGCGTATTCCGACGGCGATGATGCCGTTGGTGCGCGGACGCGAGTAGGCCTCGAGGGTGGTTTTCTTGACCACGCCGTTCTTCGTACACATTATTATATAATGGTTGGCGAGGTAATCGGCGTCGCTGAGGTTTTCGACGTTGACGTAAGCCTTGATTTTGTCGTCGGGCTCGATGTTGATGAGGTTCATCACAGCGCGACCTTTAGTGTTTTTCTCGCCTTCAGGAATCTCGAACACGCGCATCCAGTAGCAACGGCCTTTCTCGGTGAAGAAAAGCATATAGTTGTGGTTGGTGGCGGTGAGGATGTGCTCGACGAAATCTTCGGAGCGGACCGAGCTGCCTTTCGAACCGACCCCTCCCCTGCTCTGTGTGCGGTATTCGTTGAGCGAGGTGCGCTTGATGTAGCCGCGGTGCGAGATGGTGATGACCACTTGTTCGTTGGGGATGGTGTCCTCGACACGGAAGTTCGAAGCTTCGTAGCGGATGGCGGTGCGACGGTCGTCGCCGTATTTTTCGCGGATTTCGGTGAGTTCGTTTTTGATGACGCTCATGAGGACGCTGTGGTCGCCAAGAATCTCTTTGCAACGCTCGATGAAGCGCATCTTCTCGTCGTATTCGTCCTGGAGGCGCTGGCGCTCCATGCCGGCCAGCTGACGCAGACGCATCTCGACGATGGCACGGGCCTGCAATTCGCTGAAATTGTAGGTGTCGATAAGGCCTTGGCGAGCTTCGTCGACGGTTGGCGAACGGCGTATGAGAGCTATGATTTCGTCAATAATGTCGATGGCCTTGAGCAAACCAATCAATATGTGGGCGCGGCGCTCGGCCTCGGCCATCTCGAACTTGGTGCGGCGTGTGACCACGTCCTCGCGGTGCTCAATGAAGTTGGCGATAAGGTCCTTGAGGTTGAGCAGCATGGGACGGCCGTGCACAAGGGCGATGTTGTTGACCGCAAACGACGACTGCAGCTCCGAAAGCTGGTACAGTTTGTTGAGGATGACGTTGGGGACGACGTCATGGCGAAGTATGTAAACAACGCGGATGCCTTCTTTGTCGCTCTCATCGCGGATGTCGGTTATGCCTTCGATTTTACCCTCTTTGACGAGGTTGGCCTGCTTGCGGATCATCTCGGCCTTGTTTACGCCGTAAGGTATTGTGTGGACGACAATTATGTTGCGGCCTTTGCTGTCCTCTTCGATGGTGGCGTCGGCACGAAGCACGATGCTTCCGCGTCCGGTGGTGTATGCGTCGCGCACACCGTTGTAGCCGTAGATGGTACCACCGCCCGGGAAGTCGGGGGCTTTGACGAACTGCATAAGTTCCTCGACGGTTATGTCGGTGTTGTCTATATAGGCTATGCAGCCGTCGAGTACCTCGCGCAGGTTGTGGGTCGGCATATTGGTGGCCATACCGACGGCGATACCGTTGGAACCGTTGATGAGCAAGTTGGGTATTTTGGCCGGCAATACAGTAGGCTCCTCGCCCTCGTTGTCGTAGGTGGCCATCATGTCGACGGTGTCCTTGTCGATGTCGGCCATCATCTCGTTGGCAATCTGCTTCATGCGGGCCTCGGTGTAACGCATGGCTGCTGCGCCGTCGCCGTCGATGGAGCCAAAGTTACCCTGGCCGTCGACCAGCGGGTAGCGCATGGCCCATGACTGGGCCAGACGCACCAGAGCGCCGTAGACCGACGAGTCGCCGTGGGGATGGTACTTACCGAGCACATCACCTACGATACGTGCCGACTTCTTGAAAGGTGTGTTGTAAAGAATCCCGTTCTCGTTCATCGAATACAAAATGCGGCGGTGCACGGGTTTCAATCCGTCGCGGACATCAGGCAGAGCACGAGCCACGATAACTGACATTGCGTAGTCGATATATGCTGTTTTCATCGTGGTTTCGATGTCAACCTGTACAATTTTCTCGTTGTCTGATACCATTTATATCGTTAATTTTCTAATTATCAATCGTTTCGGCCGTTTTTGGCCTTAAATATTAAACTACAAATTTACGAAAAATATTTGACATAGCACTCCCCTATCGGTTAAAAATATTAACAAATTTTATTTTATTTTTAACACAATAAAAACCTGCGGGCGACGTTATAATTTCGCCCGAGCCGGCAAAGAAAAAATAACATTCACTTTGCGGTGTTAATAACTTGTTGCGGCGGGATGGTTGTATGTCTGTTTTTTTATATAATTTTGCATTTTGAAATATATTTTTGAAATGGAAGCAAAACTTAGTCCCAACGTCAAGAAAGCCCTTTCCAACAGCCGCGACGAAGCCATGCGCTTGAAAAACGGCGCCATCGGAGTGGAACACCTTTTTCTTGGCATACTGCGCGAGCCCGACTGCTCGGCCGTGTCGTTCCTGACAGCCATGGGCGTCGACCTCGGCGAGATTCGCAGCCGTATCGAGTCGTCAATCAGTCAAATCGACACCGACGTGCGTTTCAGCGACGATACCGAACTCCCCATGCTGCGGCAGGCCGAGAAGGTGTTGCGCCTCAGTTTCCTCGAATCGACCAAACTCAAAGCCAAAGAGATAGGTACCGAACACCTCATTCTGGCCATACTTATGGAGGGCGACAACATGGTGGCCCGCCTGCTGGACAAAGCCGGCGTCAACCACGACCGCTTCTTCAAGCTCGTATCGGGCCAGCAGGGCATGATTGACGAGGCCAAAGGCCACAACGGCAACGAGACTCCCGATTTCACTATGCAAACCAGCGACGACGACAACGACAACCCCTACCCTGACCCCGAGCAGCCCGACAGCAGCCGCCGTCGCCCCGATGGCACCAAAAGCCAGAGCGCCACTCCGGCCCTCGAAAATTTCGGACGCGACCTGACCAAGGCCGCCGAGGATGGCGAGCTGGACCCCATTGTGGGACGTGACCGCGAGCTGGAGCGCATCGCCCAGATTCTCTCACGTCGCAAAAAGAACAATCCCATCCTCATCGGCGAACCCGGCGTAGGCAAGACCGCCATCGCCGAAGGTTTGGCCATGCGCATAGTGCAGGGTCGTGTGCCCCGCACCCTCTACAACAAGCGCGTCATTACGCTCGACCTCGCCTCGCTGGTGGCCGGAACCAAATACCGTGGCCAGTTTGAGGAGCGCATGAAAGCTATCCTCAACGAGCTCGAGAAAAATCCCGACATAATCATCTTTATCGACGAAATCCACACCATCGTCGGAGCCGGCAGCGCCAGTGGCTCGCTCGACGCCTCGAATATGTTCAAACCGGCCCTGTCGCGTGGCAAACTGCAGTGCATCGGCACCACCACGCTGGACGAATACCGCCAGTATATCGAGAAGGACGGCGCTCTGGAACGCCGCTTCCAGAAAGTGCTGGTCGAAGCCCCCTCGCCCGAAGAGACCTACGAGATTTTGAAAAACATAAGGCCGAAATATGAGGACCACCACCTCGTGACCTACACCGACGAGGCCCTGAAGGCCTGCATCGCCCTCACTGAGCGCTACGTCAGCGACCGTCTGCTGCCCGACAAGGCCATCGACGCCCTCGACGAGGCCGGCGCCCGAGTGCGCATCGCTAACGTCGAAGTGCCCCAGTCGATTATCGACCTTGAGCAGGAAATCGCTCGCGTGAGCAAGCTCAAGAAGGAGGTTCTGGCCCAGAAGAAATACAACGAAGCTGCCGAATACCGCGACCAGGAACGCGACCTCAATGCCAAACTGGCCGACGAGAAACGCCGTTGGGAGTCGGACGAGAAGAACAAGCGTGTGCAGGTGACTGAAAACGACGTGGCCGAAGTGGTGGCCATGATGACCGGTGTGCCCGTCCAGCGCATCGCCGAGAACGAAAGTTCGCGCCTCATGACCATCGAGAGTGAACTGCAAGGCAGCGTTATCGGTCAGGACGACGCCATCCGCCAGATTGCCAAAGCCATCCGCCGCAACCGTGCCGGTCTCAAGGACCCCAATAAACCCATCGGTTCGTTCCTGTTCCTCGGCCCCACCGGCGTAGGCAAGACCTACCTCACCAAAATCCTCGCCCGATACTTGTTCGACAGCGAGAACGCCATGGTGCGAATCGACATGAGCGAATACATGGAGAAATTCTCGGTGAGCCGTCTGGTCGGAGCGCCTCCGGGATACGTCGGATATGAGGAGGGCGGCCAACTGACCGAAAAAGTGCGCCGCAAGCCCTACTCTATCGTGTTGCTTGACGAAATCGAGAAGGCACACCCCGATGTGTTCAACCTGCTGCTCCAAGTCCTCGACGACGGCCAGCTGACCGATAGCTTAGGCCGCAAGGTCGACTTCAAGAACACCATCATCATCATGACCTCCAACATCGGCTCGCGCCAACTCA